>NZ_JAUCEU010000007.1:2060000-2367500 GCF_030348765.1 Neobacillus sp. CF12 | reverse complement strand
AAAAACACAACAGAAGTAGTAAGGGCCATTACTAGCATGGGGCTTGTACCAGATGACGTAAATGTAAAACAGTTACATTCAGACGTCGATAAACTCAGAGAAAAGTACCTGGATGTTCCCTTTAGTCAAATGAGTGTAGGAACTGCAGTGAATGAACTCTTTTCGGTTGCTTATCGTCACAAAATAACGATACCAACAGATTTAACGATATTAGGAAAAACGCTTCTAACATTGGAGGGCACTGTTGAAAAGCTTAACCACGAAATTAGTATTTTAGCAGTTGCAGAACCATTTGGAAAGCAATTACTCATGGATCGCTTTAAGCCTAAAAATATGGCGGAGTTTGCCTGGTCTAACTTTACAGAATATGGAGATATCCTTCATGAATTCCCAAGGACGATAAAAGAATTTACTTCTGTTATGAAAAAAGGGAAGATGCAGATAGAAATATCAACACCTGAAATGGAACCGGTCCTTAATAAACTTAATCGAATCAGCAACAGACTCTCCTTTAGTATAGTACTGCTATCCTTTAGTATTATTTTAGTAGGAATTATCATTGGCGCATCACTTTCAGGTCAAACATCTGCACTGTTATACAAAATGCCAGTAATAGAAATAGGCTTCGGCATAGTTACTACAATGTTCCTCTTCCTCCTTTATTCCATTTTTAAATCAGGGAGGTTTTGACAAAAAAATTTCACTCTCATTATATTTTACCTTAATCTTCTGTTGGTAAGTTACTACGAAGGGTTCTTCGAAATGAAGAGCTTGCTAAGATAAAAGCTTAAAAGGTAATCAAAGAAAAATGCCTGTCCAATTGGACGGGCATTTTTCTTGTGAAGAAGAATATAATGAACCATACAAAGCAGAGACAAATTGGACTAAAGGGGCAGAGTATGTATAAGAAGAGAGAACATTATTATCAAAGTTATAGCAGATCTGCCTATATATCTATTACGAAAAGAGTATTTTACATCTTCTGCGGTGCTTCGCTTGTAGCAATTTCATTGCAGTTAATTTTAGTAAAGAATAATATAATTGACGGTGGTATCGTCGGAGTTAGCATTATGCTCTCTCATATTTCTAGCATTGAGATTGGTTTGTCTCTTCTACTCTTAAATACTCCCTTTTTCTTATTAGGATATTCTTATTTGGGAAAAAGATTTCTGATTCTAAGCCTTTTTGCTATTTTGGTGTTATCAATCGGTACTCATATTCTAGAACCATATCCTTCTTTAATAAATAACTCATTTCTAGTAATAGTTCTAGGTGGGGTTATCCTAGGATTAGGTGTAGGCATTGTTATTCGTTTTGGAGGGTCTTTAGATGGTACAGAGGTTTTGGCCATTTTATTTAGTAAACGAACCCCTTTTTCAATTGGACAAATTGTGTTGTTTTTTAACTTTTTTATATTTAGCAGTTCCATTTTCATATTCGGGTTGAAGGAGGCCATTTTTTCTCTACTTACCTTTTTCGTGGCTTATAAAACAATTGATTTTTCTATTAAGTAAATAACTAGTTACATTTCTATGAAAATTAGTAAATATTCCTATTTTAATAAAATTAAATATATTAAGATAAAGAGGATAATGAATTATTTGGAGGTTAATAAAGATGAATAGTAAAGATCTATTTAGCCTAAAAGGTAAAACAGCCATTGTAACGGGTGGGGGAAGAGGACTTGGTGAACAAATCGCTGAGGCATATGCGGATGCTGGAGCAAATGTAGTAATTTGTTCACGGAATTTAGAAGCATGCCAGGAAATAAGTGAAAGTTTAAATGCAAAAGGAGTTCGCTCTCTTGCCTTAAAATGTGATGTATCTAACCAAGAAGAAATACAATATGTCGTTGATGAGACTATGAAAGAGTTTGGCCGAATCGATATTTTGGTCAATAATAGTGGGGTAAGTTGGGGAGCTCCTGCGTTAGAAATGCCTGCAGACAAATGGGATAAGGTAATGAATATCAACCTTAAGGCAGTATTTTTATTTTCGCAGGCAGTTGGGAAAATCATGAAGGAGCAGCGATCTGGAAAAATCATAAATATTGCTTCGATAGCAGGATTGGGCGGTCAAGACCCAACCGTGATGGATGCAATTGGCTATTCAACGAGTAAAGGAGCAGTCATTACACTTACTAAAGATTTGGCTGTAAAACTAGCACCATATAACATTCATGTCAACGCCATTGCGCCTGGATTCTTCCCAACAAAGATGGCAAAAGGGGTATTAGATTATTCAGGGGAAAAAATTCTTGAGAGAACACCAGCAGGACGATTTGGATCTGATGATGATATGAAAGGCCCAGCTTTATTTTTAGCTTCTGATGCTTCTAATTATGTTTATGGACATGTTCTTGTTGTGGATGGAGGAACAAGTGCTTGCGTTCAATAAAAATAGAAATGCCCAGTCAAAATGATTGGGCATTTATTATTTTAATGGTTGTTTAGAAACTCTAAGACCCTTTTATTTACTAAATCATTGGCTTCTGTTACATAGATGTGACCTGCACCCTTTATCGTTAGGAATTCGGCATTTGGTATTTTTTCAGCAAGTGTTACACCATTTTCATAGGGTACTAATTTATCTTCGTCTCCATGAATAACCAAAACAGGTACTCTTATTTGGTCAATCTCATTGTAAGTGTCATGAGCAAGACATGCTTGAAGTTGCAGCATATAGGCATATGGCAGTACAGGGATTTCAATTCGCCTTTGGACATCCTCTGCCACTTGGTCCCTATGATTTTCGATGAAAGATTGACTGTATAGAATTGGAGCGGTTGCCCAGGCCATCTCTTCTGGTGTAGCAGTAGAAGAGCCTCTAGATAGCATGAGCATGGAGACCTCAGCACCAGGTTGTACATGTTTTTCTCCGCCTGATGTTGTGCAGCCTAGGATGAGGGATTTAATGCGCTCAGGATATTTTATAGACAGCCTTTGGGCAATCATTCCACCCATAGAAATACCATAAACATGAGCTGAATCTACACCGACTGCATCCAAAACCGCTCTAGCGTCTTCAGCCATTAATTCAATTGAATAGGGGGAATTAGGTTTCCCGCTTAGACCTACACCCCGATTATCAAAGACGATCACTTTATAGTGTTCACTTAACGCGGGGATTGTTCGAAACCATGATTTAGAAGTAAGTGATAACCCCATGATTAATAACAGCGGTTCACCTTCACCGTGAACTTCATAATATAAATCAATTCCATTCGCCTTCGTTATAGGCATTCTTAACAACTCCTTTATTACTAGATATTGACAATTATATGATTATTCAAATAACTAAAGAACTTAAAAGATTCTCAAATAAGTCATCAATTCTTATTTGAAACTATTATTTAATAAGATTTTTGAAAAATAAAAAAATTTACCCTAGTACATTGTTGTACCTAATTGTTATAATATAGATAGAACATACTAACCGGTTAGATTAGAGGGAACTTATGAAATCGACACATCAAGACCCTGAAAATTTTTATAAAGAGTTTGAAAAAGAGTGGAATATGAGGGTTCATACATATACCAATTCTCTTACCTTTACACATGCATTCGGAAAAGCATTAGAGAAACACTTAGATCTAATCGTTATCCAACAAAAGGTAATTAAAAATTGGCTTTCAGAATTAGATATTCCTAATAAGGAAGAATTTGTGACTCTTGCAGGAAGAAAAGTAGATTGTCTGGAAAAGATAGATAGCCTTGAAGAAACCATGTATGAGCTAAACATGGACCTGAAAAAAGACAATACCGAGTTAAAAAAGCTTAATACATCTTTATCGGACATGCTTTATTTTATGGAAAATGAATGGAAGAATGTAAAGGTTTGCAAAATTAAAACGTTGGAAAATGAGCTAGATGAATTGAAGAAACTATTTAATAACTAAACAAGTGGAGGAAAGGAAATATGGATAATAGGAATGAATCAGTTTCAAGTTATGAATTATTGTGGAAAGCCGCCTTTGATGAAATGGATGCATGGGCAGGACGCTTAAATGAACGTGATGAAGTATTCTTAAATGCAACTAAACATTATGTTGAAAGTATTAAAAGGAATCAGGAAAATAGCAAAGTAATTACTGAACAATTTAGGAGAGAGTTTTCTGTATGGGAAAAATATGCTCGTGAGGAATTACTCATGACCACAACTACTATTCAACATTTTTTCCCAATTAAATCATATGAACAGTTTAACCAGGTGGTTGATGATATTCAGAATAAGACCACATTCCTTTTAACAACCCCAAGTCGCGCTTTAACGAATGGTCTAGCACTGGACACATACTTAAAGTCTGTTGAACAATATATTTCTTTTAGAAAGAGAAGCAGAGATAAATATATTCAAGGTGTAAAGGGGACAACAAATATT
Organism: Neobacillus sp. CF12; assembly: GCF_030348765.1. Taxonomy (GTDB): domain Bacteria; phylum Bacillota; class Bacilli; order Bacillales; family Cytobacillaceae; genus Neobacillus. Next base: position 2,363,120 of record NZ_JAUCEU010000007.1, on the reverse strand, counting down.
TTATATGAAAATCAAAAAATATTTGTCAATCTATTTGAAAAGCAAGTAAAATCTGCACTATTTCCTTTTCAGCAATATATGAAGAATAGTACGGAATCTACAAAATCATAACTATATTGAGGTGGACTAGATGACAACAAAAAGACCGTATGATCCATTTGATTCTTTAAAAAATTACAGTGAATTGTGGGAAAAACAGATAAATGATTTTATTTACCTTTGGACAAATAACACTGAATTCGTCAAAATGTCAAAAGTAGGGACCCAAACACAATCCCGATACCTTGAAGCAATTAGAAAAAATCAGGAAACCCTTGCTGGTGTACTTAATATCCCAACGAAGAACGATCTGGCTAATGTTGCGACATTAACAATCCAAACAGAAGAAAAAATTGAATCCCTCGAAGAACAAATTTGGGATTTACAAGATTCCATGAAATCACAAAGCAAAGAAATTGAAAGTGTGGTTGAGATTTCAAAGGAAATTATTAAACTTACAAAACAGCTAAAAACAGAGTTAGTTAAAACGAAAAAAGAATTGGCAGATTCTAAAGACATACAAAATGAGCTACAAGAGATGAAGATCGAACTTAGTAAATTAAATACTTTTAAAGATGAATTTGAGATTCTTAAAGAGTTGATTGAAAAAGACAAAAGAGATGAACTAGTTTTAACCGGAGCAGGTTCATCAAAATAAAGTAGAGAAGGAGGTTAATAAAATGGCAGTTGAATCACCCAATTTATTTCCGCCGTTAGACCTTGAGAAAGAAATGAAGCGTTGGAAGCATGTTTTTCAAGTGTTAAATGAACCGGAACCGAAAATCGGTCATACTCCTAGAAATGAAGTTTGGAAAAAAAATAAATCGGTACTATGGCATTATCCTGCCAAACAAAAAAAATATGCAATTCCTTTATTCTTCGTTTATTCTTTGTTTAATAAACCATATATCCTTGATATCGCCCCAAAGGCTAGTGTTATTGAGGGACTTACAAACCGTGGTTATGAAGTGTATTTGTTAGACTGGGGTACACCTGGTTATGAAGATAAGAATATTGGTTTGGATACATATATCCAAAAGTATTTAAGAACTGCCGTTAAGCGTGCGATACGCCATTCTGGTGCGGAGGAGATAACGCTTGTTGGTTATTGCTTAGGTGGAACAATTGCTTCTATTTACGCTTCGATTGCGGAAGAACCGATTAAAAATTTGATTGTTGCCACTGTGCCAATTGACTTTAGTACAATTGTTGGTCCGGATAAATGGGCAGAAGGTCTCAAAGAAGGAAACATTAATGTTGATCGCTTCATTGATGTTTTTGGGGTTGTCCCACCTGCATATGTGGAAGGAATATTTAGAGCAGTGTCTGCACCTATTTATTTTACTAACTATTCCACGCTTTTAAACCGAGCGCATGATCAGCGTTATGTGGATAAATGGCGTCGTATGAATAAATGGACGACAGATCATGTCCCTTTTGCAGGTGAAGCATTTAGACAATTATCAAATGATCTTTTTAAAGAAAACAAGCTTGTAAAGGGAGAATTAATGATAGGGGATAAGAAGGCAAATTTGAAAAATATTAAATCAAATATGCTTGTGGTTTCCTCGTCTAATGATAATTTAGTACTAGAACCTCAAAGCTTGCCTATCATGGATTTAGTCTCTAGTGTAGATAAGACTTACAAACTGGTTGAAGCAGGTCATGTTTCCTTAGCATTAACCGGATTGTTTGCAGTAGTTGTGGATGAATGGGCTTCTTCGCGTTCAAATCCACTCTAAATTATAGTACTAAAGGTAAGTACAAGGTTATATAATAAGTAAGGGAAGAAAGGGAAGGGAGATTCCTTCCCTTAACTTGCTTTTTTCTGTTTGTGTAAAAAATTCCGCAGAACCTCGTTAAAGGATTTCTTTGCTTCGAGCTTAGCAATATGTCCTGTATTTCTAAAAATAACAAATTCAGAGTGCCTAATCTGTTTATGCATTAATAATTGGATCCAGACAGGTGTGACTGCGTCATATTGTCCGCCAATTATTAAGGTTGGAACTTTAATTTTTGGAAGCAGACATAGATTATTAACCTCAAGACAGGCTTTCATTGATGGCAGATAAAATTCACGGTTAGGCTGATAAAATTTAAAGAAATCCTCAAAGTTACTTTCAGTCCAAGAGTAGAGACAAACCCGTGCTGCCATATTTTTTTGCTCTTGGAGGGAAAGAGACTCTGCACGAGCCTTACGAAATTTTAAAAATAGCTCACCAAACCGTTTGGGTGCATAATGGAATGTACTTACGAGTATAAGGGACCTACACATTTCTGGTGCTTGACGATAGATTTCTTGTGCCACCATCCCACCCATTGATAATCCACAAATGTGAGCGCTTTCAATTCCGAGCCCCTTTAACAAGCAAATAATATCGAATGCGAAGCTAGAAATGGAAATTTTCTCAGTTGTAATATACTCCCCATGTCCCCGTAAATCTGGAATAATCAAATCGTACTGCTCTGCGAACTCAAACTGGTTGGACCAGCCTTCCTTTATTTCGCCAAGACCATGAATAAAAACCAATGGTTCACCAGCGCCCATTCGTAAATAGGGGATACCAGAAAATAACTCACCCAAATAAACTACCTCCTATGGTTTCGTATAATAAGCTTTTTTGCCATAATTCGGATAGTGTAAACAGGTTAATTGATGTAATTAACATATTATATATACCCTTTTTACTTATTATTACAACTAGGTGTAAATTACATATATATGGACGTGAAAAAGGACAACCAACTTATCGATTGTCCTTTAAAAACTTATCTTTTTTCTCTAATTTAATCGTCACTGCCTCTGCCTCTACCTCTGCCTTTGTCATCATCATCGTCTTCGACTCGATCATCTCTGCTGTCATCATCAAACTCTACTCTTGTGATTTTTCCAGTTTCAGCATCTACTCGAACGTCTGCCTCGCCTTGGTCTGACTGAATTTCAAATTTATATTCAAGTCTGCCATGTTCCATTTCTTTTTCAATCTTGGTTATTTTTCCGTTTACTTCATTTGTCGCGATTTTTGATGCTTCTTCAATAGATAGTGCAGAAGTATTTGTTGATGTGGCAGAGGAAGAATTACTGCTGTCATCATCAGTTTCTATCTTATAAAAAGTTTGACCATGTTCGGTTTCGAGCTCCAATTCTTGACCTTCTTTGAGTTCGGGTAAGTTCTGTGTTTCAAGGTTGATAACGGACGATGAATCCTCAGGAAGAGAATCATTCTTTGAGGCTCCAACCGCAATTGCACCACCTAAAACTAGTAAACCTGCTACTGCACCAATTAAAAATTTGTTTTTCATTTATTATTTCCTCCTTTTTCCTATTACCGTTCTACAATTTCAGTATATCCACTGAAAATGAGAGTAAAAGGATAGAAACATTAGAAATTAATGAGAAAAAACTAGTTTTCTAAGAATTATCAATCATCATCATTTTTGTCTTTTCCCTTTGGTTCATTTTCATGGTCATCCCAGGCTACTGTTTTTACATCCCCAGTAATAGCGTGAATTTGAACGGTTGCTTCACGATCATCATTTGTTTCTATCTTAACGAGGTAATACGGTTGGTCGCTCTCAGTTTCCAGCCAAATATCGTCTAACTCTCCCTGTACCTGTGTTCTTGCAATCTTAACAGCATCGTTTTCAGTCAATCTCTTAGCAGGTTCATTTATTAAAGTTGAAGTAGAGGAAAGGACAGTGCCTGAAATAGCGTCTACTGTAATCGTAGTCTGCTTTTCTTTATCATTCACAATGGCCTTATAAAAAGAATCAGAGCCGTTATTTATTTTTTCTAATGAAGCGATTGTTCCGTTTACCACCTGTGATAGGATAATTTCTCTTATTCTCTCTTCAGGTAACCCAACCGTTTGGGGGGGAGTCTGTGATGGTGTTGGTTTGGACGTTTCTGAATCAGTTTGTGTAAAAGATAAAACTTTTCCACTAGTTGATTCTAGCTTTATCGTATAAAGATGATTTTCTTTTTCTAGTTCAATATGATACTGTTTATCGGATAATTTTATTGATGAAATACTTCCTTGATAACGCTCTTTAACAAGCGCCTTGGCTTCCTCCTCTGTTAACATGTCAGCTGAGGGCGTAAGTTTTCCGTATTGCTGAAAGCTGACAAAAGCAATAACAAGGATTATAGAGCAAATTGCCACCCAAAACCAAGATATCTTTTTCATTTCTATTCACTCCCCTTATTTACATCTATTTTCTTATATAAAAATGAGAAAGTGATGAGAATTTTGATCATTTTTAAACTTTTTTAAAGAGAAGGGTGGCAGTAGTTCCAATCCCAACTGCACTTTCTAGTTGTAATCCAATTCCTATTGCATCGGCAATTTCCTTGGCAATCGATAAACCTAGACCAGAACCGCCCTGTTTTCTGCTTCTAGCTTTATCTACACGATAAAACCTGTCAAACACCTTTGGAATTTCGCTTTCCTGGATACCTATGCCATGATCGATTATTTTAATGTAAATTTCTTCGTTCCTTGAACCAAGTTCGACTGAGATAGAGTCATCACTATATTTCCTTGCATTGTCTAAAAAAATAAACAACACTTGCTTGAGCTTTTTTTCATCACTTTCAATGAAAATAGGAACTTCCTTATCTGTGTTGAACTTAATTTCCCTGTTATAGGCATTCTTGAATGTTTTTATAGTTTGGTTTAGTAGCTGATTAAGATTCACCTGCTTAAGTTCGATATTCCACTGTTCATGATGCCTCGCTAACATCAAGAGCTGCTCGGTCATTTCCCTCATTCGTAGTGCTTCAGAATGAATAGCTTCAATCGATTCCGTGAATAGTTGTGGTTCCGTTAAGCCCCTTCTTTTTAAAAGACTCGCGTAACTCTCTATTATGGTTAAAGGGGTTTTAAGTTCATGGGAAGCATTGGAAGCAAACTGCTCCTGTTTTTCAAAGTTCAATTCTAAGAGGTCAATCATATGGTTAAATGTTTGACCCATTTGAAAGAGCTCGTCTTTCGATTTACCTTCTACTTTGAGTCGCTTGAAGGTTCCGCTCTTCCGTATTTCCGTCATTGTTTTAATCATGGTCGTAACTGGTTTTGTAATAAAGTTACTAAGAAGCCGGCTTGAAATCAAAACGGGAATCAGGGCAAGTAGTGTAACCAAGATTAACACAAGGCGAAGAATGGATAAAATATTTGTTGATGTCTCCATACTTTTAGTGATTTGAAGGTTAGCAACACTACCGTCTGGCATGATGATAGGCATTGATTCAAAAGTATACTTACGTTCCTCGTATTCAATTGTTTTGCTGATTTCATTTTTATAAAATACTGATTCCTTCTTACTTAGGTTTTGCTCACCAGGACTCATAACCGCAGGCGAGTTTTTGTTATCCTCCGTCACAATTTGAATCATTCCGTTGATAGGAACATAGGATCTAAGAAGGGAATCATCGGGAACTTTTCCTAGAGATTCTCCGAAATTATCGGATACTTTTTCCATCTCCTTATGTGCGGTGGTAAGTTCGCTGTCGAGGAGTAACGTGCTAAATGTATAATAAATGGTAATATTTATGAGCAACAGTAGCAAGGCAAACAAAAAGGCTGTATAAAGGTTGATTTTATTTCGTAGTTTCATTTGGAATCCTTCATCACATAACCAACGCCTCGAACAGTGTGAATTAGTGAGGGTAAATGCGGGAGATCAATTTTTTTTCTTACATAACGTATATAAACGTCAACTACATTTGTATCTCCGAAAAAGTCATATCCCCATACTGCCTCTAATATTTGGTCCCTGCTCAACACCTGTCTTTTATTAATCATAAGATAGACGAGTAAATCAAATTCTCTTGGAGTCAACTCAATCGCTTCGCCAGCTCTTATCACTTCTCTTGATTTTTGATTAATACTTAAATCAGCAAACCGCAACAGGTCACTGTCCTCAGTCTGTGGTTGTTCTGCTAGTTTGATTCTTAATGCAGCACGGATTCTCGCTAACAGTTCCTCTATTTGAAATGGCTTTGTGATATAATCATTGGCTCCTAGGTCAAGACCCGACACTTTGTCTTCAACAGAACTCTTTGCTGTTAAAAGAATGACAGGTGTAAGGAGATCATCATTGCGAATCCTCCGAAGAATCTCAATCCCGCTTAATCCTGGCAGCATGACATCCAATAATATTAAATCCCAATTTCTGGTACGAAAGGCCTCTAGAGCCTCAAAACCATCCATTACTTTTGTTACTGAATAGCCTTCATACTCAAGCTCAAGTTCCAATACTCTTGCAATCTTTTCTTCATCCTCAACAACCAGAATGGTCCCTTTTTTAGTTGACATTAGGATTCTCCTCTATTTTTATTTCTACATTCTATTCGGCACCACGTAGATAAAAACCTTTCGAACATATGGTCATTCTTTAATATCAAGTCTATAAAAAAAATATTAATTTTTTGTGAACGAATTCACGTCATTAATCGTTATACAAAAGGAGAAACGTTTAAGGGGGGAGAAACTTTGACCAATATTATAGAGGTAAATAAAGTTAGTAAACAATTTAACAATCGTGAAATATTAAAAGATGTCTCATTCACAATTAAAGAAGGAAGTATCAATGGATTACTTGGTCCAAACGGGGCTGGAAAAACAACCATTATCCGTTTATTAAATGGAGTAATTGAGGCAACACATGGAAATATGAAGGTTATGAATTTCGACCCTAATATGCAAGGAGATAAAATTAGGGAAAGAGTTGGAATTGTAACGGAAAGTGCTAGTCTTTATCATGATATGACGGCATGGGACAATCTAGTTTTCTTTTCAAAGATATATGGTAAATACGATCAAAAGCGAATAACACATTTGCTCAAACAATTTGAGATGTTTAACCATAAAGACCAACTAGTTGGGAGCTTTTCAACTGGTATGAAGAAAAGAGTTGCACTTGCCAAGGCTCTATTGCATAAGCCTAAACTTCTATTTCTGGATGAACCGACAAATGGACTGGATCCAGAAGGAATCAATGAAGTAATACATTATTTACGTAAAGTGAATCAAGAAGATGGTGTAACCATCTTAATATGCTCTCATGTTCTGCATCAACTAGAAACAATCTGTGATTCGTACTTGTTCCTGAATGAGGGCAGGATAATCGAAAAAGGAACGAAGGATGAGTTAGAAGGGAAATATTTAAAGGAAGTCAGGTTAGTTGTAGAAACGGGACTTAGACCTCTTAATAGCCAAAGTTACAAGGGATATACATTCAGTAGGAAAAGACCTAATGTATTGGAATTTAATCTTGCCTCGAAGGAAGAGATTACCCCTTTATTGACGAATATACTTAGTGAGTCATGGGTACATAATTGTGAGATAACCAATAGAAGTCTTGAGGCTATTTATTTCAAAATTAGGGGAGGTGGAGAGGGTGAATAAAAATATAATCCTAACCATTGTGCAGAAAGATATTAAAGCAACCTTCTCATCCAAAAAGGTTTGGGTTCCGATGATCATAACTGCCTTACTCATTTGTATCGTTATACCATCCTGTATTGCATTTTTCGGACTTCGATTTGATTTGGTTGGATCCTCTGCCCAGGATATAGAAAAACCAATAAATGCATTTATTAATGAATTTCCTAATGAGGAAATGAGGAATACACTGTCAGCTTTACCAACTCTTAACTATAAATTTGTATTTTTTTTCTTGACCTTAATGATGATACCGTTTTTCTTAATGGTAGCGATTATTAACTCAATGGTTACTTCATCTAATAGTTTTGTGGGTGAAAAGGAAAGAAATACGTTAGAAACATTGTTGTTTGCTCCTATTTCAATTAAGGACTTGTTTCTTGGTAAAGTACTAGCATCTATAATTCCAACGTTATGTATTTCCTTTGCAGCCTTTATCATTAGTTTTATTATTGTAAATATCATAACGTACCCGTACTTTAAAGTAATCTTATATTTTAACTCGACCTGGATGATTTTAATGTTTTGGGTCATTCCAATTTTAGTTTTGTTTAATATCATTTTAAATGTCTTAATCTCAGCCAAGGTCAAAACATTCCAGGAAGCCCAACAATTCGGGGGACTACTCGTGTTACCAATTGTTGGGATTATCATAAGTCAAGCAAGCGGGATGTTCTTCTTAAGTCCAATAATATTATTCCTAATAGGAGCTGGCTTACTAATAGCCAACCTAATCCTCATAAAACTAGTTACAAAATTCAATAACCGAAATGCTCTATTTCAAAGCCAAATACACTGACACAAAAAGACATTGTCCACCTGGGGTGGACAATGTCTTTTTGTGGTGCCTGTCACCAAGGTAAACACCTAATAGGTGTCACCAAATTTTAATGAAAACGATAGCCAGATCCCCATACGGTTTCTATGTATTCAGGGTTGGAGGGATTATGTTCGATTTTTTCTCTAATTTTGCGGATGTGGACGGTTACGGTGGAGACGTCTCCGTTGCTGTCATAACCCCAAATTCTCTCAAATAGGTGATCTTTGCTGAAGACCTGTTCTGGGTTTAAAGCAAGAAAGGTGAGGACGTCGAATTCTTTTGTGGTTAAGGTAATTTCTTGATTGTTTACAAATACACGCCTTGATGATCGGTCTATGAATAAACCACGGATGTATATTCCTTGGGATTCGTGATTTTGTTTCATCGATAATCTCTCATATCGGGATAAATGGGCTTTTACTCTAGCAACCATTTCATTGGGACTAAAAGGCTTAACTAAATAATCATCAGCACCAAGCCCAAGTCCTCTAATTTTATCTATTTCTTCTTTCTTTGCTGTCACCATAATAATTGGGATATCTTTAATACTTCTAATTTTTTTGCAAATCTCAAAACCGTCAATGTTTGGCAGCATAACATCCAGTAAAATTAAATCGAAATCTTTAGTTAGCGCCTTCTGAAGACCGATATCTCCCGTATGAACCATTTCAGTATGGAAGCCGTTAATCTCTAAATAATCCTGTTCTAACTCGGCAATACTTTTTTCATCTTCAATAATTAAAATCTTTTTCATGATTTGGCCTCCTTAGAACAGTTATGATGCGGCAAAGTAATGGTAATAGTTGTTCCAACCTTTAAAATGCTTTCTAATTTTATCACACCGTTATGTTCTTCGATGATCATTTTTGCAATCGAAAGCCCTAAACCACTGCCGCCGGTTAATTTATTTCTCGATCGTTCTGCACGATAAAACTGGTTAAAAATGAAGGGAATCGACTCCTCAGGAATACCTGGTCCATTATCAGCAATGGAAATCTCTACGTTCTCATTAGTAGAACGCATAGATATGATTAATTCTCTTTTATCCTTTTCCATATACTTCAAGCTATTGTTAATAATATTTGCAAGAACTCGTTTAAACTTTTCTCGATCAATTAGAACATCGTAACAGCCTGTGGGAGTAAATTGAAAATTTAATTCCACGTTTTGTTTTCTGAGGTCGAAGCTTAATTCCTCAAAATAATCTATTAAATAATCTTTAATATCAATTTTTTCAAACTCAAATGGTACTTTGCCTAAATCTAGTTTAGAGAATAGAAACAATTCATCAATTAAATGATCCATATCAACAGCTTTCGCATAAATGGTTTGAATATAGCGTGTTCTCTTTTCAGGGGTGTCGGCCACTCCATCGCGTATTCCTTCTATATAGCCTTTTATTGATGTAATCGGTGTTTTTAAATCATGCGAAATATGGGCAATTAATTCTTTGCGGTTATCTTCATATTGTTGTTGAATCTCGTGCGACTCCTTTAATTGGATCCTCATTTCTTCAAATGCTTGGGTTAGTTGACCAATCTCATCATTCTTTGTTGGCTTAATGGAGTGATCGAGATTTCCACTTTTAATAAAATAGGCTGCTTTTTTTAATTGATTAATTGGTTTGATAATACTTTTGGATACAAAATAAGCTAATAATCCATTTGTTGCAATTAAAATCAATAAACATAACCCAAAAAGAATAGGGAAAAAGGTCCGTACAAACTTATTCCATGGACTTGCGTCTCTCATTAAAAATAACGAGATTTCGCTTCCATCTTGTAAGTAAAAATCATGCTGCTTAATGGCAAAAGTCTGATCACCAATTTCTTCTAGGCTGCGAAAGCTTTTTTCTGTTCCAAAATCGGGCAGGTTTTGTGTACGAACTTTTTCAAGTTCAGGCGTTACATAGATTACATCATCATTTTTACGGATAACTAATCCAGAATCGATTTTTTCAAGGTCAGTGTCTAGTGTTTCTAAATACTCCTTACTTAACAATTCCTTTGGATTAGATGCGGACTTTTCTTTTAATGCTAGAAACAACAATGTGTCCTTTTGTTTTGTTTTATGGTAACTATGACTTTCTGGTAAAAATTCAGCAATTTCCCGAATATCACCGAGGAAAACAATCATTAAAAGAAATGATGTAATCATGAACAAGATGATTGGAACGGTGATCATCGCAATATTTGATAAGATTAGCCGGAGTTTAATAGACATTGAAATAGCACCCTTTTAGTTTAGGCTTCTTTTCTATTAAACATATAATAGCCTAATGAAAAAAACAATGCGAAAGAAGAGCACAAATAGGTGACAGTTTGCAAAATCCAACGAAATGACACATCACCAAGCCACTGCATATACCAATCTAAATACGAAGATGGAAGCAAATACAAGGAAGCGGGAAGTATATACGGAATAAACATCATGACTAAATATAGGACAAACATGCTAGAAATCGCAAGAACACTAGACTGAATGAATAATGCTACCATAATGGCAAATGCAGAGATAACGATTAAGGGGAACCAGGAAATAATAAATGCTCCTAGAGTTGAAGCAATAGTAGTGAATTCAAAAGTACTATCAAAAATTGCACTGCTAATCATCACTGACAACCATTCTAATAAAAGAACAAATAAGGTTATGATGCCAATCGCGGTTAATTTGGAAAGGAACATTTCCATTCGACTAATGGGCCTAACTTGGAATAAGGTTCCACGTTCTGCTTCTCCTGTAAATATATCCGTAGAGGCTATGAAAATGTAAAGAGGAATGAACATGGTTATGAATAAATCCAACAATGTAAAATTAATATTTTCTGTAGGTAATGCCATCCAATCGATCAAAAATAGATTATTTACAAGAAACTTTGTTAGCATAGGTAGAAGGAAAGCAGCGAATAAAATCAGTTTGGTTATCTTTTTTGATAGTAATTTTTGTATCTCATTCATACTATTTGCAAGTATAGTGTTCATCTTCCTCTCTACCTCCACTTTCTTGACATAGACATCCTCTAAAGGCTCATTGCCAGTTTCATAAAATGAGGCCTGACCATGGATGAGAAAACAAAAGCGATTGCATAGCTTCTCTAATTCTGAAATATGATGACTGGAAATCACAAAGGTTACTCCAGATTTTCTTGATATTTCCTGAATCGTCTTTCTTAATAACAGTAATCCATCAATATCTAAACCGTTTGTGGGTTCATCTAAGATTATTAAACTAGGTTTGGAAATAAGGGCTGAGGCAATACCAAAACGCTGCTTCATTCCCATAGAAAAGGAAGATACTTTTTCATCCTTATAAGGTGTTAAACCAGTCAGACTCAATGCTTCTTCAATATCTGAATGGGAGATTCCCGAATATAAACGAGATATCATTTTTAGATTTTTATAGGGTGACATGTTTTCGTAAGCAACAGCCGGTCCAATTAACGCACCAACAGGTGTAATCGCTTTTTTATAATTACTCAGAAGGTCTACACCGAATAGTTTTACACTTCCTCTATCCGGTAAGGTGAGACCGGTCATACATTTTAATAATGTTGTCTTACCTGCTCCATTTGGACCAAGTACCCCCATTATTTCCCCCTGATCAATGGATAATTGAATGTCCTGTATTCCTCTGCCGTTTTCATACTGCTTTGTTAGTCCGGTAATAACGACTGCTTTTTCCAAATTTGCCACCCTCTAATCATTACTCAATGTAATTTATTTTTTACCATGATCAAATTCGACTACTTTATCTGTTGGAATTTCAACAGGTGTTACTGTAGTTTGATTGTAATCAGATGCATTTAAATCCATACTTAGAACTAATTCATGGATAGTGCCTTGTTTATCTTTGCCTGTTACTACGACTTTGACTTTCTGTTGTTCAATGTAATTTTCGTTGTTTACCTGTGCGGTAAGTTTGACTTGCTTAACAGTTATATCATGATCCAATTCAGGAACTTTTGTTTTAATGTGAAAGTCCGAACTTTCAGTGTCGTTATTGTCTTGAATCATGACAGCATGTTTAATCATCAACGTACTTAAGGCATTAGCAGTAAGAGGAATTTCTTTACCGGTAAGATCAAGATTAATTTCGTGATTGCCATTTTTCATTTCGTCCACTGTAATTTGTTGTTGAAGATTTTTAGTCATGACATCAATCAGATTCTCAACATCATCTTTTAATTCGGCAGTATTTCTGTGATGTGGATTATTTGAAGTATCCATTTTATAAACAGTATCAAGCCCGTCTTTCATCACGAACCAATTCCCGTCCTGCTTATACATGTTCATCATATTAACTTCTGATTCATTCGCTAAACGAGTCGAGATTGAGTTTACCTGATTAACTGAATCAGATTTGAAAATAGACTCTGATGATAATATAGATTTTTTGTTGTCCTCGAGTGTAAGATTAAAATTTAATGTTGCACTGTCAGCACTATGTGTTTTCTTTAATGCTTCTTTGTATAGGTCGTAACCAGATGTATTCGCAGAAATTGAATAAACACTGCCTAACATAAGCGTCCCACTAATTCCAATTGCAGCTAAAAGCTTCTTATTCATATTCTTATCCTCCATTCAATATTTATGTTACATCTGTAGTCTAAATAGAAGATATAAAAGCAATCTAAATAAACTATTAAATTTTTCTTAAATTACGGCTGTTTTATAATTTTTGGCACTCTGTTGATTTGCGCGGAAGGCACGAAGACTCCTCGAAAATGCTATCGCATTTTCTTCGTGCGTGGGCGGATTCAAGGATGCAATTTAATGTCCTGCAGGAGGACGGGACAGGGGAGGACCCCGCTTATCACTTGGCCCAAGGAGGCTTCCCCGAACCGCCTGTGGAAAGCGAAGTGCCTCGTGACAGGCAAATACCGCCTGTCACTGCGGTGATTATTCAAAGAAGCTTTCCTTAGTGGAGTGGAAATCAACAGACAAGCATAATAGAGCAAAAATTAATTGATAGAATAAATGGCAAGAAAAAATTTTTTATTGATAATAAATAAAATATTTGAATTTTTAGAAAATTAACTGTATAATAAGAAAAAGCTCAAGGAGTTGATTTCCATGGAAAAGAGATTATTAAATTCACCACAACAAACTGATGAAAACAACGATTCTGTAATTGCTGAGATGTTTTTAAACCACGCCTTGATTGAATTTAGAAGAGAAGTACTCCGTAAGGAAATCGACCTCTCCTTACAAGAAAGAAATAAGGAAGCTTTCCTCCAGTTATCAGAGGAACTAAAGAAAATTTCATAGCAAAAGTTACCTTCAGACTTTAATCTCATATTGGAAGCCCTTTTCTCACTTGAAAGGGCTTCTTTTGTTTTTACATTTCATGTATGATGAAATATAGGTGCTAGTGAATAGCAGTGTAATTGTCTTTGGAAAAGGTGAGTAGACAATGATATTTATGATCGATAATTATGACTCATTTACCTATAATTTGGTTCAATATCTAGGGGAAATAGGGGAAACGTTAATTGTCCAGCGGAACGATACAACTACTTTGGCTGAAATAAAAATGTCACAGCCTGATTTCTTAATGATTTCACCAGGACCAGGCAGTCCTGATGAAGCAGGTATTAGCCTAGAGGCAATCAAAGAATTTTCAGGGAAAATTCCGATTTTGGGTGTATGTCTCGGTCACCAATCTATTGCTCAAGTTTACAAGGGGGATGTTGTCACCGCAGAGCGATTAATGCATGGAAAGACCTCAGAAATATACCATGATGGTAAAACAATCTTTAAAGGGCTGCCAAATCCATTTCCCGCAACGAGGTATCACTCATTAATTGTGAAACGAGAAACACTGCCAGACTGTCTTGAGATTTCGGCTTGGACAAAGAATGGAGAAATTATGGCGTTAAGACATAAAGAGCTTCCAGTTGAAGGAGTTCAGTTTCACCCTGAATCCATATTAACAACATGTGGTAAAGATTTACTAAAAAACTTTGTTCAATACTATGAGAGAATAAGATCTATTTAAATGAAGGCTGTGTTAAAGGAGAATATTGATATTAGAACTCTGTTGATTTGTGCGGAAAGCGCGAGACTCCTGCAGGAGGACGGGACAGGGGAGACCCCGCAGGCGCTTTTAGCTCCGAGGAGGCTTCCCGGACCGCCTGCGGAAAGCGAAGCGCCTGGAGCACAAATCAACAGCCCAGTTTAACACAGCCTAAATGAAAAACAGGTGCCAATGGCACCTGGACCTACTTCTATTTTTCTACTTTTTTATTGTTCATTAAATAAAATGTAACAGGCTGGTCTGATCCAGTCATTAGATTGTAAACATATGAAGAAGTAATTTTATACCCTTCATCAATCTTTTCTGCAAGGTAGTTAGTCCGTTCAAAAAGGATTGAGCGAATATGATTTAATTGACGTGATATTTTCTCTGTCAATGCTTCTTGTTTGTCCAACCGATTTAATACCCCTAGTTGAAATTCTTCTTGTTTATCAATTTTTTCGGATAATTGTTTTTGCAATTCCTCTTGTGTTTTCAATAAATGAATAATTAATTCTTCATATTCATTATGTTTCATATTACTTGTTCTAAGTTCATTTAATTGATCAGTGACTTTATCCCAGTGATTTGCTTGTACCATCTCTTGGTTGAGAAACTGGTGTTTCATTTCATTGATAGCATGAATGAGTGAAACATTTGCCTTTTGCTGTTCGTCTATAACTTCAGTAAGAGAATCCCTCCTCACAAACTTTTGATTTGGCTCAGGTATTTTCTTTTTATTTTTATAGACTGAAGGATGTTTGCCTTTATTAATATATAATCCCATTTATTACACCCCTTTCATCATGAATGTATTATCCTATGCTTGAATTGTTAAATTTGGGAAATTTTTATAAAAAAAACAGGAAAAATGTGTTTCTATGGGGAATTAAATTTAGTACATTATAATCTATGAGCATAAAGAGAATCTCTGTATACGGATAAGTCTAAAGTCTTAGTTGAAAATAATACTCGAGATTGTTCATGCTAGGAGATATGTACTGTATGATAGAAGTAGATGAGATATAATATCAAGGGATAAAGCGAAAAAAATCCCTTCCTATAGAAAAATGAAGGGGGAATATAGGATGAGGAAGGTTTACGTACTTCTTACGGATACTGGGACTGTCTTAACAAAAATGATTAAACTTTATACGAAGAAGCCACATAATCATGCTTCCATTGCACTTGATGATCAATTATGGGATGTTTATAGTTTTGGTCGAAAAAGACCCCGTAATCCTTTCTTAGCTGGCTTTGTTAGAGAAAATATCCGTGGCGGTATTTTCCGGAATGCCGATTGCGCTATCTACTGCTGTACAATCTCGGAAAACCAGTATAATACAATTTGTCAAAAAATTGAGGAGATTGAAAAGAATAAAGGTGAGTACCGCTACAATCTATTAGGTTTGTTTGCTGTTATGTTCAATTTAGAGTTAGACCGCAAAAATGCCTTCTTTTGTTCCCATTTTGTTGCTGCCCTACTTGAAGAGTCTGGGGTGAAAATCAATAAACAAAAGCCGTTGTCGCTCGTTACACCAGATGACATTAAGGAATCATCCTCTTTAGAATTAGTTTATGAAGGAAAATTATCTTCCTACTTTGCTGAAGCAAATGAACATAACATAAATAACTTAGCTACCCAAAATTATTATCGAGATTTTAGTAGTGATAGAGTTGAAGTTATATAGCTGTATTAGAGAAGACGTGTATCCTATAGATACACGTCTTCTCTAATTGGTTTTTTCTTATTTTTATATAGTTCACCCAAACTAGTAAAGAGTACTAAAGATTTTTGGAAAACTGGACTTTGGATTAATGTATATACGAAGGTTGCAATAAATACTGGTCCTCCCAATATAAAACCAATTATTAGCACAAAGCTTTCAACCAGCATACGTGCTTGACTAACAGATAATTTTGTTTTATTTGAAATAGAGAGCATAAAACCATCCCGAGGTCCGGCGCCAAGACCTGCCGCAACATACATACCTCCGCCGATCCCAGCAATTACAATAGCAACGAGTAATATCAAATAATCAATCCAAGAATTTGTAGCCTCAGGTAATATGTTTAACCATAGAAAGAAGTCCATAATGGGTCCAATTAAAAGGGCATTTAGGAAAGTTCCAACGCTAATATATCTTCGAGCCGTAAAAAAGGATATGCTAATCAAGACTAATCCGCATATAACTCCCCAAGTCCCTATGGTAAGTCCAAAATGTTCATACAAGGCTACATTTAAAACCTCCCAGGGGTGTAAACCAACATATTTCACTTTTACTGCAATGGCATTCCCTAAACCGAAAAGTGTTAATCCAATAAAAAATAGTACATACTGAAAGGCTTTCACCAACATTTACCTCCAAACTCAAAAATTGAAATATATAACAGTCAATTAACCTAAATCTTAAAAGATACCAAGTTGATAATCAATCTTTTTGTCTATAAAGTCACCATGAATCATATAAATAAAAAAAAGACCTTCAGAATAATGAAGGTCTTTTACAATTAATAAGAAAGAGGGATACCGAATGCCTAGCGAAATGCAACAAATAGAATTAGCTATCCCCATAAACGTAATCTGGGACTTCGTCAGGGATGCAAATAATTGGGCACCACTCGTTCCAGGATATATCCAACATGAGCAAATAAATGAGACTTTAATTACATGGGAGTTTAAAAGTGACCTTGGTATCATGAAAAAAAAGGTAAGCCTTGTAATTGATATTAAAGAGTGGAATGAACCAACTAGAGTAAGCTTTGAATTAAGGCGGACCAATGAAAAGTATATTGGTGAAGGTTATTTTGAAGCACAAGCACTTAATACGAATAAAACTTTGTTGACTGGATTTCTTGAAATTAATGCCAGTGGGGCATTAGGTTCATTGGCCAATTCATTATTTAAAAATGCAATCCCGAAATCAACAGAAGAAGTGGCAGCAGCTATCTCCTCTAAACTCGAGGAATTTAACCAAAGATAAAAAAATCAACTTACGCAATCCGAATAAATTTCGGGTTGCTTTTTTTAACTATTCTAAAAATTTTTTTTACAGAAGGCTAAAAGATATGTTATATTAATAAATAAAAAATTTAGTCTTTGAACTAGTACAGGGAAGGTGAAAGCATGAGTACAGATTTGAAAGTGAATGACAGCAGTCTTCCACTTCGCCGCGATGTTAAATTACTTGGACA
Organism: Neobacillus sp. CF12; assembly: GCF_030348765.1. GTDB lineage: Bacteria > Bacillota > Bacilli > Bacillales > Cytobacillaceae > Neobacillus. The sequence goes on along the minus strand of NZ_JAUCEU010000007.1, from coordinate 2,345,606 downwards.
AATACTTGGTGAAATCCTTGTCAGTCATGGGGGAACTGAGCTATTAGATAAAGTAGAAAAAATACGTATTATGTGTAAAACACTTAGGAACCAATATGATCAAGATATTTATTCTGAATTAAAACAAGAGATTACTAACCTCAGCAGCCCAATGAGAAAACAAGTCATACGCGCATTTTCAATGTATTTTCATTTAATCAACATAGCTGAACAAAATCACCGAATTCGGAGAAAGCGACAATACCATTTAGAGGACGATACAATCGTTCAACCCGACTCCATTGAGAGTGCCATTCTTTCTTTAAAGGAAAATAATATCAGCGAAGATATGATTCAAAATGTCTTAAACAAATTGTCCCTTGAGCTGGTTATTACAGCGCATCCTACAGAGGCAGCGAAACGTTCAATTTTGGAAATACAACAACGTATAGCCGCTTTATTAAAGAAACTAGATCATCCTCTCTTAACAAAAAGAGAACGTCGGAAGCTAGAAGAGAGTTTGTTTAATGAAGTAACCATTCTTTGGCAAACAGATGAACTTCGCCATAATAAGCCGACTGTATTGGATGAGGTGAGAAACGGGCTGTATTATTTCGATCAGACCTTGTTTGAAGTTCTTCCTGAAATACACCGTGAAGTCGAAGATTGTTTAGAGAAGAATTACTCAACGAATAAATGGGACGTGCCTAATTTTCTTAAATTTGGTTCTTGGATTGGCGGCGATCGGGATGGCAACCCAAACGTTACTCCTGACGTTACATGGGCAACATTACAAAAGCAGCGTAAGCTTGTCTTAAAGAAATATAAAAACGTCCTTGTCGATTTAATGAAACGTTATAGTCATTCCACAACAAGGGTAGAAGTTAGTACAGAATTAATTCAATCCCTAGACGTTGAAGAGGACAAGTTCCTAACAGATGACATGAAATGGCCAATTAAATCAGAAGTGTATCGCAGAAAATTTGCCATTATTATTGAAAGATTAAAACAAGTGGGCAAATCTGAACTAGGATATCTTTCAGCAGAGGAGTTATTAGAAGATTTATACTTAGTTAAAAGAAGTTTAAATAACCATCATCCTGCAGCACATGAGTTGAAGACAATCCAAAAGTTAATACGTCAGGTACAGCTTTTCGGCTTCCATTTAGCTACACTTGATATTCGCAATCATAGTGGTGAACACGAGGCAGCCATTACAGAAATTTTGCGAAAAGTACGCATTTCTGATAATTATGCAGAGCTTTCAGAAGATGAAAAGGTCAAGCTGCTAGAAAGTATTTTAATGGACCCAAGGCCGCTTCTATTATTAAATGAAGATTATACACCTGAAACACAGCAAATGATTCAGGTATTTCATATGATCAGAAATGCACATAAAGAATTTGGTGCACGCTCGATTTCCGTTTATCTTGTTAGTATGACAAAATCGCCAAGTGATTTACTTGAAGTACTTGTATTAGCAAAAGAGGCAGGTATTTACCGTCTTCATGCCGACGGAACAGTTGAAAGTCAATTAAATGTAGCACCATTACTTGAAACGATTGATGATTTAACAGCTGGTCCAGAAATTATGGAAACTTTGTTCAACATGCCTGTTTATCGAAATCATCTAGAAGTAATGAACAATCAACAGGAGATCATGCTTGGATATTCAGATGGTAGTAAGGATGGCGGTACGTTAACAGCAAATTGGAAGTTATATAAGGCACAGCTTGAAATTCATGAAATGGCCAATAAATATCAAATTGGGTTGAAGTTTTTCCATGGACGAGGGGGATCTCTTGGTCGTGGGGGCGGTCCACTTAATAAAAGTCTACTTTCACAACCGGCTGAAACAATTGGTGATGGAGTGAAAATTACCGAACAAGGTGAAGTGCTGTCTTCGCGTTATTTGCTTGAAGATATTGCTTATCGTAGTTTAGAGCAGGCAACCTCGACCCTTATGCTGGCGACAGCTCATGTTTCAAAAGAGGCAGAACATGGAAACTTGAGGGATGAATCATGGGAATTAGCCATAGAAGAGATTTCTGGCGTTTCTCTAAAGAAATATCAATCACTTGTTTTTGGAGATTCAGACTTCCTAACTTATTTTAATGAAGCAACTCCATTAAGAGAACTTGGGGACTTAAACATTGGTTCTAGACCGATGAGCAGGAAAAACCGCGGTCGATTTGAGGATTTGAGAGCTATTCCTTGGGTGTTTGCTTGGACACAAAGCAGGCAGCTTCTTCCTGCATGGTATGCTGCAGGTACGGGATTAGATAGCTATGCTTCAAAAGGTGAACAAAATCTACAGCAATTGAAGAAGATGTATGAAAAGTGGCCATTTTTCCGCTCAACGATTGATAACCTTCAAATGGCATTGATGAAAGCAGATATCACAACAGCCAAGGAATATTTATCACTAGTGGAAGACCAAAAGATTGCTGAGCGAATTTTTTCTAATATTCTTGAAGAGTACGAAAAAACAAAAGAGGTTCTGCTTAAAATAACAGGTGATAAAGAATTGCTTGATCACACCCCAAACATTAAAGACTCTGTTTATCGAAGAAATCCTTATGTGGATCCTTTGAACTTTTTACAGGTTGAATTAATTAAACAATTAAGAAATCAGGAAGAGCCTTCAGAGGAATTAATCACTGAGGTACTTCTTACAATCAGTGGAATATCAGCTGGATTACGTAATACAGGTTGATTTATTTTAAGAACCGCATCCCTAAATAATGGGGTGCGGTTTTTATGTTCTTTTGAGTGGAATAGGGTAGTATTTGAACATTTTGTGAAACTTTAAAAAATGAATGAATATTCATTCGTTTTTTGGCGTATTTCGACAAAATTTGCATTAATCAACATGATATATTTTAGCCAGTAAAGATTAATGGATTAAAAAGAACATTTCTTCTTGGAAAGATAGATTTGGAGGGATTTGAAATGGCAGTCGAAGAAAGAGTTGTAAACGAGAAACAACATGTTGAAGCAAGTATTGATATCCTCGCTAAAAATGGAGCAAAGGCGTTAGCGGAATATCGCTGCTACAATCAAGAAATTGTGGACGAAATCGTCAAGCAAATGGCCTATACTGCCCTTGAGCACCACAAAGATTTGGCAAAGCTTGCTGTGGAAGAAACACGAAGAGGGGTATATGAAGATAAGGTATTCAAAAATATGTTTGCGACAGAGTTCATCTACAACAACATTAGAGATCTAAAAACAGTTGGAGTAATCAGTGAAAATGAGCATGAGGGGATGGTAGAGATGGCCGAGCCAGTAGGTGTCATAGCTGGTGTTATCCCTATCACGAATCCAACATCCACTGTTATCTTTAAAGCATTGATATCTCTTAAAACTAGGAATCCAATTATCTTTGCCTTTCCGAAATATGCGCAAAAATGCTGTGTTGAAACTGCAAAGCTTCTCAAAGCAGCTGCAATAAAGGCAGGAGCACCCGGGAATTGCATCCAATGGATTGAAATCCCCTCCCACGAAGCATTTCAGACCCTAATGAAACATCCAAAGATTTCTCTCATCCTTGCGACAGGTGGACCTAACTTAGTGAAAGCGGCATATAGTTCAGGAAAACCAGCACTTGGTGTTGGAGCTGGAAATGTTCCTTGTTATATTGAGAAAAGTGCAAATATTAAACGAGCCGTAAATGACATTATTCTATCCAAAACATTTGACAATGGAATGATTTGTGCCTCTGAACAAGCACTTATAATTGACCATGAGATTTATGATGAAGTAAAACGAGAATTGATTGAAAACAATTGTTATTTCTTAAATAATGAAGAAAGACAAATAATTGAAAAGGCTGTTATAGATGAAAAAAGTGCTTCTTTAAATCCACTGATTGTTGGGTTACCCGCCTATATGATTGCAAAAATGGCAGGAGTGAATGTTCCTATAAATACAAAAATATTAATTGTTGAATTAAAAGGTGTAGGTCCGAAATATCCTCTCTCCTGTGAAAAATTGAGCCCTATTCTCGCTTGCTATAAAGTAAATAGTTTGGCTGAAGGGCTGCTGATTGCTGAAGAAACACTTGAATACGGGGGACTTGGCCACTCAGCAGCTATTCATACAGCAAATCAAAATGTGATTGATACCTTTGCCCTTCGAATGAAAGCTGGAAGAATTATGGTTAATACACCATCCACCCATGGTGCGATTGGTGATATCTATAACACATCTTTGCCGTCCTTAACAATTGGGTGCGGAACATATGGAGGGAACTCAGTGTCACAGAATGTCGGCACAGCTAATCTATTAAACATTAAAAAAGTTGCAAAAAGGAGAAACATGACACAATGGTTTAAAGTTCCATCACAAATATTTTTTGAAAAAAACTCCATTCAGGTGCTTTCTTCCATTCCTGGAATTTCGAAAGTTTTTATTGTAACAAGTTCAAGTCAAATGAAAAATGGGTCGATCGATAAAGTGCTTTATCAATTAGAAAAGCATCCTGGCAATATCCAATATGAAGTGCTTTATGATATTGAATCTGAGCCAGACATTGAAGTGGCTAAGAGAGGTGCAGACAGGATGAGAAAATTCCAGCCTGACTGTCTTATTGCTCTGGGAGGCGGCTCTGTCATGGACGCTGTAAAGGCAATGTGGTTATTCTATGAACATCCAAAAGCAGATTTTGATAGTTTAAAGCTAAAATTCTTCGATCCCAGTAAGAGAGTGGTTAAATTTCCTGCCCTTCGTGGTAAGGCAATTCTTGTTGCAATACCAACCACTTCTGGAACAGGTTCTGAGGTAACCTCCTTCTCGGTTATTTCGGATAGAAAAACAAATATCAAATATCCGCTAGCAGATTTTCAACTCACGCCAGATGTGGCTATTGTCGACCCTCAATTTGTTATGAGTGTCCCTAAACATGTTACAGCAGATACGGGGATTGATGTTTTAACACATGCTATTGAGGCATATGTTTCAGTGCTGGCAAATGATTTTACCGATGGGTTAGCATTGAAGGCAATCCAATTAGTATTTGAGTACTTACCAAAGGCTTACCGTAATGGCAATGATGAACTTGCCCGTGAAAAAATGCACAACGCCTCAACCATAGCAGGTATGGCATTTGCTAATTCATTCTTAGGCATTAACCATAGTCTTGCCCATGCACTTGGTGCTGAATTTAGTATCGCACATGGCCGTGCAAACGCCATCATGTTGCCGCATGTGATTCGGTACAATGGACAAAAGCCTAATAAATTTATGACATATCCTAAATATGAACACTTTATTGCTGACCAGCGTTATGCGGAGATTGCAAAAATGCTGGGTCTGCCTGCAGTGACTGCAGAAGAAGGTGTAGAGAGTTTAGTTAAAGCAATCATGAATCTTATTGTTGAATTGGAATTACCAAGAAGTATCGAAGAAACTGGAATATGCAAAGCAGAATTTGAAGAAAAAGTAAATAGATTAGCCGAAAATGCCTTCGATGACCAAGATACGATTGCAAACCCAAAACAACCTCTTGTAACAGAATTGGCGAATATCTACCGACAAGCATATAAAGGTTTTTAAAATGAGAAAGATAGTTTGGAATAACATTAACACTGTAAATAGGTGATTTATAGATTCGAAAATTGTGTGAACAAGAATGAAAATTTCGACATAAATCATCAATCTTCTCTAGATAACCAAATTTACTCGGTATTTTTTTTGTAATTAGAAGTAAAACGTTAGAAAAATGCGGAAATATGTCGATTTGGATGCGTTTACAAAAACCTATTTTAAAACAATAATTTAAGTGGCTAATAACTTGTTGTGATTAGGAGGAGATTTGATGATTTATTCTCAAAAGCCATGGCTAAAGTTTTATGATCCAAGGATTAATAAAGACGTTTCCGTAGACTATGATTCGCTATTCGATCTTTTGCAGCAGGCAGCAACTATTCATGGAGAAAAACCAGCCCTTACTTTTTATGAAAGGTCATGGAGTTACAAAGAGACCAGAGCTATTTCAGAATGGCTTGCTGCATCTTTGTATCGAATTGGCTTCCAAAAGGGAGATAGCTTAGGAATTATGCTGCCTAACTGCCCTCATTATATTTTTAGTTTATTTGCTGTATTCCGATTGGGAGGGATAGCAGTTCAAGTTAATCCGATGTATGTCGAAAGAGAAATTGAATATGCCGTAAATGATTCGGATGCAAAATATATGGTTGTATTCGAGGCATTCTATCAAAAGGTAAAAGAAGTTCAGCCAAAAACATCTTTGGAAAAAATTATTGTAGTTGGTTTTGGCGGAACCAGGGTTAAACTTGCAGAAGGCGATATTTATTTCGATGACTTTTTAACACATGATAATGTGATTCCTGAAATACCAATTAACATAGAAGAGGATGTGGCGATTCTACAATATACCGGTGGAACAACAGGTGTTTCCAAAGGTGTTATGCTCACCCATCAGAATCTCCTTGCGAATATCATTCAAGTTTGTGATTTTACTTATAATGCGGTTGATGAGAAACCAGAAAATTTTAAAATAATCAGCGTTCTCCCAATGTTTCATGTATATGGATTGTCATGTAATGCACTTTCGGCTATCCGAATTGGATGTAATCAATTGATTCTTCCGCGTTTTGATGTAAATGAATTAATTGAGTTAATTAATAAGGAGAAACCGTTCCAGTTGATCGCAGTTCCAACGATGATATTTGCATTAAACAGTCACCCTCAATTGGAAGAAAGTGCAATTAAGGATATCTACTACCTAAGCAGTGGAGGTGCACCACTACCTGTAGAACAGGTGAAATCTTTTGAAAAACGTGTAGGCATAAGACTTGCAGATGGCTACGGGCTTTCAGAAACAGCTCCTTCAGCAATTTCCACACCACCATTTCTTCCTCGTAAACTGGGAAGTGTAGGAATACCAATACCAGGAACGGAAGCGAGAATTGTTAAGGTAACGGAAGAAGGATACGTAAATGTTCCAGTTGGTGAAGCAGGTGAACTGATTCTTCGTGGTCCACAAGTTATGAAGGGTTATTGGAAGCGTCCTAGTGACACGCAACTAGTGATTAGAGACGGATGGCTCTTTACGGGGGATATCGCAAAAATGGATGAAGATGGTTATTTCTATATATTAGATCGTAAAAAGGACATGATTATTGCAAGCGGATACAATGTGTATCCTCGTGAAATTGAAGAAATAATTTACCAACATGTAGCAGTAGAAGAGGCAATTGTCGTTGGAAAACCTGACTCCTATAGAGGAGAAACTGTTAAGGCGTTTGTTAAATTAAAAGCTGGTGCAAGTGTTACACCAGAGCAATTGATAGAATATGCAAAGCAATATTTAGCACCTTATAAAGTTCCAAAAGAGATTGAGTTTCTGTCGGACCTTCCAAAATCATCTGTTGGGAAGCTATTAAGAAGAATGCTTCGTCAAGAAGAAAATGAAAAGGTTTTATCAGAATCAAATTATTAAATATAAAGACGAATTAACTCATTTAAATAGATTAAAAAAAGGAGGAGATAAAGAAATGGCAGAAATAAAGGAAACCAATGTGCAGAAGGAAGAAACACCAAAGACGACTAAAAGGAGACGAAATTCACTGGAGAATCCTGCGGGCGAAAATGAACCTAAGAAAATGGGAGAACAGGAACCTCAGGAAGAGCTAATCCTTGAGGAAGAAGTGAAAATGGCTGAAGGGGAAGAAAGAACTGATACGCAAGACGATCAAGAACAGTTATCTTCCATGGATATTCTTTGGAACCATGCGTTCCGTGAGTTAGATCAATGGGCAAAGCATGCAGATTTTCGAGATGATATTTTCTTAAAAGAAGCAATGTGTTTTGCTGAAAGCATTAAACGAAATCAGGAAAATATTAAATCTGTAAGAGAACAGTTTAGTAGAGAGTTTGCAAATTGGGAAAGAAATGTTAGAGAAGAATTTTTAATGTCGACTACAGTACTGCAGCACATTTTTCCAAAAAGATCTTATGAAGAGATCAATCAGCAGATTGATCAAATTCAAAGTAGAACTACTGCAATTCTAAGAACACCATTACAAATGGCTGTAAGTAATCAAGTGATGGAACAGTATTTTCAAATGATTGAACAATATATTGCTCTCAGAAGAAATGGACGGAAGCAATATATTAAAACATTAAAACAAGCGGGAAATCTTATCTATGAGAGTCAAAAAGGATTTGTAAACCTTTTTACCGGTCAATTCAAAGCATTAATGTTCCCATTAAATAAATATATGGAAAAAGCAGAAGAACTTACAAAATCATAAGAACGAGGATGATAAGGATGGCAAAGGAAAAAATGTATGACCCGTACGAAGGCTTTAAACAAATTAGTGAGATGTGGGAAAAACAAATTAATGGTCTTTTATTTATGGCTGCTGATAATAATGAATTTGTTCGTTTAACCAATGCCGGCTTAGGGATTCACTCTCGTTACATGGAATTTTTAAAGAAGAATCAAGAACTTATGGCTGGAATCATGAATATTCCTACCAAAAAGGATATCGCAAATGTTGCAAATCTATCAATACAAGCTGAGGCGAAAATAGATTTGCTGGAAGAACAGATTTGGAATTTACAGGACAGTCTAGGTCAAATAAATAAAGAGAATCTAGCACTGTTTCAAGAAATGGTTAAGATGGTTAAACAAATGCAGGGAGAATTCCAAAAAAACATACAAGAAGCAGCCGAGTTAAGAAAAATAAAGGATGATTTTCAGGAAATACGCAAAGATCTTGTGGATATAAAAATTATTCAAGTTAACCTTCGCGACGTAAGGGAGGAACTCGAGGAAATAAAAGAATCACAGCAGAAACTAATTGGAATGAATAGCAACGATGAACACAATTCCCTTCACAGTGATATTCAGGAAGTTAAACTCGGATTAGGGCAATTAACAGAAATAAAAAAGGAAATAGCATCCTTGAAGGGGCTTGTGGTAAAAGAAAGTTCAAAAGGAAAGACGAAAGAAAAAGAATTAGTTACACAAGTTTAAAGAAAAGGGGGGAAACTGATGAACGCTCAAGAAATGGCTAAGGACATTATCCCACCCTTTAACCTTGACAAAGATTCAAAACGGTGGGAACAGGTTTACAAAATAATAAATGGACCAAAACCAGAAATCATACCTACTCCTCGAGAATCCGTATGGAAAAAGAATAAATCAACTTTATGGTTTCATCCCGCAAAAGAAAAAAAATATAAAGTTCCATTGTTTTTCGTTTATTCGCTTTTGAATAAATCTTATATTCTTGATATTGGTGAGGGCAGCAGTGTAATTGGCGGTCTTACAGATTTGGGCTATGATGTATATCTTCTTGATTGGGGCTCACCAGGTTATGAGGATAGCAATCTCTCTCTCGATAACTATGTACTCGATTATCTAGAAGTGGCTATAAAACGGGCAATAAGGCATTCAAGGGCAAATGAAATTTCACTTGTTGGATATTGTTTAGGTGGAACAATTTCGGCTATTCTTGCTTCTATTACAGAACTTCCAATAAAAAATCTTGTTCTATCTACGATACCGGTTGATTTTAGTATCGGAATCGTTCCGGCAAAATGGCTGGAGGGACTTCAAAACGGAAGATTAAATTTTGATCAGTTTGCAGATGTTTATGGTGTAATCCCACCTGAAATTATGTATGGAATGTTTAGAGGTCTATCTCCCGTATATATAAGTCCTATGGTTAACTTAATTACACGAGCCTATGATGAGGACTATGTTGAAAAATGGCGTCGAATGGACAAATGGACAAAAGACTCTGCATCATTTTCTGGAGCAGCTTTTAAGCAGCTGTTTAACGATTTATATAAAGAAAACAAGTTGATAAAAGGAGAATTAATGATTGGCGGTAAAAGAGTTGATTTAAACAATATTAAGTGTCCTCTCTTTGTCTTATCTACTTCAAGGGATACACTTGTCTTAGAGCCGCAAAGTCTTCCGGTTATGGAACTTGTTTCAAGTGAAGACAAAACTTATCAGGTAGTAGAAGCAGGTCATGTTTCTCTCGCTTTGACTGGGATATTTGCAGTTTTTGCTGATAAATGGCTCTCATCAAGATCGGAAGAAATTCAACCTGTATATTCATAAAGTACTTTATTTTAAACGGGAAGGACGCCCATCCTTCCCGCTAAAATAAATCAAGCAGCAGCCTTGTGCCGGTTTAAGAACTTTCTTAGCAGAATATTAAACCGGTTTGTTGCTTCTAATTTAGCTAAATGCCCCGAGTTTCTCATAATAATAAATTCAGAATCGGGTATCAGCTTGTGCATACAGTATTGAATCCAAACAGGTAAAACAGAGTCATACTGACACCCGATAATGAGAGTTGGAACTTTTATAGTTGGTAACAAAGAAATATTGTTAACTTGGAAACAAGCTTTTAAAGATTTTAAAAATATGTTGCGCTTTGGCTGAAAATAATGCTTAAAGTGTTTCATATTTTCTTCCGTCCAAGAATATAGGGCCATATGGGCTGCGGTTTCCTTTAGGTCGTCATCAGTTGCAGCAACACCTAACCTCACTTTCTTAAATTTTAATAATGGTTTTCTAAGTTTTTTTGGGAAGAAGTGGAATGTACTGATCAACATGAGAGAACGGACTAGGTGGGGAGCTTGACGATAAATTTCTTGAGCGACTGCACCGCCCATAGACAAGCCTAAAATGTGAGCGTTTTCAATTTTCAACTCGTTTAATAAACTAATAACATCTGATGCGAAATTTGGAATAGTTATCCCTTCTACTTTGGTACATTCACCATGCCCGCGCAAATCCGGTATGATTAACTCATACTGATCCGCTAATTCAAATTGTGAATTCCATCCTTCCTTCACTTCTCCTAAACCATGAATCAGAACTAAAGGTTCACCATTGCCAAAATGCAAATAAGGCATACCCGACGTACTAACTTTCGAGTCTTTCAAATCGACACCACCTTCAAATTTTTATTAATTTTATTACCAAGTTACGAGTATTATAAACGTGATGTTACCCCATAATAACATGTATTTAACAAGTTGACAAAATATTACCGATAGGTGTAAAATACATATAGGTGAGGTGATATAGAAATGGTAAATCAAGACAATCAATCTGTCAATCCTTCAAAAAATTTTGTTCTGCCATTTATTCTATTGCTTCTTAGCAGGATGTCTCTTCACGGATATGAGCTAAGTCAGAAATTACAAACATTTGGTTTTAAAACAATTGATCAAGGCAATCTCTACAGACTGTTAAGACAGTTGGAAAAAGAAGAACTGGTATCATCAGAATGGGATACCAATGGAAGCGGTCCTGCCAAAAGAAGATATTCTATAACAAAAGCTGGTATTACATACTTAAAAGGCTATGCCAATCAACTAGAATCGTACCAATCGATGCTAGACCAATTCTTCAAAATGTATTCAAGTTTCCTTGAGCTCTATATTCCTTCATTTCAAAAGAGGGATCCGATAGAGAAAGAAAACAGTAAAAAGAGGAGGAAAGACGATGGCACAGAAAAAGAGTGAAAGTGTTCTAGCTGTTGAAGAAAAAATGATTCCTACAGCAGAAGAACCTAAAAATGAAGATTTATTTGTAGATACGCTATGGAATCAATATGAACAATCATTGGTACGGACTAGACAAATGCGTGAAAGCCGTGAAGATGCTTATATGAACGCTTTAAGAGAGGTTATTAAGTTTAACAAGCAATATAGAAAATCATTAGGAAACCTCTTTGAGCAAACCAAAAAAACAAACAAAGAAGTGGTTTCTGGACTCATGCAGCAAATGAATGCTCGCAGGGAAGAATTAATGAAAGACGAAGAGAGAGTGGAAGCAGAAATGTTGAATGAAAGGGAGGAGCTTAAACAGCAGTTAAAAGAGGTTTCCCAACAATTAGAAAACCTAGCCCTCACCCCTGTTAAATCAATATTTCAGATTATTGATCAATTAGAGGATAATTTTGAGAAGAGTACTGAAGCCAACATTGCATATGGACGTGAACGTCGAAATGCTTGGCAGCAGGTTACGAATGAATATGTGAAAATGGCAAGAAGTACTCACAATGAAATTGTAAATCGTGGAAAAAACAGTGTGAAGGAACTTTTAAAAGTTAAGTAAGGAATTTCACTTAAATTGATAAGCAGACCAATGATTTAATTGGTCTGCTTTTTCTTGTTAACTGAATGTGCAATGCGGTAGAGATTGATTGAAATATAAATTTAATATTACTATTATTGAAATGACAAGATTGCATGCTATACTTCTAATTGCAATTAAATAGGATAAAAGTGGGTAAAAAGGATGATTTTTGTAATCTAATAAACTAATATATACATATAGGTTGTATTACGTAAATAGAAAAATATAAAATTGTAGTGCTAATTGCGATGAAGGAAAGCAGGGGAAAAATATTGAAAAAGAAGATTATAGCCTTTTGTACAATAATCACCTTCGGAAGTCCAACTGTAGTACTTCAAGTAGAAGCAGAAGAAAATGATAACCAACAAGTGGAAGTTGAGGAAAATAACAATCAGCAACTAATAGACGAACAGCGGTCAAGAATCCAGTTAGAAATACTCAAAGGAAATGCTGAACTTAAACAAGTAAAAGATGAAATACAACTAATAAATGAACAAATTAGTCGGGTAGAGCAAGCAATAATTGATAATAATACTATCATTCTTGAAACGGAGAATAAAATAAACACGTCTCAATTGGAAATACAAAAACTAGAGTCCGAGATTGTATTGTTAAACGATAAAGTTATAAAGCGAAATGAAATATTGAAAAAGCGTGCTCTTACCTTTCAAGAAACAGGTGGAAAAGTAAATTATCTTGATGTTTTACTTGGTGCCTCAAGTTTTAAAGATTTTGTAGATCGGGTTGGAGCAGTAGCATCCTTTGTCGAGGCTGATCAAAATATTGTCAAACAGCATGAAGATGATAAACAGGATGTACAAACGAAGCAATCCCAAATAAAAGATAAATTAGCAGAACTTCAAAGTATGAAAGTGGAATTAGAAGGTATGCAGGCACAAATACTAGAACAAAAACAACAAAATGAATGGTTAAGATTAGAATTAAAGAAGAAAGAGCAAGTTGCACTTGCAGAACAGGCTGGGTTAATGCAACAGGATTCAGCCCTTACAACTTTGTATGATGTAACCGATATTGATATAAACCAAATTTTAAATGATTCAATGCTGTTAACGAATGAAACTGTTAAAAGTCTTATTTCTGAAGGGCTTAAGTATATAGGGAATTCGGTTTATGTATTTGGCGGCGGTCGAAATGAATATGATATTGCAAACGGAAGATTTGATTGTTCTGCTTTCGTGAGTTGGGCGTATGGCCAGGTAGATATTAAAATTGGCGCTAGTACGGAAGTTTTAAAAAATACTGGTACACCTGTCAATGTAGAGGAAATGCTTCCTGGCGACCTTGTGTTTTTTGATACCTATAAAAAAGATGGTCATGTTGGAATATATCTTGGTGCGGGAAAGTTCTTGGGATCGCAAAGTTCTACTGGCGTTGCCATTGCAGATATGACAACTGGTTATTGGTTAGAGAAATTCAATGGCCGTGTTAATCGCATTATTACGCAATAGGGAAGCGAGGCTGGCGTAAGCCTCGCTTTTACAATGTATAAAAAAATATTTGCTAAAGGTATTGGAAATTGAGTACAATTAAAAAGTTATTATTTCATATTCTTGAATTCCAACCAGAAGATAATGTTAGGAGTAGTTTTGTAAATGGAGTTATTATTGATTATTAAAGCAATTATTCTAGGGTTAGTAGAGGGGTTAACAGAATTTGCTCCAGTATCCTCAACCGGACATATGATTATCGTTGATGATATGTGGCTGCAATCTGAAGATTTCTTAGGAAAGTATGGAGCGAATACCTTCAAAGTAGTCATTCAGCTTGGTTCTATTTTAGCGGTTGTCGTGACATTTAAAGACCGGATTATTGACCTCTTGGGAATGGGGCGAATGAAAAATAAGCTATCTGACCAAAAGGGCAGCCGTTTAAAATTAACTCATGTACTAGTTGGGCTAATTCCTGCTGGAATCTTTGGGGTATTACTAGAAGACTATATAGATGAATATTTATTTTCAACTGAGACTGTTTTAATAGGGTTAGTGATTGGTGCTATCTTTATGATTATTGCAGATCGCTTTGGTCCAAAAGTTCCAAAAATCCAAACCGTTGATCAGATTACTTATAAACAAGCACTTACAATTGGTCTCATTCAATGTTTATCATTGTGGCCAGGTTTCTCTCGTTCCGGTTCGACTTTATCAGGTGGCGTACTGTTAGGATTGAGTCATAGAGCGGCGGCTGATTTTACTTTTATTATGGCTGTACCTATTATGGCGGGGGCCAGTTTTCTTTCCTTGCTTAAAAATTGGCAGTATATGACGATGGACGCCCTCCCATTTTTTATCGCTGGGTTTATTAGTGCCTTTGTTTTTGCTTTAATATCGATACGCTTTTTCTTAAAACTTATCGATAAAATAAAGCTCGTACCCTTTGCTATTTATCGAATTTTGTTAGCATTAATAATTTTTCTTGTCTATTTTTAATTAATGAAATTCTAAACAGCTGCACCGTTTTGGTGGGCTGTTTTTATTTTGCTGTTATCTAACAGTAATTTACTATACTAAGCCAACAAGTAAAGTTGTTGGCATTTTGTTGGATAAAAATGGATGTTTTTTGGAAACATAAGGTAAAGAAAATGACGAGGTTATCCCAATATGGTAACATTAGCCTATTTTTTACTTGTATCTTTTTTAACTATACTTATAGCCTTTTTTGATATGAGCCTATTCGAATTCTCCTTTTATGAAGCAATGATAAATATCTTATATTCTGAAATTGCAATTGGCAGGTACATAGCCATTCTAAGCGCATCTCTTGGATTAATTTCAAGTGTAATCATTGATTTTCGTATCCATCGTTCAAAAAAGGAAAGCAATGAAAATGGAAAAGGAGAATATTTCATTAAGCCAGTTGTTAACACAATTAATAAACTTTTTAATAGGCAGTGCAATTGTCGTTGGAGTGGGCGGGGACCCAAACGTTCGCTTAAACGATGTCATTCAAAACATTACTTCTCCAGGCAAAAGAGGGGTTATGGTGATATTAACCATTAAAGGTGATATTGAAAAAGGTGCAAGTGTAGATAATATGAAAAAAGCATCACCAGATGCCATCGTTGTTGTTGATTATTTAGCCATATTAAAAAATGATGAACTAATTGATTTTTTGTCATTAGTAAATACCAGGAATTATTTATGGATTACAAATAAAATAGATAGAACGTCACTTTCTGTGGATTGTACTAAAGATAAGTACCTAGGTGTTCGTATTGTCAATACAATGACCAAATCTAAAGGTAAGTTGGTAAAAGGGAGGGCAATTATTAATCTAAAAGTGAGGGCGGAAGGTTATTTAGACGGCAGTCAGTGCAAGCAAGACTTAACTCAAGTTAACACCTTTAGAGAATTTGGAAAATTAACAGAGAAAAAAATAAAAAGAAATCTTGAAGAAACAATTAGAATGCTTCAAAAAGACGAAGCGGATATTTTTGGTATTGGAGAATTGATAAATCGTCAAGATCATAAAAATTTTAAACGAATTGAAAAGAATTGGGATCAATACTTTAAAGACGCCATCGTTAATGTTGATGTGAATGTAAAGTTAAGAAGGTCAGGGATTCGAACAAAGAGTCTGTTAACTGAGAAGAAGTAATGTTGCCGCCATATCCTTAATGATAGAACCAAGGATATGGTTTCTTATCTAAACACTTGTCCTTAATTTTTTTTACAGGCATCTGTCATACAATCAATTTATTGGTTAAATAACTGTTCGTACATAATGAACATGCCTACACCAACTAACAAAAAAAGAATATTTTATTGTAACAGGTAAACTATCGCAAAAAAGGTGAAGAAAATCTTTGGTGGGTGCCAGAAATGAAATCAATTGTTTTTTTAGGGACAAACAAAACAGGT
Organism: Neobacillus sp. CF12; assembly: GCF_030348765.1. Taxonomy (GTDB): domain Bacteria; phylum Bacillota; class Bacilli; order Bacillales; family Cytobacillaceae; genus Neobacillus. The sequence goes on along the minus strand of NZ_JAUCEU010000007.1, from coordinate 2,329,610 downwards.
TCAAGTTATGAAGGAATAAAAGCAGCAAAGAGACTAGGTTACGAGACCATCCTTTTAACGAATCGCACCATTTTTGTTGAAGAAAGAGAGGACTACATTGAAATAGATGATGTACGACTAATAAATATGTCAGATACAGATGAAATACTCTCTGCGATTACTAACCTGATTGTTGAGGGAAAAAAGGTTGACTGTTTTATTAGCTTTTTAGATGAATATGTTTATTTGGCTGCTATGCTTACTAATTTTATTTGCCATACGCCACTCACTTTTGAACCGTTGAAAATTATGAGTGACAAAATTTCAACCCGAAAATATTTAGCAGGTAAGAGTTATACACCCTTTTTTAAGGTGCTAAGTTCTCCTGAAAAAATTGATAATGAGGTAAATGAGTTAAAGGACCAATTTCCACTCATTATTAAATCACCACAATCGAATGGTTCCAAGGATGTAATTTTGGTCGAGAATGGTTGGGGATGTAAGAAAGCTGTGAAACAACTTCACCGTAAAAATTCTGAACTTCCTATATTAATAGAGGAATACCTAGAGGGTCCTCAATATTTGGTTGAAGTGGTAGTCTTTCAATCAACCATTACCATTGCAGCAATTGTTGAACAAGATGTAACAAAGGGAGAGCGTTTTATCATTACAGGTTATTCAATCAGTCCTGAGTTAACATTAGAGCAACTTCCAGGGCTGAAGGAAACTGTCTATTCTATTATTGAAGATTTTCAGGTGAGAAATGGTACTTGCCATTTAGAGATAAAATTAACGAAAAAGGGCTGGAAGTTGATTGAGATTAATCCGAGGATGGCAGGGGGTGCTATGAATCGGATGATTGAAGAAGCATTTGGTTATGATCTCGCAGAACAGACCATTAGGTTGTTCGCAGGATTGCAGCCGGATCTAATAAAAAAGCGAGAAAAGGCTATTTATACTCATTATTTAATTGTTGGTTCCGTTGGAAAATTGATGAAAGTTTCGGGCAGTGAATCAGCTAGGGAGCAACCAGGTGTATTAGAGGTTTACACGAAGTCTGGAAACGGTCAAATTGTCGCTCCGCCTCGGTCAATGGGGCAGCGGTATGGATATGTAATAGCAGCAGCTGATGCAAGAAATCAGGCTAGAGAGTGTGCCATACATGGTGCACAGCAAATTAAATTTTACTTGCAGCCAATTTAATAAATTGAAAGGAGGATTGTTTATGGGGGAACACAAGAAAAATACATGCGTATGTCACGAATTGCAACAACTATTAGAAGAACAGAAGAAATTATCTTTTGATGATTTTCGATTTATCTGTGATGATATTGGATATGACACGATTCCATTTATACTCTCAAATGGAAAGTGTCAATTCGAGGCTTGGGGTTGGGCAAATAATGGAGACTTTTTTACAACGACCTTCTTTAGATTAGAAGCAATAGATGAAAGGAAATGTTGTGCAACATTATCTCTTCTCGAGCCAATAGACATTGATGGCTGTCCTATAGATATTTGCGACAAAGTCTATTCATTACGAACAACTTCAAATTGTATTATTGTAGATCTCTCCTGTTTTACTACGCTACAGCCATTATCACCAAGATTAGTAAATCGTCTCCTTCCAATTATAAATCCAAAATGTTAATTTTAAGCCCGTTTAGAATGGGCTTATTCTTTTTTTTGAAAAGTGGGTTATTTAGATATGTGTCTATCGCACATTTTTAATGACATGAATAGGATATATGGAATTAAAAAAGGAGGTAATGTAAATGTCTGGTTCACATGGCGGGTACGGCGGCGGTTTTGCCCTTCTAGTTGTATTGTTCATTTTGTTAATTATTATCGGGGCTTCTTGGTGCTGAGCAAACAATTAAATTAAAGAGGGGGTAATAAAATGCATTATGGATATGGTTATGGTGGCTTTGGCTACGGACGCTGTGGATATGGCGGCGGCTTTGCATTAATCGTAGTATTATTTATCCTACTGATCATCGTAGGTGCGGCTTGTTTCAAATAAGATCAAGATAATGTAAAAACAGTAATGAGCCCTCTTGACTAGTCAAGAGGGTTTTCAATTGTCGAATGTTTCCACTTTTTAAATTCATTAATTTCTACTGATAATTTTTTTAGCGTAAAACCTATAACGGCGGCATCATCAACGATTCCTAATCCTACGAGGAAATCAGGGACAACATCTAATGGAGATACGAAATATAGGATTGCTCCAATAATCGTTAAGATTGTAGAGGGAGCAACGTTTCGGTATTCCCCCTTTGTATAAGCTTGAACTAAATCAACAAATAATTGAAGCTTTTCCCATGCATCTCCTAAAGTTCCTTTGTTATTTTTGGCCTTGAGGATTGCCTTCTTCAATAAGCCTTCGGTCTTTTTGGGATTATCGATATACCCCTGTGCATTTTCTCGATGTTTTTTTGCTTCAAAATCTAATGTTGAGTCGGTCATTTGAACACTTCCTTATGTGTAATACATAAAGTTAGTGTACCTCAAAATATTCATTTCATTTATGCAAAAAACTCATCACTTTTTACAGGAGTCTTTCCCCAGACAATTTCCTCGACTTCATAGCCTTCAAGTGTTTCTTTTTTTAATAGGCTGTCGACTAATTGCTGATACTGATGGTGATGACTTTTAATTAGGTTCTCTGCTGTTTCTAAACCTTTTTCAAACAGTTCTTGCATTTTTGCTTCCTTATCTTGTTTGTTAAAGGTGAGCGTGAACCCTCCTTGAAGCATACCAGTATCAACCATTTGTTCAATAATCTGCTTTGCTTGCTGGACATCACCGCTAACACCAATACTATGTTCTCCCAGCAGCAGTCTTTCGGCTACTCCACCAGCTAGGACCATAGCAACGCGGTCTAACAAATCGCTGGTTGTTGATAAATGAAGTTCTTTCGGTATAGGTGCCACATATCCGAGTGCCTCTCCACGAGGGATAATGGTGGCTTTTCTTACCGAACCTGGCTTCGTTAACGAAGCAACAATTGCATGCCCTGCTTCGTGTATTGCAACGCGCCGTTTTGTATCGAGATCCTGTAAAGAACGAGAAGTACTTCCTAAAATTGTTCGATCTAGAGCATAGTCAAGGTCACCTTTTGTTAAAGCATCCTGCCCGTTTCGTACTGCACGTCTGCTGGCTGTTTCGAAAAGAGATTGGAGTTCTGCTCCGGAAAATCCAGAGGTACTTTCAGCTAATGCATCTAAAGAAGCGAGGACTTCTTCACTAATTGTTTTACCTTTTGTATGAATATCAATAATTTCTCGTCTGCCTTTTGTATCAGGAAGTGGAACTTGAAAAGTGAAATCAATTCTCCCAGGTCTTAGGAATGCTTCATCAAGCATATCTTTTCTATTTGTTGCGGCAATAAACAATATTCCATCATTGGAATGCCCTCCATCAAGCTGTACAAGCAGTTCGGTCAAGGTTTTTTCTGCTTCTTCACCCCCATGGGCTTTTCTTTTGCCTGCTAAAGCGTCTACTTCGTCAATGAAAATTATTGCAGGACTTTGTTTTCTTGCACTCTGAAATAAGGAGCGGACCCTGCTGGCGCCAACTCCAACAAATAATTCATTAAAAGCTGAACCGCTGGCAGAAAAGAAAGCTGCATTTAACTCGCGGGCAATTGCTTGAGCTAGTAACGTTTTTCCTGTGCCTGGCGGTCCATATAATAGAATTCCTTTTGGGGGTTTAATTCCCATTTTAATGGCTCTTTCAGGTTCCTTAAGTGTTGAAAGTGTTTGGAGAATTTCTTCCTTCATTTCGTCGCCAATCCCACCAACGTCTTCTAAACGAGTGGTTGGAAGAGGGCGTGCCTGAGAAACACTATTTTTCATCGAGTTTGAAAGCCCGAAACCACCTTTTGTTTTTTGAAGAACTAAAGCTGTTCCAACTAGGGCAAGTATTACACCTGCCATAATCCATTTTCCGAAGCGGCTGCTATTCGTGAAGGAATAATTAATATTATAATTCTCAACAAGTCTGTCAATCATCTGGCTATTCGGCGGGACATGTGATTCGTATTTAATGCTCCCCACTTCTAGAAGAAGACTTCCGTCAGAATGCTCTGTCAAAACTACAGGCTTCCCATTTTGGTTTTGAAGGATTTCTTCTACAGACGAGAAGGGAATCTCAAGTTTATCATTTGTCGTTTTTATACCCCAAACAATCCCGAGGGTTATTATTAGTAACGCTATAATTAGCGGAATTATCTTTGAGACTATTTTTTTGCTTTGATTCACTTTTAGTCATCTCCCTTAAAGAGTCTCATTCTATTATAAAATGAAACACTCAAAAGAGGAGATGGGAATGGGTGGAAAATAATTTCCAAATATAAAAAAACTGCCTTTCTGGATACCAGAAAGGCAAGGGGAAAATTTATAATGTTCTTAGCGTTGGTATAATAGGTGCTAACACACTTTGAGCCAACTCTCCAATACTAACACCTAAACTCGTTTGTTTTGACCACTTAAATACATGAATTTTTTTCGTTTTTCCTTCGAACAAGAATAAAAGTTGATCGCTATCGTCAACGATGCCAACTTTTTTGAACCTAATATTATTTTCTTTAAGGATAATTTCAAATGCCTTTTGCAAAAGATTTAAGGTAGGCTGATCAATAGTTGTGATATTCATATTTCCTCCCGTGGATACATTCATAAGAAAAAGTATACTACTATTATAAAGGAATTTGTATGTCACCGGTTACTTAAATTATAATATCATTAATTAGGGCATAAAAGAAAAACTGAAGGATTGCAAAGTTTACCTCGAGACTATAAGATTGAAGTTATGGGTAAAAATTTATGTGTTTCAAAAGAGAGGAATTAGAAATGAGTAACAATTTTAAAGAAGAGGTATTATCGCGCAGGACCTTTGCGATTATTTCTCACCCGGATGCCGGGAAAACTACGCTTACTGAAAAATTATTATTATTTGGCGGAGCAATACGTGACGCTGGTACGGTAAAAGCAAAAAAAACTGGTAAGTTTGCGACAAGTGACTGGATGGAAATTGAAAAGCAACGGGGAATCTCCGTTACATCCAGCGTTATGCAATTTGACTATAATGATTTTCGAGTCAACATTTTGGATACACCTGGGCACCAGGACTTCAGTGAAGATACTTACCGAACCTTAATGGCTGTTGATAGTGCGGTTATGATCATTGACTCTGCTAAAGGGATAGAGGAACAAACATTAAAGCTATTCAAAGTATGCCGTATGCGTGGAATCCCTATTTTCACTTTTATTAATAAACTTGATCGACAAGGTAAAGCGCCTTTAGAGCTTTTAGCGGAACTAGAAGAGGTACTTGGAATTGAGTCCTATCCAATGAACTGGCCAATTGGGATGGGTAAAGAGTTTCTTGGAATTTACGACCGATATTATAATCGAATTGAACAATTTAGGGTAAATGAAGAAAATCGATTCATTCCTTTGAATGGTGATGGTGAAATAGAAGGCGACCATCCTTTAAAAACATCTGGACTTTATGACCAAACGCTTGAAGAAATAATGCTTTTAAATGAAGCGGGTAATGACTTCTCTCCTGAAAAAGTAGCGGATGGAAAAATTACACCTGTATTCTTTGGAAGTGCATTAACCACTTTTGGGGTTCAAACATTCTTGGAAACCTATCTGCAATTCGCTCCACCACCTAAGGCTCGTAATTCATCTGCAGGAGAAATTAATCCACTTGCGGAGCAGTTTTCAGGTTTTATCTTTAAAATTCAAGCAAATATGAACCCAGCCCACCGTGACCGGATAGCCTTTGTGCGGATTTGTTCAGGTAAATTTGAACGAGGAATGACTGTAAATATTCCACGCTTAGGTAAACAAATTAAGCTGTCACAATCAACTTCTTTTATGGCGGAGGAGAGAAATACGGTTGATGAGGCAGTAAGCGGGGACATTATTGGTCTTTACGATACGGGTACCTACCAAATTGGTGATACGATTACATCAGGTAAAGACAATTTCCAATTTGAAAGACTTCCTCAATTTACACCTGAGCTTTTTGTTAGAGTTTCCGCAAAGAATGTAATGAAACAAAAATCATTTTATAAAGGAATCCAACAACTTGTTCAAGAAGGAGCTATTCAGCTCTACAAAACAGTGAAAACGGATGATTACTTGTTAGGTGCTGTAGGACAATTACAATTTGAGGTCTTTGAACACCGGATGAGAAATGAATACAATGCTGAGGTATTGATGGAACGTATGGGTTCTAAAATAGGCAGATGGATTGAAGGGGATATCGTGGATGAAAATCTATCGAGTTCTAGGAGTATGCTTGTAAAGGATCGTTTTGGTCATTATGTCTTCTTATTTGAAAATGATTTTGCTCTTCGATGGTTCCAAGAAAAGAATCCAACTGTAAAACTATACAACCCTATGGATCAGCACGAATAGGCTTGGCGGGAGAAATCCCGTCCTTTTTTTGGAAAGAGAATACAGAAAATTCAGATTAATTTCTTGACTATCGTTTTTGAAACCACATACAATTAGTACAAATGTCTATAAATAATATCGGAGGGATTATGATGGGCAATGGCTACTTTTTTACCGGGTTTCCAGGTTTTATTTGCAACCAATTAATTCGAGAAGTTTTAAAGAAAAATGATTTAAAAGGTGTAATATATGTTCTTGTTCTTCAAGGAATGATGGATAAAGCTAGGAAGGAGCGCAAAGTCATTATTTCAGAGTTAGGTTTAAGTGAGGAATCCTTTGTTATTATTGAAGGAGATATTACGAAGCCATCCCTTTTTATTTCAGAAGACACAAAAAAACAAATCATAGATAAGGTGACCCATGTTTTTCATCTTGCGGCTATATATGATTTGGCAGTGCCAAGGGAACTTGCCTATATGATTAATGTAAATGGTACAAATAATGTGAATAATTGGGTAAGAGATTTGACTAACTTAAAACGATATGTATATTTTAGTACCGCATATGTTGTGGGAAAACGTGAGGGAACCCTTTATGAGACAGAACTTATTCGTCCAACAAGCTTTAAAAATCATTATGAAGAGACCAAATATGAGGCTGAAGTTCTAGTGGAAAAATTAAAAAGGGAAATACCAATTACGATCATACGCCCTGGGATTGTTAAGGGACATTCACAAACTGGTGAAACAATTAAATTTGATGGTCCTTATTTTATGATGAATTTTTTGGAGAGGTTAAAATTTTTCCCACTTCTTCCTCGATTAGGTAAGGGCGAAGCATATGTGAATTTGGTGCCTATTGACTATATTATCCAAGCGACGACCTTTCTTGGCTTTTCGGAGAATGGCGTAGGGAAGACCTACCATTTAACAGATCCTCGTCCGTATCGTGCAACAGATATTTACAGTTTTATGATGAAGGAAATGATGAACAAACAACCAAGAGGTACCCTTCCATTATCAATTTGCAAAGGGCTCCTTTCCATTAAACCACTAAGAAAATATTTGGGGGTTGAAAAGGAAGCATTGGATTATTTTACGTGGATGGGTAATTTTGATTGTACACAAACTGTAAATGATTTAAAGGATTCAGGAATCATTTGCCCAGATTTTAAGGAAGGGATAAAGCCGATGACCGCCTTCTACTTAAAACAAAAGGATAACCCGAATTATCAAATCAATATTTTATGAATTTAACCTCTCTTTTATAAGAAAATATTTCTTCTATTCTCGGTTATTCGATGAATTCCTGGAAAAACTAATTTGGAAGCAACTTACAGCAGAAGCGGGATAGAGAAATGAAAAAGTTAAGTAAATTAGAAGCAGTATTATGGAACATAGCTTTTCCGGGATTTAGTCAACTCTTAACGGGGCAGTACATTAAAGGGCTATTGTTTGTGACGCTTGAATTTATTATGAATGTAAACAGTCGCTTTAACAGCGGAATAATGTACAGTTTTTTAGGTGAAATTGAAAAAGCAGAAGCAGTCATTAACTATCAGTGGCTGCTGTTTTATCCATGTGTTTATATGTTCTCATTATGGGATGGTTATCGTACAGCAATGCCTGAAGGGGAAAAATATTCATATTTGCCATTTGTTTTTTCTGCTTATATGGTCACTGTGGGGTTAATGATTTCTCCGAAGGTCACTATATTTGATGTACATCCAGGTCCAGTCTTTTTACCAATGTCATTTGTAATTCCAGGTTTGCTCATAGGTTTTTTAATTAGATGGGTGTTAGTATTGCGGGATAAAAAAATGGTTATTAGAAAATAGCTTCAAATCAGACACTGATTTGAAGCTATTTTATTGCGAATTTTTTATATGCCCCCATAAAAGGCTGCTTACTAGTCGTAATTCTTTAGTGAGAAAGCCGCTGTAAAAAACAATGAGGTGAATAAGTTGAAGAAGCAGACAAAACAAAAGCAATTATACAAAATCTCTAAAGGTGTCCTAGCTATGATTCTGGCAGGTACAGTTGCATTCCCAGCAACAAATGTTTTTGCTAATGAAACGATTAATGAAACAGCAATTATAGATTTACAAGCTAAAACAGTTTCAACGAATGAAACGGTAGAGTCACCTTCTTTATTGCCAGGGGATTTCTTCTATTTTACGAAAATATTAATGGAAAAAATTCACCTTGCTCTTACATCGGATGATGTAAAGGAAGCAAAGTTAGTTGCAGAATTTGCAACTGAGCGTTTAGCAGAGGCGGAAGCGCTGTTTGCAGAAGGAAATGAGCAAGCCGCATTAGAAACAATGAAAACAGCTATTGAAAATATAGAAAATGCCGACGAACAGGTGTCGATTATCGATCAAGAGGCTGCTGAGGAAGTGGTCGAAGATGAAACTGAATTAGGTGAGGTTAAAGAGGTTTTATCTCAAAACATTATTGCTCTTACTTCAGCAATGGAAAAGGTGAAAAATCCGGTTGCGAAAGCTGCATTAAAAAAGAATATAGAAAAAAGCAATACTAAGCTCGCAAAGAAAATGGAAAAATGGGAAAAGAAACAAAAAAAGACAAATGAAATTATACAGGAAGAAACTGTATCTACTGAGATTATAGAAGAGTCTGATTCAGAAAAAACTTCTCTTGAAGTAACCTTACCAGTAACACCGCAGCCTTCTAATAAAGAAATTCAACAAACCGCGGTTCAAGTGAGAAAGATAGCAAAACAAGAAACAATACAACATAAGAAAGAAGCGAAGTCCTTGGCAAAAGAGACAAAGGTAGAAACTAAGAAAGCTCCGAATCAAGGTAAAAAGGAAACGAAACAAAATAACGATAATAGAAATTAATAATAGGAAAAGATAGCCTTTCTTGGGGCTATCTTTTCTCCCTGCATCCCATCCCCATCAAATCCAAAATTCCATCAGTATGATATAATTGGGTTTATTGAGAGGTGAGGCAATGCTGGGTTTATTGTTTTTAACCAAAAATAAAAAACGTACTTTAGAAGAATCAGTTCAGTTAATTCAACAAGGGGATACCTTACTATTAAATGAAATCATAGATGCGTATAAACCATTTATTGCAAAAAATGTTTCCTCAGTTTGTAAACGATATATTTACGAAACCGATGATGAATTTAGTATTGGTCTTATTGCCTTTAATGAGGCAATCGAAAAATATTCTCCTGAGAAGGGAAGTTCCCTGCTAAGTTTTTCTGAGGTCATAATCAAAAGAAGGGTTATTGATTATATCCGGAAACAAACAAAGAACCAACATGTTAGTATCGACTTAACTTATTCATCTCTCGAGGAAGAGTCTGCCGGCATGGTAATTGTGAACGAACTATCCCTCGATGAATATAAGAAAAAATCTGATGATGAAGTAAGGAAAGAAGAAATTATTCAATTTCAAGCTTTATTATCATCCTTTAATCTAAGTTTTAGGGATTTGGTTGAGAATTCACCTAAACATACGGATGCTAGGGAGAATGCTATTCTAGTAGCTAAAGTATTAATAGAAAATACGGAATTAAAGATCTTTTTATATGAGAAAAAGCGACTTCCGATCAAGCAATTAGAAAAAATGGTGAATGTCAGTAGAAAAACGATAGAGCGGAACCGAAAGTATATTATTGCGATTGCACTTATATTATCAAGCGATTACGTTTATTTAAATGATTATTTAAAGGGGGTGCTAGAGACATGAGAAAGGGAATTGTAATGGAAGTTAATGATCCCTATTTGACATTGCTAACTCCAGACGGAGAATTCATGCGTGCCCGTAAAATGGATAGACTTTATTCTATCGGTGAAGAAATTGATTTTTTTCCTGTTACTCACTATAAAGAAGGTAAAACATTTAAGAACTTTTTTAAATTAAGAACGGTTATGATGTCAGTGGCTGTCCTGCTTATTTGCTTAGCCTCTATTATACCGGTGTATCAAAGTAATAAGGCTTATGCTTATATGTCTATTGATGCTGATACAAGTATTGAAATGGGACTAAATAAAAACATGCAGGTGGTTGAACTAAAAGGATTTAATAAAGAGGCAGACAAAATCATTTCTCAGTTGGAGGATTGGGAGAAAAAAGATGCTGCGGAATTAACATCTCTTATACTAGGAGTGTTAAAAGATGAAGGACATATTGTCAAAGAACAGCCGGTCGTAATTTCAACAGTAAAAACGTATCAACTTAAAGATGAAGTGGCAATAAAATTACAAAAAAACATCGATAAAATCAAACAAAAAGTAGATAAAAACCATGTAAAAGTAAATATGTATACAACCACTAAAGCAGAATTAGAAAAAGCTCTTGATTCAGGTGTTCCAGTAGGAAAATATCACAGAAGTAAAAATGCCTCTGCACAAAACAAACAAATAAAAGAGGAGTTAAAAGATGATAATCTTAGACCTTCTGAAGCATCCGCCCCATCATCTTTGCCACCAGGTCTGGTAAAGAAACAAGAACAATCGAACAGTAATCCTACGAGTAATAATAATCAGCATGAAAATAACAATAATAATGTAACTGTAGAACAACAAATGAATGGCAAGCAGGCTTCACCTGAAATAAACAAAGATGGCAATAAAGGCAGTGAAAAACGAAATAACCAACCAGAGAAACAAAAAGAGAAACAAAAACAGAATAACAGCAAACAAGATACACAGAAGACTAACAATCATAATAAATCCAAAAAATAAGTCCGGCAAAATGCCGGACTTTTTCCATGTTTATTTAATTGAATTATTGTTGTTGACCTGCCATTTGTGCTTGTGCTTGTTTTACCAACCGTTTGGTAATTTCGCCGCCTACAGAACCATTTGCACGTGAAACTGTATCTGATCCTAAATTAACGCCAAATTCTTGTGCAATTTCATATTTAACTTGATCAAGGTACTGCTCAATTCCTGGAACTAATAGTTTATTGCTGCTGTTAGCCATTTTGTTCAACTCCTTAGTATCTATACAGAGATTAATTTTTTCTCTGTAATGGTATTATGATTCAATTTTGTTTTTTAATAAGTGGTAATTGTTTGTGGATTTGGATACTTAATAGGGATTCTGTTGAATTCCGCTCCTGGCACTTCGCTTTCTGCTCCATTCAACAGAGTGCAAATTACATTAACTTTCCAATAATTAATCACTACCCTTGCTTACATCCTTGTCTGGGTGCATGAAGGGATATGCTTGTGGTTTCTTTTTACTTTCGAGCAGCTCACGATTTTCGGGTGTATTCCAGCCAATATCATTTGTAGGGTGAACCCATTCGTCTCCAGCCATAATTTCAGGGTCGGTATTTTCTGTCCAATTTTCTAAAGGAGAGTTTGGTGAAGAATATAAGCTATCTCCAATTACCACGCCATGTTCGTTTACGAATGGAGGCTGCATTTTAATTCCTGTTCCCTCAAAACTTGGTGCATTTATTTGATGTGGGATTGTTTCATTCATCGTTGGATTGTTTGGTATTTGTTTTTTTTCTTTTGTCATCGTTCTCACCCCTATTTTTCATTATTTTTCACTAGATGAACAAATTTATTTAAGAAAAATAAGGAAGTGATTGAAATCCTACTTCCTGCGAAAACTAATGATGTAACACTCACTTGATGGGAGGATGAAAGTATGGCTAAACGAAAAGCAGAATTCGATGCAGTAAATAAATATTCTAAGACGCCACATAAAAATGTACAGGAAAGTGAATTTTCGGCTGAATTTACTGATGACGATGATTCAATTAGGTTTGCGAACCGTAACTCAAAGCATGGAAAAAAAGGTAGAAGCTAAATGAAAGAAAAGAAAAGTGTGCAAAACACACGTGAGGAATTTAGTATTGAATTTGGTGACGTCAATGGCATAAAACTCTATGAAGTACTGCAGGCGAATCAGGACAATAAAAAGTCACCTAAAAAGAAATAAGCCGGCTCAATTCAGCCGGCTATTTTTTTATCCTAAATAGGAAAATATTTGTGTGCCTTTGTTTGCAGGATCAAAATAGGCAATTAAATTAGAAGAATGCTTAACAATTTTTTTAGATGATAAGTATTCAGAAAGATTAAAGGAAAGCTCTTCAATCATCGTATGCTTGTATAAATCTTTTTCATCAAGAGCTAGCTCCATATAGGTTTGTCCCAAAAGAGATGGATTCTCTACTAGCTGTTTATATATTTCAGTTCTAGTTTGTTTCGTAAAGCTTTGTTCCCACCAAGGCTTCCGCGGTTTGTACTTATGATTAATTAAATAATCATATTTCATCAGACCTGAAATAATCTCAAGGTCGCTCACTGAGCGATTTGATAGGAAGGAGTACAACCTACGGAATAAATCCTCTAATTGGTGACCAATTCTTGACCATCCTTGCTCATCCCAATAAGTACCAAACTCTTGGAAAAAGTCAAAAGGTGAAGCAAACACATTTGTTACTAAATACTCAATGGTGTGGTTCATCCGATGATCATTCCAGTATTTTTCCAGCACATCCTCCACCTGTTTAATTCTAAGAATATCATCAAAAGGCAAGACATTATTCCCTAAAATTTCATATGGTGAATGATCCATATAAACATAATCATGCTCTTGGGCACGAAGTCTCAATCCTGTTCCCCTAAGCATTTTTAAAAAACCTAACTGCAGTTCCTCTGGTCTGAGTTCAAAAACATCATTAAACGTTTTCCGAAAGGATGCGTAATCTTCCTCTGGCAGACCTGCAATTAAGTCAAGATGCTGGTCAATCTTCCCGCCATCCTTCACCATGGTTACTGTTCTAGTAAGTTTTTCAAAATTTTGTTTCCGCATGACAAGCTCATTTGTATAATCATTTGTTGATTGGACACCGATTTCAAAACGGAACAATCCTTTTGGTGCTTCATTATTTAAGAATTCGATAACCTCTGGCCTCATAATGTCGGCCGTAATTTCAAACTGAAAAACAGTCCCAGGAAGATGTTCATCAATTAAAAATCGGAACATTTCCATCGCATAGCTTCTGCTTATATTAAATGTGCGGTCAACAAACTTAATCGTTTTCGCACCATTTGCCATTAAATAACGAATATCATCCTTAATTTTCTCTCTGTCAAAATAACGTACTCCTACTTCAATGGAAGAGAGACAAAATTGACAACTGAATGGGCATCCTCTGCTTGTTTCAATATAGGTGACACGCTTGCCTAAATGAGCTTTATCTTCAGAGAATCGATAAGGAGATGGAAGTTCTTTTAGATCGAGCTTATTCATTTGGGGGGTAACTTTTACTTGTCCATTATCACGGTATGCAATTCCATGGACATTTTTATAGTTTGCTTCACCATTCATTTCAGAAAGTAACTGTTTAAATGAATATTCACCCTCACCCATAACAATGAAGTCGACATTTGGAACCTTTGCCATCCACTCAACAGTATCATAAGAAACTTCAGGACCACCGAGTACAATCTGAATGGAAGGATTAATCTTTTTAAGCATATTGATAACCTTGATTGTTTCTTCGATGTTCCAAATGTAACAACTAAATCCTATGATTGTTGGTTTTTGCTGATAAAGGTCAGACACGATATTAATCACGGGATCTTTAATTGTATATTCCTTTAGTTGGATATCATATTCGGGGGCTGCAAAAGCCTTTAAGCAACGAATCGCCAAATTCGTATGTATATATTTAGCATTTAAGGTACAGCAAATAACAGTCATTATAAAACTCCTTCAACAAATTTAAAACAATAGTATATTATATCCTATTTTTGAAAAAAACGATAATCGAGGAAAAGAGAGCAACTGTTATATTGCAGTGTTGAAGCTGTTATATGATAAAAATATATAAATAAAACCATATAAATTAACGTTTTAAGGTAATTTTTATAATGTGTTATAGAAATTTTCTTTGCGATGTTTGATTTTTGTCACAGCATGAAAAAAATATATGTCCTACAATGAATGAGGGGAATTTGTATTAAATGTATTTTCAGTCTTTTTGAACAAGAAGGGGAGGACATTATGTCTATATTACCAAAGAAAAATGAACTTGGTTTCTTTGAGATACGCCTTGAATCAATAGGGGGTCTTGGGGCAAACTTAGCTGGAAAAATGCTAGCAGAAGCTGGGGTACTAGGTCTTGGTTTGAATGGATCTAACTTCTCATCATATGGCTCTGAAAAGAAAGGGTCACCTGTTAAAAGTTTTATCCGTTATTGTGAACCAAATGTTGAAATTAGAGATCACAGCCCAATTGAACAACCACATATTGTTGCAATTTTTCATGAAGCACTTTATAAAACGGTTAATGTAGTCAGCGGATTGAATGCTGATGGGATCGCACTTGTAAATACTGCCAGAGAGTTTGATGAGGTTAGAAAAGATCTGAAGTTAGAATATGGAACACTTGCGATTGTGGATGCTTTGACGATTGCCGTTGAGGAAAGAACAAAAGTAAACACTGCGATGCTTGGTGCCTTATATCGTATTTGTGACTTCTTAGACCCCGAATCTATGAGGAATGTCATTCGCAAGACATTTGAGAAAAAATACCCGCATTTAGTTGAACCTAATATTCGCACGTTCGATCGCGGATTTCATGAAGTTCAATTTAAAACCTATGAAGTACCCGAGGTAGCTGAGGGCAAAAGTTTTACTCGTCCGCTGCCACAATTAGGATATATGACACAAGAAATTGGCGGGATCATGACTGCACAAGCCAATAGTATAGTTAAAGATTTAAGTGGTTCTAGACAAGGATTCCTTCCTGAGTATCAAAAGGATAAATGTATCCACTGTGCTGCGTGTGATAATGTCTGTCCAGATTACTGCTTTGTTTGGGAAGTAGGAGAGGATAAAAAGGGCAGAAAGCAAATGTTCTTAAAAGGGATAGATTATCAATATTGTAAAGGCTGTTTAAAATGCGTAGAAGCTTGTCCAACAGATGCGCTAGGTGATCTTCGTGAAATGATTGGCTATGCTGACGCTAATCGTGTGAAACAGAACTTTCCATATCTAGCAGGAGGGATTTCATAATGGCAATGGTAGAAGACCAAATAACCAAACAGAGAATAGCTGAACAGCTTTCAACCTTTGAATCAGGAAATGAAATGGCTGCAATGGCAGCTGCACAAATAAATTATCATATTATGGGGTATTTTCCCATTACACCTTCTACTGAAGTAGCCCAATTTTTAGATCAAATGAAAGCACGGGGCGAGCATGATATTAAGTTAATCCCAGCGGATGGTGAACATGGTTCGGCAGGTATTTGTTATGGCGCCGCAGCTACTGGTGCCAGGGTATTCAATGCAACAAGTGCAAATGGACTATTATATATGATTGAACAGCTTCCTGTCCAAGCTGGAACCCGTTTTCCGATGGTAATGAACCTTGTAACACGTGCAGTCAGCGGCCCTCTAGATATAAGAGGGGACCACTCTGATCTTTACTTTGCATTAAATACCGGCTGGGTAATCTTAACGGCCAGAACACCACAGGCTGTTTATGATATGAATATTATGGCACTTAAAATCGCTGAACATTCTAAAGTACGCTTGCCAGTTATCGTAGCCTATGATGGATTCTTTACTTCCCATCAGAAGCGCCGAGTAGAATATTTTAAAGATAGAAAAGTCGTACAGCAATTTGTTGGCGAGTGTCCAACAGATTATCATTTTGCTAGGGATCCGAAGAAGCCAGTAACAATCGGTGCCCATATGAATGGTGAAGACCTTATCAATAATCATTTTCAACAATCTGAAGCCATTTACGCAGCTGGTGAGGTTTACAGAGAGGTGGCAGCAGAATATGCCAAAATTTCTGGACGTGAATATTCAGTATTGGATTTATATAGAGTGGAAGATGCTGAGGTTGCTTTATTTTTATTAAACTCAGCTGCTGAATCAGCAAAAGATGTTGTGGATCAATTACGTGCTAAAGGTATTAAGGCTGGTGTTATCAGTCCAACTATTATTCGTCCTTTCCCAGCGAAGGAAATTCGTGAAGCATTAAAAAATGTGAAGGCACTATTAGTTGGTGAACGAGCAGATTCATATGGTGCAAATGGTCCGAATTTAACTCATGAAGTGAAATCAGCCCTTCAAGAGGATCGAAATAATCAAACAATTGTACTAAGTCGTGTATTTGGTCTTGGGGGTAAGGATTTCTACCCAAGTGATGCCGAAAAATTCTTCGAGATGACAATGGAAGCAATGGAAAAAGGATTTGCTGAAAAGCCATTTGATTATTATGGACATGTACCAGGTAATCCCGAGAAAATTCTAAAGCCTGTTATCACACCACAACATGGTGGTGTGTATAAAACGGGATTAATAGATGTGAAAATGGATGAGGCAACAAATAAACTAAAGGTGAAAATACCACCCCTCCGTGCGCTTACCACAAAACCAAAGCGTATTGCCTCAGGTCATGGAGCATGTCCAGGCTGTGGTATATTTGCTGGGCTAGAACTGTTCTTTAAAGGGATAGAAGGTGACATTGTCACATTATTTCAAACTGGATGTGCCTATGTAACCACCACTTCCTATCCTCACAGTTCTCATAAACAAACAATGATTCATAACCTTTTCCAAAATGGTGCAGCTACCTTATCGGGCACACTTGAAGCATTCCTTGAATTAAAACGCCGTGGAGAGGTTGAAGTTTCTGATGATGCAACGTTTGTTATGATTACTGGGGATGGTGGTATGGACATCGGAATGGGCTCTGCTATAGGTACTGCCCTCCGCGGTCATAAACTGATCATGCTCGAGTATGATAATGAAGGATATATGAATACAGGTTCACAGATGTCATATTCAACCCCGCTAGGTCATATGACAAGTACGTCAGGTGTTGGAAAATCCCAAAAAGGAAAAGGATTCCATCATAAAGATACGGCACAAATTATGGCGGCAACCAATATTCCTTATGTATTTACTGGCGCGGAAGCTTTCCCACAAGACTTAATTAAAAAAGGTGCAAAAGCACAATGGTATGCTCAAAATGTAGGAACCGTTTATGGTAAAATCTTGATTACCTGCCCGCTTAACTGGAAGTCTGAAGACCGCTATGGGGCAACTATATTAGATAGAGCCGTAAATTCATGTTTCTTCCCACTTTATGAGGTAGAACAGGGTGTGACTACCATAACTTATAACCCGGAAGATAAAAATAAACGTTTAGCTATCTCTGAATGGCTTAAATATATGGGTAAAACAAAACATCTTCTGAAAGAGGAAAACAAAGCTATTTTAGAAGAATTTGAAGCAGAAGTGGAAAAGAGATGGCAGCGCCTTAAAGCAAAGCACGAAAATCCATTCCTTTAAATGAAAAAAAGGTAAAGCGGGGAATTTTGCGCTTTACCTTTTTTATTTTCCCAAAAAATCTACCGACAATATTCTTATTTTCTTGTCAAGCAAAAAGGATTTTATATTATAATGTAGAATATAGATATAGATAATATTACCTTATTTTGGGTTTCATGGGGCAGGTGGAGTAAGTGGGGCAAGCAGCGAAACAGAATCAGGCATTATCATTTATAAGTGACATTGAAAGTATAGAAGGAAAAGTTGAAACCTCACATGAATTCACTTTGATGGAAAAGGAATTGTGGGAAAGTGAAAAAAAATTCCGAAGAATATTTGAAGATTCGATGGACGGACTGATTTTATGGAATGAAAAGTATCATATTGTGGATATCAATTGCTCTGCAGTCAGAATCTTTGACCTTCCAAAGGAAAAACTGTTAGGTCGATCTTTACTTGATTTTTTTAGTTCGATCGAAGATAAAAAGCAGGAAATTATTAATCATATTAAACAAGTAACCACTAATGGTAAAAAGCATTCGTCAATGGTCATTAAATGGCATGATGGGAGTATTAAACATTTTGATTACTCCACAAAGCTTGAAATTATTGATGGTTTGAATCTTACTGTTATTATTGATGTAACTGAAAAAGCTGAGATGCAGGAACAATTAAGAAAGTCGGATCGGTTAAACATTGTTGGAGAACTTGCGGCAGGGATTGCGCACGAAATAAGAAATCCCATGACAGCGCTGAAAGGGTTTATTCAATTACTTGAACCATGTATTAAAGCCGAGCATCCTTTGTATTATGATGTCATTACCTCTGAGTTAGCAAGAATTGACTCTATAATTAATGAGTTTCTAATCCTTGCAAAACCTCAAGAAATTAGATTTCTGGAGAAAGATGTTTGTCAAATTATGAGGGAAACGATTGATTTGTTGAGCGCCCAAGCGGTGCTTTACAATGTTCAGTTTGAGACTCATTACGAAGACAATTTGTCATTACTATATTGTGAACCTAACCAATTAAAAAAGGTCTTTATTAACCTAATAAAGAATGCGATTGAAGTCATGTCAGACGGTGGGATAATTAAAGTTTCGATAAATGCTGTTGATGAACAGTATTTACAGGTATCGATTCAAGATGAAGGCATGGGGATTCCAAAGGGAAAAATTAATAAGCTCGGAGAACCCTTTTATACCACAAAAGAGAAAGGTACTGGTCTAGGATTAATGGTCAGTTATCGAATTATTGAGGAACATAAAGGGCGTATTCAAGTTGAAAGCGAAGAGGGTGTAGGAACTACTTTTCATCTGATTTTACCTTTAAACCTAATGAATAGTCTTTAAAAAAACCACTTCTTAAATATTGAAGTGGTTTTTTCGATTAATATAAATCTGGTCTTCTATCTTCAAAGATTGGAATTTGCTTACGAATATCTTTCACGCGATCTAACTCAATTACTGCCGACATTATTTCCTCTTTATCTCCAGCCTCAGCAATTACTTCTCCCCATGGATCAATTATCATGGAGTGGCCGGCAAATTCATTATTTGGATCATGGCCGGAACGGTTGCAAGCAATCACAAAACATTGATTTTCTATCGCTCTAGCAATCAGAAGTGCTCTCCAGTGTGATAGCCGTGCAGCAGGCCACTCGGCAACAACGAAAAGGGCTTCTGCTCCATTAGCAGTATGTGCACGAATCCATTCAGGAAAACGAATATCATAACAGATTACAGCTCCGAATGTGCGATTCTCTAACTCAAATAAACCTTTCTCAACGCCTGCTTCGAGATATAGGTGTTCATCCATTAATTTGAATAGATGAAGTTTGCTATATGAATGAACGAGTTGGCCATTTTTATCGATGATAAGGAGAGTATTCCTCACACTATTATCAACCTGATTCGCAACCGATCCTCCCACAAAGTGTACCTGATATTTCTTAGCTGCCATTTTGAAAAATTCAATGGTTGTGACTGTGTTTTTATCTGCTATAGTGTCTAAGCGTGTCAAATCATATCCTGTTGTCCACAACTCAGGCAAAACAATGATATCAGGATTTGCCTTCATCGCTTCTGCAATTAGTTTTTCTGCTTTTTGAAAGTTTTTATTTGGATTTCCAAAGGCAATATCCATTTGCAAACAAGCTATTTTAAATTTCATCAATTTTCACCTCATTTGAAATTTTGGAATTTTTTCTTTACAAGATGTATTAAAAGTTATATCATTTGTGACTAGAATTCAACTACAAAATGAAATAAATTGAGCAGGTGAAGAGATGAAACATTTTCCAACATCCGAACTATTAAATAACCTCCCAAAGCAGTTTTTTGCTTCTTTAGTAAAAAAAGCTGGGGAATACATTGAAAAAGGCTATGATGTTATTAATTTAGGTCAGGGGAATCCTGATCAAGCAACCCCACAGCATATTGTACAAAAGATGCAGGCGGCTGCAGCGAATCCAATAAACCATAAGTATTCACCCTTTCAGGGTTATCGTTATTTAAAGCAGGCAGCAGCAGACTTTTATCAAAGAGAATACAATGTCCAAATCAATCCAGATAAAGAAGTCGCAATTTTATTTGGTGGTAAAGCGGGTTTGGTAGAAATCCCACAATGCTTATTAAATCCAGGTGATACTATGCTTGTACCAGATCCTGGATATCCTGATTACCTATCTGGGGTAGCGCTGGCAAAAGCGGAAATGGTAACAATGCCATTGCTTGAAAAAAATAATTTTTTACCAAACTTGAACGAAATTCCTTCTGATGTTATTGAAAGGGCAAAATTAATGTTCCTTAATTATCCTAACAATCCAACAGGGGCTACTGCAACTAAAGAATTTTTTGAAGAAACTGTCCAATTTGCCAATCAACATGATATTTGTGTGGTTCACGATTTTGCTTATGGCGCAATTGGTTTTGATGGAGACAAGCCGTTAAGTTTCCTGCAGTCGGAGGGGGCAAAGGACATTGGTATTGAAATATATACTCTATCAAAAACATACAATATGGCAGGATGGCGTGTTGGCTTTGCAGTAGGTAATAGTAGTGTTATTTCAGCGATCGAGCTCCTGCAAGACCACCTATATTGCAGTATATTTGGCGGCATTCAGGAGGCGGCAGCCGAAGCATTAACAGGTCCACAAGATTGCGTTCGAGAATTAGTCGGTCTTTATGAGCGAAGAAGAAATGTTTTAATAGATGGACTTCGTTCGCTTGGCTGGAATGTGACAGCACCAAAGGGCTCATTTTTTGCCTGGCTAAAGGTCCCTGAAGGCCTAAGCTCAACTGAATTTGCTGATATTCTCCTAGAACAAGCACATATTGTTGTGGCACCTGGGATTGCATTTGGTGAACTAGGAGAAGGCTATGTACGGGTTGGTTTGCTTACAAGTGAGGAACGTCTGGAAGAAGCAGTTAGAAGAATTAGTATGTTAGAAATTTTTAAAAAATAAATTGACAAAAAATATAATTCTTGGGATAATGCAAAATATAGTTTATCAACATCATAAAAGTAAATACTACGATCGTTTTCTTATCAAGAGCAGGCGGAGGGAAAAGCCCAATGAAGCCCGGCAACCGACTTAACACAACACAATGTTAGGCACGGTGCTAAATCTTGCAGCAAAATGCTGAAAAGATGAGAAGATGTTAGTTTGCGATGCTAACCTCTTCTTTATTAGAAGAGGTTTTTATGTTTTTTGAGAAAGGATGATAAAATTGTCTGAATTAATAGCATCATATCTAGTCCATGGTGAAAAAAATCTTGCAAAAAAAGCTGAGGATATTGCTTTAGGATTGACTGTCGGTTCATGGACGAATTTACCTGAGTTAGAACAGAGTCAATTACGAAAGCACAAAGGAAGAGTCATTTCGACTGAAGCATTAAATGAGGAGCAATCGATTATCACAATTGCTTATCCAACCATTAATTTTTCAAATGATATGCCAGCAATCTTAACTACTGTCTTTGGAAAACTTTCATTAGACGGAAGAATAAAGTTAATTGATTTACAGTTTGACGAACAATTGAAAAGTAATTTCCCTGGTCCACGATTTGGGATTGACGGACTAAGAGAAAAGCTAGGAGTTTTTAACCGTCCATTATTAATGAGCATCTTTAAAGGTGTTCTTGGGAAGGATTTAACTTTCCTAACAGAACAGCTAAAGCAACAAGCTCTAGGTGGGGTGGATTTTGTTAAGGATGACGAGATTCTCTTTGAAAATGAACTAACTCCATTTGAAAAAAGAATAACAGAAGGCAAAAAAGTGTTACAAGAAGTATATGAACAAACAGGACATCGCACTTTATATGCTGTTAACCTAACCGGTCGTACGTCCCAGTTAAAAGACAAAGCAAGGAAAGCAAAAGAGCTTGGTGCTGATTTGCTACTATTTAATGTTTTTGCCTACGGGTTGGATGTACTACAAGAGTTACGAGAGGATGATCAAATAGGTTTACCATTAATGGCTCATCCTGCTGTAAGTGGTGCGTTAACATCCTCATCTCATTATGGTCTATCTCATTCCTTATTACTTGGGAAGCTGCTTCGACTTGCGGGTGCTGATTTGTCATTATTTCCATCACCATATGGAACAGTGGCATTGGAGAAATCCTCAGCGATTTCGATTGCAGAAGAATTAACAAAAACAGACACTATTAAAACTTCGTTTCCAGTTCCATCTGCAGGAATCCATCCTGGGTTGGTGCCACTATTGATGAATGATTTTGGTATAGAATCTGTCATCAATGCTGGCGGTGGTGTCCATGGTCATCCTAATGGTGCTCGCGGCGGCGGCCTTGCCTTCCGACAAGCGATTGAAGTGAATCTTAATGGTAAGACATTAGCAGAAGGTGCCCAGATGTATCCTGAATTAAAAACTGCATTACAGCTATGGGGAAATCCAGAGGTGTCAGTTTAAATGAAGCCTGTTATCTACTGTGATTTTGATGGAACAATAACTGAAAGTGATAACATCATTGCAATCATGAAGAGATTTTCTCCTCCAAATTGGGAAAAGATTAAAGACCAGATATTATCTCGAGAAATTTCAATAAGTGAGGGCGTAGGGAAATTATTCTCCGGATTGCCAAGTGAAAAAAGAGATGAAATTACAAAGTTTGCAATTGAAAATGCCAAAATACGAGAAGGGTTTTCAGAATTTGTTGAATTTGCCAGACAAGAAAATATCCCTCTTTATATAGTAAGCGGCGGAATTGATTTCTTTGTTTATCCAATTCTTGAAAAATATGGTCCGTTTGAAGGGATTTATTGTAATCACAGTGATTTTTCAGGAGAAAACATAAAAATACTTTGGCCCTATACATGTGACTCTTTATGTCAGAATGAATGCGGATGTTGTAAACCAAGTATTATCCGTACAATAAACCAAGATAATGACATCTTTACAATCGTAATTGGTGACTCGGTTACAGATCTTGAAGCAGCGAAACAAGCAGATTTTGTGTTGGCTAGAGATTTACTTGAGGAAAAATGTTCTGAATGGGGTTTAAATTACAAGGGGTTTACTACCTTTTATGAATGTATTGAAGCAATCAAAAATCGGATAGAGGTGAAAAGAACATCATGTTAAAGGAAAAATGGCTGGAGTTAGCAGATATAAAGGATGAATTAGCTGAGCGGGATTGGTTCATGGGAACTAGCGGCAACCTTGCTATTAAGGTTAGTGATACACCTCTTCAATTTTTGGTGACTGCGAGTGGTAAGGATAAGCGTAAACGAACAGAAGAGGACTTTCTTCTAGTCGATGAATTTGGGAAAGCAGTTGAAGAAAATCATTTGAGACCTTCAGCGGAAACGCTGCTTCACGTCGAAATATATCGAAAAACAAAAGCAGGCTGCAGCCTTCACGTTCATACAATTGATAACAACGTGATATCGGAGTTATATGGGGATCAAGGCGCGGTAACTTTTAAAGGCCAAGAGCTAATAAAGGCATTTGATAAGTGGGAAGAGGACGCAGTTCTGACAATCCCTATTATTAAAAACCATGCTCATATACCTACGCTTGCGAGCGAATTTTCAGAGTATGTTAAAGAAGATTCTGGTGCGGTGTTAATCCGTAATCACGGAATAACAGTTTGGGGAAAAAATGCATTTGAGGCAAAAAAAATACTTGAGGCATCTGAGTTCTTATTTAAATACCAATTGCGCCTACTAGAGCATAAGTCATCTCAATTATCTAAAGCAATTTAATTATTTTTAGGAGAGGAAGATATTCCATGGCATACATTACATTTCAAGGTAGAGAAGAACAAATCAAAAATCAAGAAGAAGTAGCAAGTTTTCTAGCTTCACAAGAAGTTATTTATGAAAACTGGGATATTGCTAAACTTCCTGAAGCACTTGTGGAGAAGTACCTTTTAAGTGATGATGAGAAAGAAGAAATCTTAAATGTATTTGCAGAACAGATTTCAGATATTTCTGCCCGCCGAGGGTATAAAGCACAAGATGTAATTTCTTTATCCGATCATACTCCAAACCTAGATACTTTGTTGGCAAACTTTAAAAATGAACACCATCATACAGATGACGAAGTTAGATTTATCGTAAGCGGTCATGGGGTCTTTGTTATTCAAGGAAAGGATGGGGAATTTTTCGAAGTTCACCTTAATCCAGGTGACTTAATTTCTGTACCTGAGAATACAAGACATTATTTTACATTAGAAGAAGATCGTAAAGTAGTAGCTGTTCGAATTTTCGTAACAACAGAAGGCTGGGTACCGATTTACGAGAAAGAAGAAATTCATCAATAATTTATGAAAACTGGCTGCTTGACAGCTGGTTTTTTTTTTAGCCTTTTTAGTAAAAAAGTTTACTAAAACGTTACCGAAAAAAGGATGAAAAATGTCGTAAAAACAAAAAAACACTCGTGAATTTTGTCGAAAAATAAGATAAAATGCTTGTTTTGTCTACTTTTGCGAAAGTATTTACTTTTGTTTAAAATCTTGTCATAATTCATCAAGTAATCAAATTTTTAGCAGTTTAGTGTAAAAGAGTAAGGAGTAGGTGGAGAAAATTGTATATCGAAAGTAATAACCCTTCTGAGATGCTTAATGCGATAAAAGTTAAACGTGCCATGATGATAAACTGTGCGAACAAAAAAGGATTTACATGTGAAGAAACAATCAAATACAGCCAGGAACTAGACATATTAATAAACGAGTATCAAAAAGCATCCCAGCAATTTTCTAGGCCAAATGAAGAAGTGAAGTTTACATTTAAACAAATGACGATGATTTGGCCGAAATTATTTGTATAGCTTTCAGGAATGTTTAAAAAACATCAATCAAAAAAACCATTACTAAGAGACCGGTTATAAATGCATAAGTTGATACCCGTTCATTGCCATCGCCATGGCTTTCCGGGATTAACTCCTTATAAATAATAAACAACATTGCACCGGCCGCAAATGAAAGACCAAATGGGACGAGCCCTTGGACATAAGAAGTTAAATAAAATCCTATGAATGATGTGACAATTTCAATAGCACCTGTTAGGGTTGCCAATATGAAGGCCTTAAGCTTGCTGATTTTTTGATTGACTAAAAATAGGGCGACAAGAAGGCCTTCTGGCGCATTTTGAAAGCCGATAGCCAATGCGATTAAATTCCCCGTATCCGCTGTTTGTGAAGCATAGCTGACACCAACCGATAATCCTTCGGGAATATTGTGAAGTGTAATGGCTGCAATGATTAACATGGCCTTTTCATCAAATTTTAGTCCAAATCGGTTATGTTCTAGGTCAATATGTGGAATTCTTTTTTCAAGAGTAGTTAACGCTAAGACCCCAAAAAATACTCCAATTGTAAGTGAGCCAAAACCCCCCAGTTTTAACGCTTCAGGTATAAGCCCGATTGTCGAGGCAGCCATCATGATTCCTGCACTAAAAGCTAATAACATATCCATCCACCGGTGTGTAACCGATTGATTAATAAACAGTACGACTAGAGCACCTGCACCAGTTGATAATGCAGAAAGAACGCTCCCCACAAATACTTCCGCCATGCCAGCCTCAACCTTTCACCTTTAAGAATAGTGCTAAATAAATTAACAACAATTTTAGACAGAAACTGTGATTTTTGTCATTGTTTATATTTGAATATTTCTTATAGTTAAATTAGTGCTATTTTTAAAAAATCACATCATGAATTCCATCAAATCTTCTACTTCTAGAATTTACCTCAAATCTTAAATTTATCAATTCTCAAAAAGAAATCTATCAAAGTTTGGTACTATGCTTGTGTTGCGATTCATATATCGTAATATGGCATTTTTTATAACCAAGGAAGGCAAACGCTTTCAAAACTAACATAGCAAATATGGGGGAGGGAAAGTACTACATGCACATTGTCGTATGTGTCAAACAAGTACCAGATACAAAAATCATAAAAATCAATCCCAAAACAAACACACTCGACCGCCGCAGCGCACCAGCCATTTTAAATCCTTACGATGCTCACGCTGTACAAGAAGCAGTAAGCATTAGAGAAAAGACAGGCGGAACAATTTCCGTTTTGTCGATGGGGCCGCCGCAAGCAACAGCTATTATAAAAAAGAGTGTTGAAATTGGTGCGGATCGTGGATATTTGATTTCTGACCGTGCCTTTGCAGGAGCCGATACACTTGCAACGAGCTATGCCTTATCTAAGGCATTAGAAAAAATAAATAAGGAACTTCCCATTGATATGATCATTTGCGGTAAGCATGCGATAGATGGTGACACTGGACAGGTTGGACCTGGGATTGCAAGAAGGATGGATATACCACCGGTTACAAATGTTATTGAGGTATCCGAGGTTAATTTACAAGAAAAAACGGTACTAATCAAAAGAAAATTATCGAATGGGTATGAATTGATTCAAGCAGAATTACCATGCTTGTTAACAGTGGAAAAGGAAATAAATCAAATAGAATACTCACCGATGCCAAATATGATTAAAGCCGCTAGATATGAACCTGTAATTTGGGCAGTAAGTGATTTTGAAAATGTTGACCGTTCTCAACTTGGTTTAAAGGGATCGCCTACCATTGTTGGAAAAATGTTTACACCTCCAAGACCAGAGGGTGGAAAAAAAATCGAAGGTTCCGCGGATGAGCAGGTAAGTCAACTCATGGAAATCTTGATGGAGAAAAAAGACGTATTAACGTTACAGTCATCTAAACAATAAAGATAATTCTTGTTGATGTGGGGAGTGATTTGCATGAATTTTGATGAATACCGTGGTGTGTGGATATTCATTGAACAAAATGATGGGAAAATCGAAGGAGTTTCTTTAGAACTCTTAGGTGCTGGACGAAAACTAGCCGATAAATTACAAGTTCCACTAGGTGGTTTTTTACTAGGAAGTGGTGTGAAACCATTAGCAAAGCAAGTGATTGCTTTTGGTGCAGATGAAGTTTACATGGTAGACCATCCAGTTTTAAAGCAGTATCGGACTGAATCGTATATGCAGGGTGTGATGCTTTTAGTTGAAAAGTATAAGCCGGAAATTATCCTTTACGGTGCAACACCAAATGGTAAAGATTTAGCAAGTGCGGTGGCAACCGATTTAGTCACAGGCTTGACTGCTGATACAACCATGCTTGATGTTGATGTGGACAGTCGTTTGCTTGAAGCCAGCCGTCCAGCGTTTGGCGGTAATATCATGGCAACGATTCTTTGTAAAAAGCATCGGCCACAAATGGCAACAGTAAGACCGAAAGTAATGAAGGCACTTGAGCCTGATTCAGGTAAAGTGGGTAAGATTATCGAAGAAAGCATAGACCTCAAAGAGGAAAATATGCGGACAAAAGTGCTGCAAATTGTGAATGACGTAACAAAAAAGGCGAATTTAGCTGAGGCTCATGTAATAGTATGTGGAGGAAAAGGGATGGGAGATGTGCAAAATTTCCAAATCCTCTATGAACTTGCAGATACAATTGGTGCTACGGTTGGAGGAACACGTGATGTGGTAGAAGCTGGCTGGCTTCCACATGAGTTGCAAATTGGTCAGACAGGTGAGACCGTTACACCGAAAATTTATTTTGCAATTGCCTTATCTGGGGCAATACAGCATGTTGTCGGAATGAAAAACTCAGATTTAATCATCGCTATAAATAAGGATCCTAATGCACCAATCTTTGATGTTGCAACATACGGAATTGTAGGAGACGCATTGGAAATTGTACCGAAGTTAATCCAGCAATTTAAGCAGCTGAGAACTGAAAAAGGCGGTGAAGTGAGCTATGCCAGAGAAATTTGATGTAATTGTAGTTGGGGCAGGACCAGCAGGGACTTCTTGTGCACTTGTATGTGCACAAAAAGGCTTAAATGTATTGCTTATTGAAAGAGGAGAGTATCCTGGCAGCAAGAACGTAATGGGCGGGGTACTGTATCGGAAACAAATGGAAGAGTTAATTCCAGAGTTTTGGAAAGAAGCCCCACTTGAAAGACCAGTTATCGAGCAGCGCTTTTGGATGATGGATAAGGAATCAGTTGTTCAATTTGGCTACAAAGGTCTCGAATGGGGTGTAGAGCCATATAATAATTTCACAGTATTGCGAGCGCAATTTGATCAATGGTTTGCAAAAAAGGCGGTTGAAGCAGGGGCTCTGTTAATCAATGAAACAGTTGTAACAGAATGTATTGTCGAAAACGGAAAGGTAATAGGTGTCCGTACTGACCGGCCAAATGGCGAAGTCTATGCAGATGTTGTGGTCCTTGCAGACGGGGTAAATTCTCTGCTCTCAAAGCAGCTGGGCTTTCATAAAGAATTCCGTCCAGATGAAGTTGCCTTAACGGTTATGGAAGTTATCAATCTACCAAAAGAAAAAATTAACGATCGTTTTAACTTAGAAGATAATCAGGGTTGTACGATAGAAATTTTTGGAGATTCTACGAAAGGAAACCTTGGGACAGCTTTCCTTTATACCAATAAGGACAGTTTAAATATTGGGGTAGGTACAACTCTCTCCAGCATGATAAAGGCAAAATTGAAGCCATACGACCTCTTAGACTATCTAAAAACACATCCTATGGTTAAACCGATGCTTGCGGGTGGAGAATCAGCTGAGTACCTTGCCCACCTCATTCCAGAAGGAGGATACCGTTCCGTACCAAAAGTAGCTGGAAACGGTGTACTTGTTGTAGGCGACGCTGCACAGCTTGTAAATGCCATTCATCGGGAAGGTTCCAACATGGCGATGCACTCTGGGTTACTTGCTGCAGAAACCGTTATTGAGGCAAAATACCGTGGAGACTATTCGGAGTCTAGTTTAAATCTTTATCGTCGAAAGCTTTACGATAGTTTCATAATCAAAGATTTAGAGAAATATAAGGATGCTACACACACATTTGAAAATAACCCACAATATTTTAAAGAATATGTCCCAATGATGAACAAAGCGATGAGCAAATTCTTTACAGTCGATGGAACACCGAAACGTGAAAAGCAAAAAGAAATTATGAAGAGTGTTACGGCTGAAAGAGGAACGATTAAGGTTATACAAGATATATATCGTGCCTGGAAGGCGGTGAAATAATGTCAACTAAGAATATCGAAGAAAAACAGTACCTTCTTCGTTTTAAAGCTGATACGAAGTCACATTTAACCGTAATGGACAATGATATTTGTGCAACAAAATGCCCTGATAAAATTTGTACCATTTTCTGTCCAGCAGAAGTATATAAATGGGAAGGCTTGCGGATGCAAGTTGGTTATGAGGGCTGTCACGAATGCGGCAGCTGCAGGATTGGCTGCCCGTACCAAAATATCAAATGGGAATATCCAAAAGGCGGGCATGGAATAGTATTTAGGTTAGCTTAATAAAAATGGAGTGTTGTTTGCATATTGCAGGCAGCACTTTTTTTTGAAGTTTTTTATTAGCACTGTATGTAGGTTATTTCACATGTAGTGGTAAAAAGAAGGTGAAGCAATGAGGGGATTTTTTTTTGTGGGATTAACTGACTTTCTCTTGTAGGTTTAAGGTGGAAAGTTGATCTAGTTTACTTGAAGTAACCAATGAGCAGGCAAGTTCATGTGCATGATCGATAGACTCCAACATTGGAGAACAATAAAAAGGTTTCTTCCAATTAAAATCACCATCATGTTTTGAAGGGTAAATGCTTACCTTCCAATTAAAATATATCTTTTCCTGTGGGAGCTGCTCTCCTTCAACTGCAATAAGCCAATGGGTGGAAGGTGAATCAAAGTCATAGGATTCCAATTCCTTTAGTGTTAGCAGGTCATTGAAACCAATTGGTATTAATGCTTTTTGATAGAAGTCATGGTAATTAGGTGTTTTCATATTTATTGCCCTCCCTTTTATGTTCTAACTATATTATATGATAGTTTATAGTTTTTTTTGAGGATAAATGTTAAAATTTTTTGAAAATTTAATGTATATTCAGGAAATCAAATAAGGATGGGCTATGGGACCCATCCTTTTTCTAATTATTTTGATTCCATTGTTGGACCAATTGATCACTTGGGAGGAGGAAGGCAATTAATCCAAGCAAGGGTAGAAATCCAATCGAAGTAACCATGGATGACAAACTAAATAAGTCTGCCATGTATCCAAGTCCTACTGAACCAATTGCTCCCATTCCGAAGGCAAGCCCAACCGTTAATCCCGACATTGTTCCGATTTTTCCTGGTACAAGTTCTTGTGCATAAACGACCGTAACTGAAAAACTCGTCATTAATATAAATCCTGTAAGCGTAAGAAAGATAAACGCAAAGAGCGATGGGACAAAGGGAATTAGTAAGGAAAATGGTACCGTCGCCAACATGGAGATTGAAATAACCTTTTTCTTCCCAAAGCGGTCAGCAAGTGGCCCGCCAAAAAAAGTACCGAAAGCACCAGCGATTAGAAAGGCAAATAAGAATAACTGTGATTCCTTAATCGTTAGGGAATATTCATCTATTGCATAGAAGGCGTAAAAATTAGTCATTCCTGAAATATACCAAGACCTTGCAAATATCAGCAAAAGGATTAAAAGTAATGACTGTTTAATCTTCTTGGACAGACCTGTCTTTTTCGGTGTTACTGAATTTTTCTTATTAAGATAAGAGAGGTCTCCTACTAATCTCTGTTTATACCAATTTGCGATATAGATTAATAACAATACGGCTAATGCAGCAACAAATGAAAACCATGAAGCACCTTTCTGACCAAGAGGGACAAGGATAAGTGCTGTGATTAGTGGAGCCAATGCCTGCCCTGTATTTCCACCTACTTGATATATGGATTGGGCAAGTCCTCGTCGGTTACCTGCAGCCATATATGCTACCCTTGATCCTTCAGGATGAAAAACAGCAGAACCAAGGCCAATAAAAATTACGGAAATAACGATTAATCCAAAGGAAGGGGCAAACGCTAATCCAAGTACACCGCCTAGGGTTAAGGTCAGCCCTATCGGTAATGCGTACGGCATTGGTTTTTTATCTGTCACGACTCCAACTACTGGCTGAAGCACTGACGAAACCATATTTAAAGAAAAGGCAATAATTCCAAGCTGAGTAAAGGATAAGCCCATTGATTTTTCTAGGATTGGAAACATCGCAGGTACAACAGCTTGAATGGCATCATTGAGTAAGTGGCAAAGTCCAATGATAAAAAGGATATTAAACATAGTTTTGTCTGATGCTTTTGGTGCTTTTGCAGACACTGCCGCAGGTTGACCCATTATGCACACCTCGATTTAGTAAGATATCAATCTTATACTACTCCTATCTTACATAAATTCTATAAAAATATGAAATGGAATGTTTCAAATTCGGAATATTTAAATATAATTAGAGTGATAGTAAATTATATATGAATAGAGGGGTACGATGGAGAAATCAGTTGAAATCTTATTTACAGAAGAAATTCTCAATAGATTTTTAATATCTTTCGGTTTACAATCGGAGGTTAAAAAACTGGGAGATTTCGAGAATTATGTTTTTGAGGTTTACCTTGATGATGGACCAGTAATTTTAAGAATCACACATAGTTCTCACCGAAGTAAGGAAGAAATTTATGCCGAACTTGATTGGATGAATTTTTTACATAATCAAAGGGTAAATTGCCCCGCTGTATTTAAATCAATTAATAATCAAATAATTGAAGGTCAACAAGCAGAGGATGGGTCGTTTTTTTATGCATGCCTTTTTTCAAAAGTACCTGGCAATCCAGTGAAAATTAAATCGGAGGAATTTAATGAACAATTATTTCATGCTTGGGGGAAAGAAATCGGAAAATTGCACGCAGTGACAAAGGATTACCAACCAAGTTATGAGATACCGCTTCGTCAAACATGGGAGGATGAGGAATTACTTAATATCGCAGATTATGTTCCAAATGAGAATGAGATTATTAAGAATACTAAATTGTTAATTAATCAATTAAAGGCGCTCCCAAAGAATAAGGATAATTTTGGACTTATCCATAGTGATATTCATTCAGGTAACTTTTTTTATGATGGAGAATCCATTCATGTTTTTGATTTTGATGATTGCAGCTACCATTGGTATGCCTCTGATATCGCCATTCCACTTTATTATTCTATTTTTTATGGTTACAAAAGTGCTGGTAAAAGTGAGCAAGAGCAGTTTTCAAAGAAATTCCTTACTCATTTCATTAAAGGGTATGAACAGCACAACTCTTTACCAGAAGGATGGAAGGAGCAAATGCCGCTATTTTTTATGCTCAGAGACATTACTCTTTATTCAGTTTTACATAAGAAAATCTCACCAGAGGATAGAGATGAGAGCCTAAATCAAATGCTGGAAACATTGAAAAAAAGAATAATTAATAAAGAATCCATCGTTACACTTAGTTGAATTGACACACCTAAAAAAGTTTTCTATAATAATCTTGAAGTCGAGATAACTAGAAATTCGGAAGTGCCTTGTCCAAGGGCGACAGCTGGACAGTACAAGATTGATAAAAAGGATGAGTCTTAATGGAAAATGATTCTGTATCTCAATCGTTAAAGCTGTTTATTGTTCTTTCAAGAGCGTATAAAGCGATTAATGAACATGTTAATAAAGTTATTCAAGCAAATGGATTGAACCCAACGGAATTTGCAGTATTAGAGCTTTTATATCACAAAGGTGATCAACCTATGCAGCAAATTGGCGGGAAAATATTACTTGCTAGCGGCAGCATTACTTATGTTGTCGATAAGTTGGAACAAAAAGAAATGTTAAAAAGAATTGCCTGTCCTTCTGACAGACGGGTAACGTTTGCACAAATTACAGACAAAGGGAAAGATTTTATTGAAGAGATTTTCCCAGAACATGCACAGCAGATTCATAAGCTAATGTCGAGTCTAACGGATTCAGAAAAACAGGATGCGATTGAATTGTTAAAAAAACTAGGACTGCCAGCGGGTAAATTTTAATACGGCGTAAGCCGTATTTTTTCTTTTTTAAAGGAATATTAATGGTTAGTGTTGAATTGATTGTAGTTGAAATTTATAACTAAAAGGGGATGTTTCAATGAGATTTGAAGAGTATACATATACCCGTCCAAACCTAGAAGAAGTTACATTGAGATTTGAGGCGGCCATTGACAAATTTAAAAATGCTAATTCTGTAGAAGAGCAAAGCGTAGCGATGGATGAAGTAAATGGACTTAGAAATGATATTGGCACGATGTTTAATCTTTGTTATATTCGTCATTCTGTCGATACGAATGATGAGTTTTATAAAGCGGAGCAGGATTATATGGATGAGGTCCAGCCAGAGATTGAGGGACTGGTTTCCAAGTATTATCAAGAGCTTGTTCATTCCAAATTCCGTAACGAATTAGAGGCAAAATGGGGAAGACAATTATTTGCCCTTGCGGAGGGGCAATTAAAAACATTTAAACCAGAAATTGTACCACTTCTGCAAAAAGAAAACCGTCTCTCAACAGAGTATACAAAACTGATTGCTTCAGCAAAAATAAATTTTGAAGGGGAAGAGCGGACACTTGCTCAACTAGAGCCTTTCACTGAATCAACCGATAGAGAAATGAGACAGCGGGCAAATGAAGCGAAGTTTGGATTTTTAGCAGAGCATGAAACAGAGTTTGACAGAATTTACGATGACCTTGTAAAAGTGAGAACAGAGATTGCCCATGCATTAGGTTATAAAAACTTTGTTGAACTAGGTTATTACCGGATGATGAGAACCGATTATAATGCAGAAATGGTAGCTAACTTCCGTCAGCAAGTGAAGGAGTTTATCGTTCCAATTGCAACAAAACTTAAAGCACGTCAGCAAGAACGTATTGGGGTAGAACAGTTAAAATACTATGATGAAGGCTTTAATTATAAAACAGGCAACGCAGTGCCAAAGGGATCCCCTGAGTGGATTATTGAAAACGGTCAAAAAATGTATGAAGACCTTTCTAAAGAAACAGGAGAGTTCTTCAAATTTATGCAAGATAATAATTTAATGGATCTTGTTGCCAAGAAAGGAAAAGCTGGTGGTGGTTATTGTACGTACATTGAGAATTACAAAGCACCTTTCATCTTTTCTAATTTTAATGGAACTTCCGGGGATATTGACGTACTGACACATGAGGCGGGACACGCATTTCAGGTTTATACAAGCAGGCATTTTGAGATCCCTGAGTATAATTGGCCAACTTACGAGGCTTGTGAAATCCATTCCATGAGTATGGAATTTTTCACTTGGCCATGGATGGATTTATTCTTTAAGGAAGACACTGATAAGTATAAATTCTCACATTTAAGTTCAGCCTTATTATTCTTGCCATATGGTGTTTCTGTTGATGAATTCCAACACTGGGTATATGAAAATTGGGAAGCAACACCTCAAGAACGGAAGCAGCAGTGGCGTGAAATTGAGAAAAAGTATTTGCCGCATAAAGATTATGCCGGGAATACTTATTTAGAAAATGGTGGTTTCTGGCAGCGTCAAGGACATATTTTTAATTCACCATTCTATTATATTGATTACACATTAGCGCAAATCTGTGCCTTCCAATTTTGGAAACGCTCAAGAGAAAACCAAGAAGAAGCATGGGCTGATTATGTAAGTCTTTGCAAGCTTGGCGGAAGCATGTCGTTTACAAAATTGGCTAAAGAAGCAAATTTGATTTCTCCTTTTGAAGATGGCTGTGTTGAATCAGTAGTTGGCGAAATTGAAGCATGGTTAAATTCTGTGGATGACCAAAAGTTGTAGTTTTAACAAAAAAAGCGAAGCCTCAGGCTTCGCTTTTCCTATTAATGAACTTTTATATTTTCTGAAGATACCTTTAGGTGGCCATCCTCAATGATAGCGAATAATTGATTTGTCTTTGGCTGCTCAAGAATAAAATCAGCAATTTTATCTTCTATGTGTTCCTGAATCACTCGACGAAGAGGACGTGCACCAAATGCTGGATGGTAACCAAGCTCCGCTAGTTTTTCTTTTGCTTCTAGTGTAATAGCAAATTCAATATTTTGCTCTTTTAAGGTCTCTTGAAGCTCTTTTACCATTAGATCAACAATCTGCATGATATGGTCTTTTTCAAGCGAATGGAATTCAATGATACTATCAAAACGGTTTAGAAATTCTGGTTTGAAGAAACTCCCTAAGGAATCTAAGATGGAAGCTTCTTCAATTGCTTCATTTGTTCCGAAGCCAACATGAATTGTTTTGTGTCCTATATTAGCATTACTTGTCATGATGATAACGGAATCCTTGAAGCTAACTGTTCTTCCTTGACTATCAGTAAGTCGCCCATCTTCAAGAATCTGTAAGAACATATGCTGTACATCAGGATGAGCTTTCTCAATTTCATCCAATAATATAATGCTGTATGGGTTCCTGCGCACTTTTTCAGTCAGTTGACCTGCTTCATCATGACCTACATAACCTGGTGGTGATCCTATTAATTTTGAAATACTATGTTTTTCCATGTACTCACTCATGTCAAGACGAATCATCGATTCAGTCGAACCAAATAATTCTTTTGCAAGTGTTTTTGTTAGCTCTGTTTTACCAACACCTGTCGGACCAACAAAAAGGAAGGAACCAATTGGTCGATTCTTTGATTTTAAGCCAGCGCGGCTTCGACGAACGGCTTTTGCAACCTTTTCGACAGCTTTCTTCTGTCCTATAACCTTATTATTTAAGTTTTCCTCTAGGTACTTTAGTTTTTGCTGCTCATCCTCTTGTAATTTACCTACAGGAATACCCGTCTTCTTTTCAATGATTTCTTGAATATGGGATTCCTCTACAATTGGTCTGTTCATTTCTGATTGATCATTAAGTGATTTTTCAAGTGATGATTCCTCATCTCGGAGTGACGCAGCAAACTCATAATTTTCATTCTTTAGAGCTGTCTCTTTTTGTATAGCTAATTCTTTTAATCGATTCTCAATCTGTTCCTTGCTATTTCCGTTTGAAGTCAAATTTAACTTGGAGCCTGCTTCATCAAGTAAGTCAATTGCCTTATCTGGTAAAAAGCGATCTTGGATATAGCGATGTGACAACTGGACGCATACCTTTAATGCTGCCTCAGAATAATTAACTTCATGATAGTCCTCATATTTATTCTTAATTCCTTTTAAGATCTCAATCGCTGCCTCGATGGAAGGTTCAGCTACCTGAACGGGCTGGAATCGCCGTTCTAATGCTGAGTCTTTTTCAATTTGGCGATATTCCTTTAGAGTAGTTGCCCCAACAAGTTGGAGTTCACCACGAGCAAGAGCGGGCTTTAGTATATTGCCAGCATCCATAGAACCGTCTGCAGAACCAGCACCCACTAAGAGATGAATCTCATCAATGAAAAGAATAATATTTTTACGTTCCTGTAATTCTTTAATCAATTGCTTCATTCTTTCTTCAAATTGACCTCTTATACCAGTGTTGGCCACTAAAGAAGCAACATCAAGTAAATAGACTTCTTTATTTCTTAGTTTAACTGGTACCTGTCCGCCAATAATGTTCAAAGCCAGTCCCTCAGCGATTGCCGTTTTTCCGACACCTGGTTCACCGATTAATACTGGATTATTTTTATTACGGCGATTCAATATTTCAATAACACGTTTAATTTCTTCAGCACGGCCAATCACGGGGTCAATAAGACCTGCTTTGGCCATTTGTGTTAAATTACGCCCAAATTGATCAATAAAGCCACCGCCATTACGCTCGGCAGCATGTTGTTGGTTATTTGGCTGGTTTGATTCTTTTGGCTTCATATTTAAGAATAAATCTTCTAATGGAAAACCAGGAAAGGAACTCATTTTAGGAGCTAAACCATTACTGATATTATTTTTATTAGTTGCATAACATTCATGACACAGCTTCATATCACTGTGAGATCCATTGATGTTGATTTTTAATTGAACTGTGGCCTGGTTTTCTTTACACAATTGACAAAGCATAAAATAAAACCTCCTTAAAAATATGAACTGTTTTTGACTTTGACTATATTTGACCTTGTGCAAATAGTATACTTTGACCTTTTTTGACTTTCAAGTAGTCTGCTTATGGTAATTTTTTCAAATAGATTGCATGAACTCTCTTTTTAAAAAAAGCTCGTCTTTGTTTGTCCTATTGGACATATATTGAATTTGAGGGGGAGATGAGGTGAAAAAGAATTGGTCGGCAGCTTTTCAAATCGCCGCAGTCTACGTTGGTACTGTTGTTGGTGCGGGATTTGCTACAGGAAGAGAAATCGTTGAGTTTTTCTCACGGTTTGGTTTCATCGGTTTTTTAAGTATATTATTGAGCGGTTATCTCCTTATTGTGTTAGGATCCAAGTTGATGAGAATTGCCGCTCGAATAAATGCAGTATCGTATCAGGAATTTAATGTACACTTGTTTGGTAAATGGGCAGGCAGGGGTATTAATATAATTATGCTTTTTATGCTACTTGGAGTAACAGCAGTGATGCTTGCAGGAGCAGGAGCTGTATTTGAAGAACAATTAGGTCTCACAAAAAATTTAGGTGTATTTATAACCATTTTTTTGTCCTTTTTAGTTATGCTAGTTGGTACAAAGGGGCTTTTTGCAGTGAATTCATTTGTTGTACCGATTATGGTTTGTTTTAGTCTCATGCTAATGTCACTTTCAATTAAACAGGCAGATTTCATAAATCACTTGTTGTTTATACCGCATGCGGAGGATGGATGGAAAAGTATTTTAGCCCCTTTTTCATATACAGCATTAAACCTAGCTTTGGCACAAGCCGTGCTAGTTCCAATTGCGAATGAAATTAAGGATGATTGGACCATCAAATGGGGAGGTATTTTAGGTGGAACAGCTTTAACGGTCATCTTAATCTCAAGCCATTTTACCTTAATCATGCTTCCAAATTTAGAACTATATGAGATACCGATGGCGATTATTATGAAGCAAATAGCTCCTTTTTTTTATTGGATATTTGTCCTTGTTATTTACGGTGAAATTTTCACATCAGTGATTGGGAACGTTTATGGACTTGACCGACAGATAAAACAATTTGTTAAAGTTCCTACATTTATTACTATTTCAGCTATCTTTATCGTTTCTTATATCATTAGTCTTATTGATTATAGTAAACTTTTGTCTAATCTTTACCCCATGTTTGGCTATATTAGCCTTATCTTCTTTATCCTTTTATGGATGAAGCCATTAAATGATAAGGTGAATAAATCATAAAAATAGGAAAAGCATTGTCCAATAAGAAGATAAGTGCTTTTCCTATTTTAATGGCAAAATAATAAAAATCATGATGTCAAAAACAATATGAGAGACAATCACTAGCGGCATGCTTTTTTTCCACAGATATAGGGCTCCCCACATAAGACCGGAAAGAAATGCTGCTAGCATTAGGATAAAGGTGCCAGAATAAATATGGACTGAAGCATAAAGTAGAGCAGAAAACATGATACTCCCAAATGTCCCAAAGTAACGGAGAAATCGTTTTTGAATAAATCCACGCCAAAAGAGTTCTTCTCCAGGTGCTGCTACTAAAATTAACGCAAGATATTGCCAAAATAACGATGGCGCAAACCAACGGTACAGTTTCTTTACACTACTATCAAAAGGCAAATTGAGTAGATCAAAGACTTGGACACCCAGCCAAAAAAGTGAATAGAGTAGTAATCCAGATAACACACCGATAGAAATATATTTAAAAAAGGAAGCCTCATCATCTACTTCTTCTTGAAACATTGCATACGTGATTAATATAAGAAGTGAACCGGTAAAAATATACCAGAATATTGCTCGATCATAGAAGGTAAAGTACATGAGAGCATGGGCAATAATGTACCCAGTTACTAGCCGCAGGTCAAAAAAGCGGTTCTTCATTCATTTCAAACCTCCTTTCTAACAATAAAATTCATTTTAACAAAAATAATTTATGAAAGGAAATGATTACATCACACTTTTAAACGATTTCACTAATAAGATTAAGGAAATTGAAAAAAATAGGAATGACAAAGGAAAGGAGGAAGGATAATGAGTAAATCCAAAAGCCAACAAGAACGTGAATGGACAGTCCGCAAACAAGACCAAAACCCTCACGGAAAAGTAAAATCAAAAGACCAGCTTCTAAAAGAAGCAGGACAAGATAAGTAAAAATAAGGCTAAGTTAAAGCGATATGTTAATTTTGGCACTCAGTTGATTGACCGGAAATCAACTGACTACTGAACATTGCTAAAAACAAAAGGCAGCCATGGGTTTGGCTGCCTTAATCTACAAAGCTATCAATTTAATAAGCGCTTTCTTTTACAATCTTATAGTTTTTATGATTAACAACCGTCCTCTGATCCAACTCTAGG
Organism: Neobacillus sp. CF12; assembly: GCF_030348765.1. Lineage (GTDB taxonomy): Bacteria > Bacillota > Bacilli > Bacillales > Cytobacillaceae > Neobacillus. The sequence goes on along the minus strand of NZ_JAUCEU010000007.1, from coordinate 2,290,152 downwards.
TCTCGGTAATTATCCATTAATGTTAGGTCGACTATTACAGAGTTTTCATTTACCTTCTCAACAATCCCTTTAAGTCCGCCGCGGAATTCAATGACATTTCCTACTTCTGCTTTTTTCAATTAGTCTCTCTCCTTTACTTGACAAACTATAAATCTTCGTTTAAATAACAGTTTGCACTACTTTTTACCATTCGTAAAGTGTTTTATTTGACAATTATGTTAATTTCTCAATAAATTTAAAAGAAAATTGAAATCGGTTACAATATTAGATGAATTTCATATAAAAATGGTTCATTTTTAACTACAATTCGTTTCCTTATTATAAAATAAATGTTAATAAAGGTGGTGGAGTTAATGAATGATCAATACGTTGAAGACATCTTAGAAAAATTAAAATCAGGTGAACTTTCAGAGTACTACGTTAAGAAGGAAGATTTTATGGAATTTCGCCAAATTCTGGTTAAGAGGGAAGACTTTAAACATTTTCGGGGAATAGGACAGCGAGGTGGAGATGTCCTATATCAATACTTAGAAGAGCCTAGAAGCTAATTAGAAATTATCTTTTGAGTTGCCTAGTGGTCCAAAATCTACATTTTGTTCCATATTTTGGTCAAAATTTATGTCAAATTTGTGAACTTTTAAAAAAAATCAAAATGTCGATTTTTTAATGCGCTTACAAAATATGATATAGGTTGTCTGTGTTGGTTGAAAATGTTATCCTTGCAATTGTATGAAATACTAATAGTAAAATGGGGCTTACAGTTTACATACTTCAAATCCTTTTGGAGAAAATATAACAATTAGTTCAGTTATTTTTATGACTATAAGTGGTTTAGATATGTAATAGCAGCTTCATTTTACATTAATTATGAAGGAGATTGATTAAAGATGGCAGAAAAACAATTTAAAGTAATAGCTGATACAGGGATTCACGCTAGACCTGCAACTTTACTTGTACAAACAGCTAGCAAATTTGATTCAGAAATCAATTTAGAATATAAAGGAAAAAAAGTTAACTTAAAGTCTATTATGGGTGTTATGTCTTTAGGAATTGGACAAGGTGCAGATATTTCAATTAACGCTGAAGGTAGTGACAGTGAAGAAGCTATTAGAAGCCTTGAAGAATTATTGAAAAAAGAAGGACTGGCTGAGTAATGACATTTTTACAAGGAATTGCTGCTTCTAATGGCATTGCCATTGCAAAAGCATATCGATTAGTTGAACCAAATTTATCATTTGAGAAACAGACAGTAGAAGATGTAGCAACAGAGGTAAATCGTTTTAAAGCAGCAATCGAGAAATCTAAAGCAGAACTTGAGGCAATTCGAGATCGTGCGCAAATTGACCTTGGTGCAGATAAAGCAGCTATCTTTGAAGCACATTTACTTGTTCTAACTGATCCAGAATTAAATGGACCTATTGAAGATAAAATTAACTCCGATAAAGTAAATGCTGAGTTTGCTTTAAAAGAAACAGCAGACATGTTTGTTATGATGTTTGAACAAATGGATAATGAGTATATGAAGGAACGTGCTGCAGATATTCGCGATGTTACAAAGAGAGTTCTGTCACATTTACTAGGTGTTCAGTTAGTGAATCCAAGCATGATTGCTGAAGAAGTTATTATTGTGGCAGAGGACCTTACACCTTCCGATACTGCACAATTAAATCGTCAGTATGTCCTTGGTTTTACAACGGATATTGGCGGACGTACTTCCCATTCCGCTATTATGGCTCGCTCCATGGAAATTCCAGCAGTAGTAGGTACAAAAAATGCTACAGAGGAAATTAACAATGGTGATTTAGTCATTGTCGATGGTCTTAAAGGTGAAGTACATATTAACCCGACCCCTGAACTTGTGGAAGAATACCGTAATATTCATCAGCAATATGAAGCACAAAAGACGGAATGGGCGAAGCTTGTTAATGAAAAAACGGTTTCAGCAGACAACCATCATGTAGAATTAGCCGCTAATATTGGTACACCTAAAGACTTAAAGGGTGTAATTGAAAACGGCGGGGAAGGCGTCGGTCTATACCGAACTGAGTTCCTTTACATGGGAAGAGATCAACTGCCTACTGAGGAAGAACAGTTTGAAGCTTATAAAGCAGTCCTAGAAGGTATGAATGGCAAGCCAGTTGTTGTTCGTACATTGGACATCGGCGGAGATAAAGAGCTTCCGTATCTTCAACTGCCTAAAGAGCTTAATCCATTTTTAGGCTTCCGAGCTATTCGTTTATGCTTAGAGGAGCAAGATATCTTTCGTACTCAACTTCGAGCACTGCTCAGAGCAAGCAGTTATGGGAATCTAAAGATTATGTTCCCAATGATAGCAACTTTGGATGAATTCCGAGAAGCTAAGGCAATCCTTGAAGATGAAAAACAAAAGCTTATTGCAGCTGACCAAACGGTGTCAGACCGTATTGAGCTTGGAATTATGGTTGAAATTCCATCAACTGCTATTTTAGCTGACCAATTTGCTAAAGAGGTGGACTTCTTTAGTATTGGAACAAATGATCTAATTCAATATACAATGGCAGCAGACCGTATGAATCAACGTGTATCATATCTTTACCAGCCATATAGCCCATCTATTCTACGATTGGTGAAGATGGTTATTGATGCTGCACATGCAGAAGGTAAATGGGCTGGAATGTGCGGTGAAATGGCTGGAGATGAAACAGCAATACCGCTTCTACTTGGTCTTGGGTTAGACGAATTTTCAATGAGTGCAACTTCCATATTAAAAGCACGTTCACAAATTAAAAAGCTAAGTAAAGCTGATATGGAGAAACTCGCAAATCAGGTATTAAATATGCAAACTACATCGCAAGTCATTGAAGCAGTAAATGCAGCAACAAAATAGGATGGTTTGGAAGAGGCAGAATTATTATTCTGTCTCTTTTTTTCTTCTACGTTTCAGGATTTTAAAGGTAATTTTTAGTATAATAGGAATAGACGAGTTCAAGGGGCATGATTAATAGCTATTTAACCTCTCTGTTATGATTCCAATAATCAACCTCATTTTACGTTTATTACCAATAGTATTTGGTTAAGGTAAAAACATAAAGGAGTGTTAAAAATGCGGAGAAGTATAAGAATGGTTTTTGTTTTAGTGAGCATGATTATGATTGGAACAATGCTTTCAGGTTGTGGACTTCCCCTATCAAAAGAACTAATTGTAAACCGTTATGCTGACGCTCTGTTGACAAAGAACAACGAACTACAGTTTCGGTTTAGAATTAATAATGAAATTTTAGATAGACATGAATTATATAAAGTTAAGGTAACCATTCATGATGACCGTCTTGCTGCGGCGATTGGAAAACGTGAAATTATTTATGGTGAAGAACAAGTTTTAAATGGAGAATATTTAGAGGTAAAAGGAAAAAGTGAAAAATATATATTCATGGATCCGCTTCCATTTAAGGAAGATTTGCATATTCATGATTTAAAGAATATGATCGAAAAAAACCAAGCAGTTTCTATAGAAATATACAATAATCAGGAAGTTTTTGGGCGTGTCTATCTAACAAATTTTTCGTCAGAGCTTTGAAAATATTGTTTATACTGATTTTATCTAGGAGAAACTAGATAGGTGCATAAATTTGGAGATTGAGCACGAGAACCGGAAAGTACTTAGTTCCGGTTTTTTTCTCGTTATCCATATATAATTGAGATGTAAAAATTTTAGGGTTGGAGGATTGATGCTTTTGTTTACTCCAGAAAATACGGTAGTTGGTTTTATTGGGGCCGGTGTAATGGGGAAAAGTATGGCAGGACATTTATTAGCAGCAGGTTATCCATTACTTGTTTATTCAAGGACACAGGAAAAGGCTAATGATCTGTTAGAAAAAGGTGCGTCTTGGGTGGAATCGCCAAAGGAAATGGCTGAAAAAGCAAATGTCATTTTTACCATGGTCGGCTATCCTTCTGATGTGGAAGAAATTTATTTAGGTGAAATGGGATTAATTAAGAGTGCTAAAGCGGGCAGTTTACTTATCGATATGACGACTTCTGCTCCATCACTGGCAATGAGAATATTTGAAAGAGCGAAAGAAAGAGGAATTCATACCCTTGATGCACCTGTTTCTGGTGGAGATGTTGGTGCAAAGGAAGCAAAGTTGTCTATTATGGTGGGCGGGGAAGAAAGAGATTTTGATTCAATAAAGCCTTTACTTACCCTTCTGGGAACAAATATCGTTTATCAGGGTAAAGCAGGTGCAGGACAGCATACAAAAATGTGCAATCAAATTGCAATTGCTTCGAATATGATTGGTGTCTGTGAGGCTGTCATTTACGCTCAAAAGTCAGGATTAAATCCTGAGTCAGTCTTAAAGAGTATTACTAATGGTGCTGCAGGAAGCTGGTCATTGAGCAATCTCGCACCGAGAATGTTAAATGGAAATTTTGAACCGGGATTTTACATAAAACATTTTATTAAGGATATGAAAATTGCTCTAGATGAAGCTGAACATATGGAAATGGAAGTTCCAGGTTTGACATTGGCAAAAACGTTATATGAAAAACTTGTTGAAATGGGCGAGGAAAACAGTGGAACCCAGGCTCTTTATAAATATTGGCAGTCTTGAACCAAGAATAAATTCCTCCTGCTATCAAAAACTAGGAAAGAAGTTGAAATAGGAGGAGTTTAGAATGGCGAAACGAACAAAAAAGAATGATCCACAGCAAAAAAACAAAAAGGGATTTGATTCTGCTGTATTAAATGAAGAATTTGCTCATGAAATGGGCTCTGCAGCAGCGAATAAAATCCATAAGGATAAAGCAAAAAAAGAAAAAGCAGCAAAAAATAATGGTGGATACAAAGGCTAACAAAAAGCTACCCTCACTTCTACAGCAGTGAGGGTAGCTTTTTGGCAGTTATAATTTATTGAAAAAATTCTCCATTCTGTCTAACCCTTTTTCCAACGTTTCAAGGGAACAGGCGAAAGATAGTCTAAAATATCCTTCGCCATATTCTGAAAATGCACTCCCAGGAACAACGGCGACTTTCGCGTCATGAACCATCTTAAGGGCAAAGTCAAAGCTATTCAGATCGATTGAATTGGGGATTTTAACAAAGAAATAAAATGCCCCATCAGGCATAACTACATTCAGCTCCATCTCTGCTAGCCGATTGTAAACATAGTCACGTCTGATCATATATTCTTTTTTCATCGGAACGGCATCATTAAAGCCCGTCGTTAATGCTGCTAAGGCTGCTTTCTGAGCGATTGAATTAGCGCACGAAACATTATATTGATGCACTTTTAAGATGTGCTTAGTGATAGATTGAGGTGCAAATAGGAAGCCAATTCTCCAGCCAGTCATTGCGTGTGACTTTGATAAACCATTAATAACGATTGTTTTCTCCTTTAGAAAAGAAGCAATTGATACATGTGGTTGATCATAACTTAATTCGCTGTAAATTTCATCAGCTAGTACAAAAATTTCTCGTTCTTTCAAATAATCTGCAATTTCCTTTAATTCGACATCTGTCAGGCTTACCCCAGTTGGATTTGATGGGTACGGTAATACAATACACCGTGTTTTTTCGGTAATATAAGGTTTTATCATTTCCAAAGTAAATCGGAAATGATTCTTCGTTATATCAACATGAATCGGAACTGCTCCACACATCCTAATAATGGGTTCATAACCTGGATAAATAGGTCCAGGCAGGATTACTTCGGTACCTTCAGTAAGGATTGTTCTAAAGGTTATATCGATCGCTTCACTTGCCCCCATTGTTACGATTACCTCTGATTCTGGTTCATAGCTAAGACCATATTTCTTAGCAACAAAATCGCAAGCTGCACTTCTTAATTCATTAATTCCAGCATTGTGTGTATACGATGTAAAATTCTCTTCTATTGCTTGAATTCCAGACCTTTTCACATGCTCAGGTGTTTGAAAATCAGGCTGTCCGATTGTCAGCGAAATAACATCATCGATGTGGGAAACCAAATTATAAAATTTTCTGATGCCAGAAACCTCAATCTCCTGAACTTTGGTATTGATTAAATGCTCCACCCTTGTTCATCCTTCCATTTGCTTTCATGAATACTCTGATTATAAACAGATTTATAGAAATATTCTACAATTAATGTCAAACCTACATTTAGTGGAAAATGTAAAAACAGCCTGAATATGAATCAGGCTGTTTAAGGGGGAAGTTAATATAAAATTTATAGAGTATTACTAATAACCATAATCCCAATCAACATAGTCTTCATGCCAATATACAGGAGAAACAGGACCAAATGAAACAATTTTATTATTTAGCTTGCAGTTACATTGATCGCAGCCACATTGGTCTTTAATCTCTTCAAACACTGATTGTTCAACATCTTCAATAAATGTAATCCTCTTATCCTGAAAAAGAATTGCTGTCCCCTTCATGTCTAAGGCACCTCTTTTATGAATTATTGTTCTAATGATTGTATTATAATATTGATGAAACAAAGGGTCTATATTTGGTGAAAGAGTTCACAAAATCATCACTAATATGAAAGGAATATGTACAATAAAATACGTAAAAAGGCCGATGAGTCTGGCTTTTTTACGTATATCGTTCTCCTAGCTTTTTAAAGATTGGTTTTTGATAAGGTCGGTTATTTCGTTGGTTAGAAGGCGGGTGTTCCATTTCTGTTATACCTGTATAGGTTTGCAATATGGATTTTGCTTGGTTAAGTGAAAGTGTTGTTTTTGGATTTCTCACACTTCCATCTAGTTTACCCAAATGTGGGAGTTCAGCAAAATCAGACTTAGTTGGAGGAATATGAAAAGTATACTGACCGCATTCGACGAGAACGTCTGATTGCTGTTTACTGTTTCGAGGATTTTTTGAAAAATGAAGTCCTATCTTTTTTGCTTTGCCGTCGTCTATTAATTTTTTTAATGATTCATGTTTTAATTTGTATAAAAATTTGGGGTTTGGTGCTGTTTTCGCATGGCGATTAACGATAAAGAGAGCTTGTGAGAGGTTTTCGGTCGTTAGCTTGCCTTTTGGTTGGGGGTATTTTTTATCATCAATCAAAATATGTACTCCTTTCGACATTATAAAATTTTTGTACGATAATCATTATTTTCATTAATTTATTTTTCTTTATTATTATATAATTGTAAAATAGAAATACAAGAAAGTAAAAACATTATTGTAAAAAACGAGAACTTTTTAACTCTAAAGGATGAGAAATTAAAAAATCCTTATCCATCCATGGTAAGGATTTTTTAGTGTGCTGCTGAAGAAATCATGGTAAATACGGTTAATTCCGGTTTAGCCATGAAACGAAATGGGAGACGAGTTGTCCCAATTCCCCGATTGACATATAACGACATTGGATTAATTTCACCTATTAAATAATAACCCTCAGGATAATTTTGGGCAAAAGGAGGAACTACGAGAGCACCTGCAAAAGGTATCTTTACCTGACCTCCATGGCTATGTCCGCTTAGTTGCCAATGTATCTGAAAGGATGATGCCTCATCCGCCACATCAGGAGCATGTGATAATAGAAGTTTAAATGAACTTTCAGGTACCTTGCTTAACGCAAGTTCTAAATTGGGTTTTCCCAGCATTCGATCATCTATCCCTACTAATGAGATAAAACTCCCATCCTGTTGCTTAATAATCTGGGACTCATTTAGCAGTACAGTAAAATCAGATAATTCCATTATATTTTTATAGATTTCTGATCCATAACCACCATGGTCATGATTCCCATAAATACAAAATTTACCGATTGTTGCCTTTAATTGCTGTAAAATCGGAGCAACTTTATTAATTTCATTATATTTATTTGGCTCATCCAATAAGTCACCTGTGAAAAAGATCAAATCAGGCTGAAGTTGATTAATTTTTTTAACTAATTTCTTTAATTGGTTTACAGTGTAATGGAAACCTAAATGGGTATCACTAAATTGGACAATCTTTACTCCGTTAAAACTAACAGGAATTAAGTCGTGTTTTATTTCAAGTTTTGTTATTTCTAGTAGTGAAGGTTCAATTCGATTGGCATAGAAGTAACCGCCTGAACCAAGTCCAAAAACAGTGAGCATTGCCCCAAAAGTTCTTTTCAGGAAAGTTCTCCTTTTCATTTTTTTAGGCATAAATAATCTACCAACCTATCTCCAAGTTTTTGTCTATATAAAAAAAGATTCATACGTATTTTCTTTAAAATTGGTCAATTTTGCAAGTATTATATGAAAAAGAAACAAAATTTCCTACTATAGTTCATATTCAAGAAAGGATAAAAAATACATAAAAGCAGCCATTTTGGCTGCTTTATGATTATTTGTAACTGACTGCACGATTCTGGAGGGCTTTCCAGGAAGCAATAAATTTCTCCTTTTCCACTCTAACTTGTTTTCTCCCAGAAAGCGGGTCATTCAAATAAACATAGTTTGCATCGTAACCTACAAGTACCACAGCATGCAAATCAAGTGGCGTTTTAATGATCTGCCGTCCATGATACCAAGACTCCCATCGGTCGGGTAATCGATAATCTCCTGTTGTCCACACCACTACAGGGTAACCAGCAGAAACATGCTCTAGAACCTTTTCAAATGGCTGGTTTGTTAAATTTACTGCTCTACCTGGAAGTTTCTGATTTACCAGTGCTTCCATTGGTTTGTCAAATACAGCATACCCAGCCTGTCTTCCCGTCATGTCTCCGACAAAACCATCAGCAGGGTTACCCCAATTTAATATATCTCCATTTCCAGCCCTTTTTATAGGGTCAGGATCTTTTTGAATGGACCTATACAAATCCATTTTGTCTGTCTTTACACCTGCATAGTTTAATACCATCGCCAGACTTGTCACTTCACAACCATATCTTAACTCAGGATTTTGCTTAATTAATGCTACATCCAGCATCATGGATTCTTTTTTGCCTGGTTGTTTTACAGGTTGAGCAACATTCGGTTTTGCAATAGGCTGCTTTAAGTTATCCTTCGTTACTGTAGAGATATTTTTAGTTTTTTGAATCTTAGGGTTCGGTACTTGTTCATATAATTGTGTATAGTTTTGTTTGTCAGATTGTTGTGTAACCTTATCTTCTGCATTATTACATCCAAACAGTGGCAGGATTGAGACGAGTAAGCAAAGTTTTTTCACAGTAGTCTCCTCCAATCATATGGACTTGGTCTTATCATTCGGTTGTGCCGCTATAACTATGATGGTATCCTTTTGGAAAAGAACAAGATATGAAAGTTAAGCGTATTGTATATAAGGGTATGGTATAATGAGGAAAATCTTTTTTGCGGAGGGTACTTGAATGGATGCATTGGATATCCTAACGGATCTTGAAAATGTCATTCCTTATTTTCAACCAATTTTTAGTGCCGATGAGCAGCGTGTAATTGCATATGAGGTTTTAGGTAGATATGTGTCAGAAGGTAACATCATCAGTTTAGGCAGCTTTTTTCTTGATGATCAAATTCCAGACGAATATAAATATGAAGTTGATCTATTGTTAGTTCAAAAAGCGTTAGAGCTTGCATTTGAACTTGAAGATGATGTTAGTATCTATCTGAATCGTGATGCTGATTTACTCATGTATCGACATGGTGAGCCATTTCTACAAGAACTTTTGGCTTTTGAAAAAAGAGGCTTGAATTTAAAGAGAATAGTGCTTGAAATTTCTGAGGGTAATTATAAGGGTGACTTTGGTCAATTAGATCATTTATTACAATACTATCGGACATATGGTATAAAAGTTGCCATTGCAAGTATCGATAGTGACACAAATTACTTTGAGCGAATCGGTCAATTAAATCCTGAAATCATTAAAATAAATTTACAAGCGTTAAAATCAAATGCAACTGCTGCAAGCTTTACGGATGTCCTATTTTCATTGTCATTACTAGCAAGGAAAATCGGAGCCACCTTACTTTTTGAAAATATAGAAATGAGTTATCAGCTTCAGTTTGCATGGAAAAATGGAGGTAGATATTATCAAGGATTTTATCTTCATCCCCCGGCACCGGAGTTTATTGAACGTGAATTACTAAAAGAGCGATTAAAAGGGAAATTCCATGATTTTATTGCTTATGAGAAGCGAAAACTGGAAGCCATTTATTCTGCAGCAGAATTTTTTCAAAATAAAGTACAAGATATCATAATAAAAAATAAAAAGGCAAATTATGAAGAGTTATTTACTTCACTTATTAAAGAAATGGACCAAATTGCATTTCGAATGTATGTATGCGATGAAGATGGTTTTCAAAAATCCTCCAATATCTTAAAGGGGGTAAACGGCTGGGATACGCAGAAGGAATATATTCAAAAAAATTGGAGCTGGCGTCCATACTTTTTAGAAAATATCATCAAAATGAGAAATGGAGGTAAGGGAATACTCTCGGATATATATAGTGATATTGAGACAGGTGAGACCATACGGACGTTTTCCATTCCGATAAACGGAAACGATTATTTGTTTATTGATATTTCCTATCAGTATTTATTTGAGAATGACCAATTGTTATAACTTATCTAGTATAGAATGGTTCATACAGTGGAAATTTAATAGTATCTTTATTAAAGGAGAAATCGCTTATGAACCTCTTTGTTAATGCACTATCGATCGTAATTGTTGGTATTCTTGCGGTTTCGCTAGTGTATACCTTGTTTGTTGCCAGGCAGCAAAAGGCTGTTGAAGGAGATATTGATACGAAAATAGCTAAGCCAATACAAAAACATGTTTATTTGAGCAATCCGATTTTCCTGTCATATGTTATCTTTTTTGTTTTGGTTCTTTTTATCATCCTTTTTGTTGCAATCACCTATTTATGATAAGGCCTCAATGGAGGCCTATTTTTTTATAACGAAGCTAAAAATAACGACTAATAAAAAAAGTTTCCCATTTTATTCATTTTTACATGGACAGATGCTGTCTGTTATTTTATTCTTTTAATATTGGCATATTCACCAGAATTTAATTTGCTGGAAAAAATCCATAAGGATAAGAAAAATGCTAAAAGAGAAACATAACAGTAGAAAGTTTGCTTGTGTTTGAAAGGAGACGGAGCGTATGTCACAGCTTCAAGGGATATTAACACGGTTAAAAAACCTTCAGGAACAGTCTAATGGAGGTGAACCGGCACAACGCTATTTCGAAGTGAATGGCGAAAGAAAGTGTCAGGTAACATTTCATCCAAAAACAGAAACATTTGAATTAGAAATATATAATGAAAAGGAAAAGCCAAAACGTTATCAATTTGACAATGTAGATATGATTACAATTGAAATTTTTGATTTAATTCAATAGGAGCCGATTACGGTTCCTATCTTTTTTGAGTTCAGCATCCACTTTACATATTTATTCCGTTTTCATAAAAAAACCCAGTTCTCCGAAAACTATGGTAGAATATACATGTGGTAAAACAAACATTGAGGAGTTTTCGGCGATGATAAGTCTTCACAGTGGTGAATTTTTAGAAATAGATATTCGAAAATTAATGATTCCGTCCGAGCGTGTTGCACATGTGCAAGTTGGTAATAATCTTGAACATGCACTGTTAGTGCTAACTAAAAGTGGTTATACGGCTATACCCGTACTAGATCCCCATTACAAACTACATGGTTTGATTAGCACCCCGATAATAATGGATTCAATCCTTGGACTTGAACGAATTGAATTTGAACAACTAGAAAAAAAGAAAGTGGAAGAGGTTATGAATATAACTGTTCCACGAGTGAAGGACACGGCTTCAATCAAAACGTGTCTTAGGCTCTTAGTGAATCATCCTTTTCTTTGTGTCGATACTGAAGATGGTTATTTTGAAGGAATATTGCCACGCAGTACAGTGTTAACACAACTTAATTTAGCTGTTAACAAAATGAATAAGAGTGAAAAATAAAGCTCCCATAAGGGGGCTGTATTATTTTATCGAAAAATTCGAGGTGGAATTATGAGTGATTCAATTTCCCAATCTAAAAGAGGAGGGCAGACCTATAGGCCGGTTGTATTAGCAGCCGTTATGTTAGCTATGTTTATGGGAGCGATTGAAGCGACGATCGTTTCAACTGCAATGCCGGCTATTGTGGCTGACTTAGGAGGGTTTACACTATATAGTTGGGTGTTTTCTGCATATTTACTAATGAATGCGGTAACAGTCCTGATTTATGGGAAATTATCTGATTTATTTGGGAGAAAGCCTATTCTCTTTATTGGGATTATTATTTTTCTTATTGGGTCTATTCTCTGTGGTTTTGCGACTTCAATGGAATCACTCATTATTTTTCGCTTAATCCAGGGATTTGGGGCAGGGGCAGTTACACCAATCGCTACCACTATTGTAGGTGATATATACACGGCAGAGGAGAGAGCACACGTTCAGGGTTATCTGGCAAGTGTATGGGGAATTTCTGCTGTTACGGGACCTGCAGTAGGTGGATTGCTTGTTCAGTATGTAAGTTGGAATTATGTATTTTGGATAAACATCCCGCTTGGAATTCTTTCTTTAATTGGTATCGGATTCTTTCTGCATGAAAACGTTGAAAAGAAAAAACATGATATTGATTACATAGGTGCATTCTTATTAACGGTGTCTGTTTCCTCATTAATGTTCTTTTTAGTTGAAGGAGGAGGACGATGGTCTTGGGGGTCTTGGCAAATACTAAGCTTAATTGGCCTATTTATCGTTACACTTACTGGCTTTGTCTACCATGAGGGCAGGGCTAAAGAACCCGTTATGCCCTTTAATATTTGGAAGGAACGATCTATTTTTGTAGCAAATGTAACATCATTAACCACTGGTATTATGTTAATTGGAATATCAAGTTTTCTTCCTACTTTCGTCCAAGGGGTAATGGAACAAACACCGATTGTTGCAGGATTTACCTTAACAACGATGTCGATTGGGTGGCCAATAGCCTCAACGCTTTCTGGAAAGATGCTCAATTCTATGGGATACCGTAAGACCTCATTAATTGGAGGGATAGCCTTAATTAGCGGAAGTATAGTATTTGTGACCATGACAGGCTCCTCGGGACCTCTCTGGGCAGCGTTAGGCTCCCTTATCGTAGGTTTTGGAATGGGTGTAACCTCGACAGCTTTTATAGTTTCCATTCAAAGTACTGTAAGTTGGCAGCAAAGAGGAATTGCAACCGCGGCTAATATGTTTATGAGGAATCTTGGAAACACAATTGGTGCAGCCTTATTGGGAGGCATTCTTAATAACCGGCTTGCCAATTATTTAAGCGAGCATGCAAACCAGTCGGAGGAAAAGCTATCAGTGGATTCCGCAAACCTTTTATTAAAAGAGGATGATCGGACTAATTTATCTGAATCAGTACGGGAACTATTACAGGATGGGCTGACTCAATCCCTGCATTGGGTATATTATGTTGTTCTTACCTTTGCTATTATTAGTTTAATCCTAATTTCATTTATTCCCAAACAAAAAAATGGCTCTGCATAATGTATGCAGGGCAATTTTTATCATTAAAAAGCAGCTTTCTAATGAAAAGTTTTAATTTTCTATATATAATAGGTAAAGCGGAATTTTATTAACCCAATAAAGGTGGATGGTTTTGTCCTCAATATCTGAATTTCACTTATTATCTGTTTTAGCTCAAGAAATGAATATGCGAAAAGCTTCTGAAAGGCTTTTTGTATCACAGCCTGCGCTGTCGCAACGTTTGCAAACCATAGAAAAAGAGTGGGGAACAAGAATTTTTATCCGTTCACAAAAAGGTCTATCACTTACCCCGGCTGGCGAACAAGTTATACAATTTGTAAATGAAGTGCTGGTGAAAGAAGAAAAGGTTAGAGAGACCATTCACTCTCTTCAATCGGGCGTATCCGGAACTTTAAAAATTGCAGTGGCTTCAATAGTTGGTCAAAATTGGCTGCCGCCTGTTCTAAAAAAGTATAGTGATACCTATCCGCAAGCAAAAATATCACTTATTACGGGCTGGAGCAGTGAAATACTGAAAAGTCTATATGATGATCAAGTACATATTGGAATTACACGGGGATTGCCAGACTGGAAAGGGGTAAAGATTAAACTATTCAGCGACCCTCTTTTCTTAGTTGATAGAGACATTACTAGACCTGAACAATTACTGGAAACAGATAGGCCTTTCATCCAATTTAAAAGTGATTCTAATTATTATCAAGAAATCCAAGATTGGTGGATGCGTCAATTCAAAACTTCTCCGAAAAGAACGATTGTAGTGGATCAAATTGAAACCTGTAAGCAATTAACGATTAATGGTTTAGGATATTCAATTCTACCTGGTATTACCTTAAATAACACCGAAAAGGAAATTTATAAAATTCCGTTACTTGATGATAATGGTGATGCGCTTAAACGTGATACTTGGTTATTAGGCTATGAGTCTTCCTTTCAACTAAAACAAGTGCAGGCATTTGTGGATCTAATTAAAGAACATAGCAGTCAAAGCAAATAATAATTGTTGTTTATTTTTCTTGTTTTCCAAACTGTTGTTTGGTAAAGTAAATTTTAATTAAATTTGGAGGTAGTACTATGAAAATGATGGATGCAAACGAAATTATTTCTTTTATTCAAAATAGCAAAAAGTCAACGCCAGTAAAGGTTTATGTAAAGGGAGATCTAGAAGGAATTGACTTTGGAAGTAATTCTAAAACTTTTATTAATGGCAATACCGGTGTTGTTTTTGGAGAATGGTCTGATATTAATCCTGCATTAGAATCAAATCAAGCCAAAATAGAAGATTACGTTGTAGAAAATGATCGCCGCAATTCAGCCATTCCATTATTAAATACTAAAAATATCAACGCACGTATCGAACCAGGAGTTACGATTCGTGACCAAGTTGAAATTGGCGATAATGCCGTTATCATGATGGGGGCAGTTATAAATATTGGAGCAGTTATCGGTGAAAAATCCATGATTGACATGGGTGTTGTCCTTGGTGGAAGAGCAACAGTAGGGAAAAACTGTCATATTGGGGCCGGCACAGTTTTAGCTGGTGTTATTGAACCACCATCTGCGCAGCCTGTCATTATCGAAGATGATGTCCTAATTGGTGCTAATGCAGTAGTTCTAGAAGGTGTTAGAGTTGGACAAGGATCAGTGGTTGCTGCTGGAGCAGTAGTCACAAAGGATGTTCCGCCTTATACAGTTGTTGCAGGAACGCCGGCTAAAAAAATTAAAGATATCGATGAGAAGACAAAATCCAAAACAGAAATTATGCAAGAACTTCGCCAACTATAGACTTAAGACAAAGGAGCGTGGATTATTTCCACGCTTTCTTTCTAGTATAGGAGTGAGTAGAGAATGAACCCTTTTATTAAAATTCGACGAGATCTTCATCTCATCCCAGAATTAGGTTTTCAGGAATATAAAACACAAGCCTATTTGTTAGCGTATTTAGAAAACTTATCACAAGAGAGAATTTCCATTAAGAAATGGAAAACAGGATTATTTGTAAAGATTAAAGGCATTAATCCTACAAAAACAATCGGCTATCGCGCTGATATCGATGGTCTGCCGATTGTTGAAGAAACGGGATTAGAATTCGCTTCAACCCATCCAGAACAAATGCATGCTTGCGGGCATGACTTTCATATGAGTATAGCTCTTGGTGTTTTAACACATTATGTGAAGAACCCAATTGATGATGATCTTTTGTTTATTTTTCAGCCTGCAGAAGAGGGACCAGGTGGTGCTGAGCCAATGCTAAAATCCGACATCATGCAAGATTGGAAACCGGATATTATTTTTGCTCTACATATCGCACCAGAGTATCCTGTTGGGTCTATAGCCGTTAAAGAAGGGTTATTATTTGCAAACACCTCAGAACTATTTATTGATTTAAAAGGGAAGGGAGGACATGCAGCCTATCCCCATTTAACGAATGATATGATTATTGCGGCCTGTTCACTTGTTGGTCAGCTGCAAACGATTATATCGCGGAATGTGAATCCCTTAGATAGTGCAGTTATTACTATCGGTAAAATAACAAGCGGAACCGTTCAAAATATTATCGCCGAAAAAGCAAGGCTTGAAGGTACAATCCGAACACTTTCTGATGATTCCATGGAGAAGGTCAAGCAACGGATTAATGCTGTAGTAAAAGGAATCGAGACCAGTTTTGAATGTAATGCTGTAATTGATTACGGCTCTATGTACCACCAAGTTTACAATGATGAGGAAATAACGAGAGATTTCATTCAATTCATGAAAACACAAACCAACATTGATGTTATACAATGCAAAGAAGCAATGACAGGTGAAGATTTCGGGTATATGTTGAAAGAAATTCCCGGCTTAATGTTTTGGCTCGGAGTCGACTCTCCGTATGGTTTACACCATGCCAAACTAAACCCAAAGGAAGAAGCGATAGAAGTCGCAATTAAAATGCTGACTAGTTATATAACGTTTCAAGGAAATCGATTACAACATACTCAAAAAGGCGTATAATTTTATTCTTTTTTATAAAAATGTTAAACTGAAAATTAGAAAAGATTGTTACATATCGTCGTTTATTCTATATGAAAATAGGGTAAACCAATGAAGGAACTAATTAATCATTTGGAGGGATTAGACATGCCAGAACGTATGGTAGCTAAGCAAGCACCTAGATTTGAAATGGATGCAGTATTACCGAACAAAGAATTTGGAAAAGTAAGCCTAGAAGAAAACATGAAAAACGACAAGTGGACTGTTTTGTTCTTCTACCCAATGGACTTTACTTTCGTTTGCCCTACAGAAATTACAGCAGTTTCAGATCGTTATGAAGAATTTGATGATCTAGATGCAGTTGTTATCGGCGCTTCTACTGATACCATTCATACTCATCTTGCTTGGATTAATACAGACCGCAAAAATAATGGTCTTGGTGATCTAAACTATCCATTAGCAGCAGATACGAACCATGTTGTTGCACGTGACTACGGTGTTTTAATTGAAGAAGAAGGAATTGCACTTCGCGGCTTATTTATCATCAGCCCAGAAGGTGAACTAATGTATTCTGTAGTGAACCATAACAATATCGGCCGTGATGTAGATGAAACATTACGTGTCCTTCAAGCATTACAAACTGGCGGGCTTTGCCCAGCTAACTGGAAGCCAGGACAAGCTACACTTAATGCTTAAATCTTAGGCTTTGTTAAAGCTGAATGGTGTTTTGGCATCCTGTTGATTCGCGCGGAAGGCATGAAGACTCATGCGGGAGGACGGGGCAGAGGAGACCCCACAGGCGCTAAAGCGCCGAGGAGGCTCCTCGGCGCCCGCGGAAAGCGAAGTGCCTCGTGACAGGCAAAGACCGCCTGTTCCTGCGGTGATTTTTCAAAGAAGCTTTCCTTAGTGGAGCGCAAATCAACAGACTATATTAACAAAGCCATATTATAAAAGAAAAGACCTAACATTGGTGTTAGGTCTTTTTTAAAAAGGGAGATACGTCATGAAGTTACGTGAGCCAATGCCAGAACTAACTGGCGCAGTCGAATGGTTAAACGGAGAAGTTACGAAAACAGATTTAGTTGGAGAAAAACCCACCCTTATTCATTTCTGGTCAGTCAGTTGTTATCTATGTAAAGAAGCTATGCCGCAAGTCAATCAATTCCGTGATCAATATAAAGATAAATTAAATGTGGTGGCTGTTCATATGCCAAGATCTGAAGAGGACTTGGACCTTGAGCAAATTAAACAAGTTGCAGCAGAGCATGGAATCAATCAGCCGATTTTTGTTGATAGTGAACATAAACTAGCTGAGGCATTCGAAAATCAATATGTTCCTGCTTATTATGTATTTGACCGTGAGGGAAAACTTCGTCATTTCCAAGCGGGCGGCAGCGGTATGAAAATGCTCGAAAAGCGTGTTAACCGCGTATTAGATGAATTAGAAAAAACAGAATAGGCAAGATTATCCAACAAGGCTGTTCGTATTTAAACGAACGCCTTTTTATTTTTTTTGAAAAATTGGAGTAAATAGGTAGAAAAATATTTCGAAACCCGTTATATTAAATATTACGTGTTAATTCAAAAAATTTTAAATAGTGAAAAAGGGGAGAAACATTTGGAGACATTTAAAAAATTAAAACCTTACTACTGGCCATATAAAAAGTATTTTCTTTACTCGATTGCTTTTTTATTTTTGCTAACACTTATAACAGTCGTCTATCCGATGATCCTGCAGGTGACGATTGACGAAGTGGTGCTAAAAGGTAAATATCATTGGGTCCCATACTTAGCAATTGGGTTTATTATGTTAATGGCTGTTAAAGGTGTGGCTACATATATCAACCAATATACGGGAGACTTATTTGGCATCACCTCAGTCTATAGAATGAGAAATGCCTTATACGAAAAACTTCAATACCTTCCATTTAAATATTATGATAATGCAAAAACCGGGGATTTAATGTCTCGACTAACGGCTGATGTTGAAGGATTTCGGTTTTTTCTCTCATTTGGTTTTTCAGAATTACTTCGATTCTTGTTATTAATTGTAATTAGTGTGGCCGTCATGTTTTATTATTCCGTTTCCTTGACGATTGTCACATTGATTACACTGCCTTTTTTAGCAATTGTTGTTTATAAGTTTGATCGTGCTGTTCATCCAGCATTCCGAGGAATAAGAGAATCCTTTGGAAAATTGAATACCAAAGTACAGGAAAGTATTAGCGGAATAAACACCGTAAAGTCACTCTCGAAAGAAAGCTATGAGATTGGTAAATTTAATGATTCAAATAGTGATTATAAGGACAATTATTTATTTACTTCCACAATATGGGCAAAGTATTTTCCTCTAATGGAACTATTAGGGAATATTAGTGTTATTCTCCTCTTAGCATATGGAGGTTTCCTTGTAATGGAGGATTCATTAAAACCTGGTGAGCTTGTTGCCTTCTACAGCTTGGTTTGGTACATTATTTGGCCGATTGTTAACCTTGGTTTTGTCATCAATCAATTCTCCCAGGCAAAGGCATCAGGAGAGAGATTAATAGAAGTGTTGGAGGCGGTAAGCAACAATAATGAACAAACTAAATTAACAAACATTGATCGGTTGAAAGGCGAAGTTGAATTTAGAAATGTGTCTCTTTGTTATGATGAAGATTCCAAATATGCTCTAAATGATATTTCTTTTAAAGCGATACCTGGAAAGGTAATTGGATTAATTGGTTCCACAGGCTCTGGAAAAACTAGCCTCACACAATTAATGACCAAATTTTATGAACCGAAGAGTGGAGAGGTACTGATTGATGGTAAGTCAGTAACCCATTATACATTAAGGTCGTTAAGAAGAAATGTTGGATTTGTACTTCAGGAGTCATTTCTATTTTCTACTACGATAAAAGAAAATATTTCATATGGTCGGCCAGAAGCAACAATAGAACAAATTATGGATGCTGCCAAACGTGCTCAGGCACATGATTTTATTATGGAGTTACCAGATGGATACGACACTGTCCTTGGAGAACGGGGCATGGGGTTATCAGGTGGTCAAAAGCAAAGGATTGCCATTGCCAGGGCGATTTGTATCAACCCAAGTATCTTAATATTGGACGATGCTACAAGTGCAGTTGACATGGAAACAGAGGTAAATATCCAAAGTGCATTAAAAGAAGTGATGAAAGGACGTACCACATTCATAATTGCCCATCGGATTAGCTCTCTTAAGCATGCAGATGAAATTCTTGTCCTTGAAAATGGGAGGATAGTTGAACGAGGAAATCATGAAAAATTAATTGAGAATAATGGACCTTATCAACGTATTTACGATATTCAATTTAAAGATCAGAAGACAGTGGTTACCTCAAATATGTGTTAAGGGGGCAATTTATGAACAAGAAGAATATAAATCGACATGTTTCAAAACGATTTCATTATTCAGTAGACCAAGTGATTGATAAGCCTTTTAACTGGGCACAAATGACACGTCTGTTTGGCTATTTAAAGCCATATCAGAAGAAACTGCTGCCTTTATCCATTCTAATGGTTATAATCACAACAGCAGTACGATTGATCATTCCGATCCTCATTGGTGTGTACACCTTAGATAAAGCTATCGGAAATAAAGATACGAATCTGCTGACTATTTTAGTTTGCATGATTGCATTCCTTTATATCATCTCATATTCAGCCAATATTTTTCGGATTCGCTGGATGAATGAACTTGGGCAGGGTGTTATTTACGATATTCGAAAGCATCTCTTTACCCATGTACAGGGGCTGTCTCATCGTTTTTTTGACCAGCGGTCCGCTGGATCAATCCTTGTTCGAATAATGAACGATATCAATTCTCTACAGGAGTTATTTACAAATGGAGTTATCAATTCCTTAATGGATATATTTCTGTTGATTGGAATTTTCACCGTTCTATTTTCGTTGAGTCCGTCACTAACTTTAGCGGTAATGGTCATTTTACCAATCATGTTTTTTATTTCTACAAGTTTACGTCGCAATATCCGTCGGTCATGGCAAACGGTTCGTTTGAAGCAATCGAAATTAAATTCCCATTTAAATGAAAGTATCCAAGGAATTCGCGTTACCCAATCATTTACACAAGAAAAAGAAAACATGTCTTTCTTTGAAGGGGTAAATCATGAGAATTTTGAGAGCTGGAGAGAAGCTTCACATAAGAATGCTATGTTTAGACCAATGGTTGAGGTTACAAACGCATTTGGTACTGCCGTTTTAATTTGGTATGGCGCTCATTTAATTCAAAATGGAAGTATTACTATCGGAGTTTTTGTGTCTTTTGCTTTTTATCTAGGAATGTTTTGGGAACCGATCTCTCGTCTTGGCCAAGTTTATAACCAATTATTAATGGGGATGGCTTCTTCAGAACGGATATTTGAATTTCTTGATGAAAAGCCTATTGTTTCAGAAAATGAAATGGCCAAAGATATTGGTGAAGTAAAAGGTGAAATCGTGTTTAAAAATGTTTCCTTCTCTTACGATAAAGACAGGATAGCACTAAAAGGAATTAACTTAGAAATAAAAGCAGGGCAAACTGCTGCTCTTGTTGGGCATACAGGCTCAGGAAAGTCGACTATTGCTAACCTGATCAGCCGATTTTATGACCCTACTTCTGGTGAGGTAATGATTGATAACCATAATATTAGAGATATATCACTTAAAAGTATACGACAGCAAATTAGTGTTGTATTACAAGATACCTTTATTTTTTCTGGTACCATTATTGAAAATATCCGCTTTGGAAGACCAGATGCAACCGATGAAGAAGTAATAGAGGCAGCAAAGTCAGTTGGAGCGCATAAGTTTATTGAGGAACTGCCAAAGGGATATCATACTGAGGTTGAAGAACGGGGGAATATCCTCTCAGTGGGGGAACGACAACTTCTATCCTTTGCAAGGGCATTACTTGCAAACCCAAGAATCATCATTTTAGATGAAGCCACAGCGAGCATTGATACTGAGACGGAAGTGCAAATCCAGAAAGCATTAAAAACACTGTTAAAAGATCGAACAGCTATTATTATTGCTCACCGGCTATCAACCATTCGAGATGCTGAACAAATTATTGTCCTAGACCATGGGCAAATCATTGAAAGAGGCAGTCATACACAATTGATGGACGAAAATGGGCATTATTTTAAGCTGGTTACAGCACAATTCAATATGTTAAACGCGGGATAAAAAACAGTCATAGGCTGTTTTTTATTTTTTTGTAACCATTCTATTATTTAATCGTCGGTATTAGTAAATAGAAAAAAGGGGGTTACAGTTTTGAAAAAAAAGATGAGATTAATTGCTTTAATATCATTGATTCTTATTTTAGCTGCTTGCAGTTCAAACAGTAAAAGTGATGAAGTGCAGATGAGTAGTGACAAGAGTGCAGAGTTTGATTCAGGCCAGCCAGCTATAGAAGAAAAGCATAGTACAAAACAAGAGGAAATCGCCCCAACGGAAGTAGATGTCCCTAACCAAATGGTTATTTATCAAGCAGAATTACAGCTGCGTGTGAAGAAATTTGAACAAACCTTACAAAACCTAGAAGCGCAAGTTGTGAAATATGGCGGCTATATCTCGGAGTCAAATGTCTCTAAGGATGGAGTTGAACAGGTAAGCGGTCGAATTACTGTCCGAATACCGCAAAAGGACTTTCAAGCATTTTTGCATGATGCAGAGGGACAGGCAGCTGAGGTCTTGCAGAGAAATATTACGGGTACAGATGTCACGGAAGAATATGTTGACCTTGACTCAAGATTAAAATCTAAAAGAGTAGTGGAAGAACGGTTAACGTCATTTATGCAATCTGCACAGAAGACTGAAGATCTTCTGAAAATTTCGGCTGACCTCGCTGCAGTACAAGAGGAGATTGAAACGATACAAGGAAGAATGAAATATTTAGAAAATCAGACCTCATTGTCTACGGTTCATATTTCACTTTTTGAAAATAAAGTTATTGTGCCGAATCTTGAAGATGGAGATCTAAATACTTGGGATAAAACAAAAAAGCAATTTATGAAAAGTACCAACATGCTGTTAGCAGCTATTTCAGGTTTCATTGTGTTTGTGATTGGTAATTTTCCTATTTTAGGAATCCTAGCAGTAGTGACAGTTCTAATTTACCTATATATAAAGAAATTCCGTAAAAGAAGAGACACCGAATAAATTAGTATCTTTCACTTTTGGATATGCTAAAATGAAAAAGGTTAATTGATTTTGCTGGGGGAGTTTGAGTGAGGAAAAATTTTGCAGTAATAGGTTTAGGTCGATTCGGTGGGAGTATTTGCCGGACGCTTTCTGATGAGGGCTTTGAAGTGCTGGCTATTGATAAAAACGAAGAAAGAGTTAATGCCTATGCCATGATTGCTTCTCATGCTGCTGTGGGAGATACAACTGATGAGGCAGTGCTTAAGAGTTTAGGGATTCGTAATTTTGATCATGTGATAGTCGCAATTGGTGACGATATTCAATCTAGTATATTAACCACGTTAATTCTAAAGGAACTGGGAGTTAATCACATTACGGTCAAAGCACAAAATGATTATCACGAAAAAGTACTTGTGAAAATTGGTGCAGACAAGGTTGTTCATCCTGAAAGAGATATGGGGAGAAGAATTGCCCACAATATGGCATCTAGCAGTGTGTTGGATTATCTTGAGTTATCAGATGAACATAGTATTGTAGAAATCGTTGCTAACAGTAAGATAAGCGGTCATACAATCATTGATTTAGATATACGAAAGAAATATGGACTGAATATCGTGGCGATTAAAAGAGGAATGGATATTATCGTATCACCAAAGGCAAATGAAGATATTCTTGCAAACGATGTTTTAATTGTGATTGGAACGGATGAAGACATTGATCGATTTGAACGTAAGGTAATGCAATAAGAAAAGCAGAAGTGCCTTCGGAACAAGCGCAGCTCTTGTTCCTGCGAGGAATATTTTAAGAAGCTTCCCTTAGTGCCCAGTGGCGACAGGCATAAGACGAGCCGGCGAGAAGGTTGTTTTTTACCTTCTTGACGGATTGACTTTTGACCCCGAGCCCCTAGGCACTGAAGCTAGACAATAAGAAAAGGAAGCGATTAAAGTCGCTTCCTTTTTCTTATACTTCCATTATGATTGGTAATATCATTGGTCTGCGTTTTGTTTTTTCGTAAAGGAACGGTGCTAATGTGTCAGTAATTTCATTTTTAATTTCTGACCATTGACTTGTTTTGCGTTCCATGACTTTATTTAAGTGCTTAGTAATCAAGTTTTGTGCATCGTTGATTAAGTCACCGGATTCTCTCATATAGACAAATCCTCGAGAAATAAGGTCTGGACCTGAGGCAATTTTAAAGTCTTTCATATTTATGCTAACAACCACCACGACTAACCCTTCTTCAGATAGGATTCTCCGATCGCGTAAAACAATATTTCCAATGTCGCCAATACCGCTTCCATCTATATAAACAGAGCCTGAAGGGATTTTACCTGCTACTTGTGCGCTGTTTTCAGAAAGTGCAAGAACTTCACCATTGTCCATAATAAAGCAATTTCCTTCTTCAACACCGCAATCAACCGCTAATTTCGCATGCATCCTCTGCATTCTATATTCACCGTGAATTGGCATAAAGAATTTTGGTTTAATTAAACGAAGCATTAATTTTTGCTCTTCTTGACCGCCATGCCCAGATGTGTGAATGTTGCTAAGTTTTCCATGAATAACCTCAGCACCTGCTCTGAACAACATGTTAATTGTTCTGTTAACACTAATTGTGTTTCCAGGAATTGGGGAAGAAGAGAAGACAACGGTATCGCCCGGAATGATTTGAATTTGTCTATGTGTTCCATTTGCAATCCTAGATAAAGCAGCCATTGCTTCACCTTGACTTCCTGTACAAAGAATCGTAACCTTGTCTGCAGGTAGTCGATTAATTTGATTTGCTTCGATAAAAGTCTCTTTCGGAGCATTTATATAGCCAAGTTCTTGACCGATAGTAATGGCCGACTCCATACTGCGGCCAAAAACAGCCACCTTTCTTCCATTAGCAACAGCAGCCTCAACGACTTGTTGAAGTCTATAAATATTAGAAGCAAAGGTTGCAAAGATTAGACGTCCAGTAACCTTCCTGAAAATATCATCAATGCTTTCTCCCACAAGGCGTTCTGACATTGTGAATTCTGGAATTTCACTATTTGTACTATCCGAAAGTAAGCATAATACGCCTTCTTTGCCGATTTCAGCCATCTTGGTTAAATTAGCAGGCTCACCTACTGGTGTAAAGTCAAACTTGAAGTCCCCTGTATGAACGACTTGCCCTGGTGGAGTCTTTACAACTATACCGTACGAATCTGGAATACTATGTGTTGTTCGGAAAAAAGTAACAGATGTTTTCCGGAATTTTATCACATCATCTTCTTGAATAGGGATTAGTTTCGCGTTCCTTAACAAGCCATGCTCTTCAAGCTTATTTTTAATTAATCCTAATGCAAGTTTTCCACCATAGATTGGAATATTAATTTCTCGCAGTAAATAGGGAATACCGCCGATATGATCCTCGTGTCCGTGCGTAATAAACAAACCTTTTATTTTATCTTCATTTTTTACTAAGTAGGTGTAATCAGGGATGACATAATCAATTCCTAGAAGCTCGTCCTCAGGGAATTTAATCCCAGCGTCAATTAAAATGATTTCATCCTGGAATTGTACTGCATATGTGTTTTTTCCAATTTCGCCCAAACCGCCCAAAGCAAAAACAGCAGTTTGGTCATTTTTTACAAATTTCATAAATTATCAAATCTCCAATACTTTATAATCTTCATTTTGTTGTTCATATTCTAAAAATGCTCCCGTTACTTCTTGTACAAATTCAACGTTATATCCTCGGTCTGCAATTTTTTTTCGAACATCCTTAACGGATTCGCCCTCTACATAGAGAACCTTTGTTTTCTCTCTGACAGGTACTTCGACAATTCTTTCTTGATAATAAATTTTAAATACCATTAGTAATCGCTCCTTAATCGATCATGACTTTTTCTATTATATTAAATAATTACATTTTTTTCATTTAAATTCACTTTTCACCTAAAAAGTAAACACTTGGACCTTATAGAAAAAATATGTAAATAAATGCACTGATAATCAATTTACAATAAGGAAGGAGCCCTTCGCAAGTTTGAAGGGCTCGAAAAAGTTGTTGTTTAAGCAATTGACTTTTTTCTGAGTAAATCTTTCCACTGTTTTAAGAGCTTCTTTCTTAGCTTCTTTAACATAGTGGATCATCTCCTTACTTCCTATTTTAAACGATCCTTGTCCAATGTAAAGCAAGCCATGATAGATATTGTAGATTTTTTTTAATCTCAATCAATTTTATACTAATATTATATGGTATAAACAAGAATTCTTTCATGGATAAAGATGGAAGATTGGTGAAAGTTTAATAAATTGACAATTATTCTTGTTAAGATTAGTGTTTATTAGAGAAAATTAATGAAAGATTCTACAATTAATAAAAAGCAAAGAGGAGTTAGAATTATATGAAGAAAATTGTTTTTTTTGATATAGATGGAACCTTGCTCGATCATGAAAAAAAACTCCCAAACAGCACCAAAAAAGCAATTCAATTATTAAAGGAGAATGGTGTATTTGTTGCAATTGCAACGGGAAGAGCGCCTTTTATGTTTACAAATTTAAAAAAAGAATTAGATATCGACTCTTTTGTAAGTTTTAACGGGCAGTATGTTGTGTTTGAGAATGAAGCAATATATAAGAATCCTCTCAATCAGACTGAATTAGAAAGATTTCTAAAAGATACAACTCATAATGAACATCCATTGATATTTATGAACCAATTAACCATGAAGGCCACTACTAAATTCCATCCATATATTGAATCAAGTATGGATAGCCTGTTATTCCCACATCCAGATGAGGACCAATCTTTCTTCGTTCACAATGAAATTTACCAATCCTTACTCTTCTGTAAAGAGGATGAAGAGAAGTTATATTTTGAAAATTACCCTGAATTTGATTTTATTAGATGGCATCCATATTCAGTAGATATCTTACCTAAAGGTGGTTCCAAAGCTGAAGGGATAAAGAAAATGATTGAAAGATTAGGATTTGAATTAAAGGATGTTTATGCATTTGGTGATGGATTAAATGACTTAGAAATGCTTAAAGCAGCAGGAACGGGTGTTGCAATGGGAAATGGTGTCCCTGAGGCGAAGGCACTTGCAAATTTAGTAACTACTGATGTTAACGAGGATGGAATTTGGAATGGATTAAAAGAATTAAAGCTTATATAAATAGTAGGCTGTGTTAAAGCAAATTGTTTAAATGGCACTTTGTTGATTGGAGCGGAAGGCACGAAGACTCCTCGAAAAGGCTATCGCATTTTCTTCGTGCGTGGGAGGATTCAAGGAAGAAATTCAATGTCCTGTGGGAAGACGGGGCAGGGGAGACCCCGCTTATCTCTTAGCGCCGAGGAGGCTCCCCGTACCGCCCGCGGAAAGCGAAGTGCCTGCTGACAGGCAGAGAACGCCTGTCACTGCGGTGCTTATTCAAGAAGCTTTCCTTAGTGGAGTGGAAACAACAGACCTAATTTACACAGCCAAATAAAAAAAGCGCAAGAGCTTGGAAGCACTTGCGCCTTTTTTTATCTTTCAATTGCAATTGCCCCTTCAATAGGCTTGAAAGGATCTTCTTTATTAATATGATCATAAAACATAATTCCATTTAAATGATCAATCTCATGTTGAAAGCAAATCGCTGGAAGGCCTTTTAAACGGAGCCTAACTTCTTCACCTTCCATTGAAATACCTTTTACAGTTATACGAGCAAATCTTTCAACATATCCCGGAATGTCTTCATCCACTGAAAGACAACCTTCACCTGAAACCAAATATGCTTTTTCTACAGAATGGCTGACAATTTTGGGATTATATAAAGCATAGCTTAATAAGTCTCCTTTATCATCATGGAGGTGAACAGCAATCATTCGCTTAGAAACATTGATTTGTGGTGCTGCTAAACCGATGCCAGGGCGTAATCCATATTGTGCTGAAATTTCTGGGTTTTGGCTGTTTTTTACATATTCTAAAAGACTTTTAAGTATTTCTTTCTCTTCTTCCGATGGCGGCATTATTACTTGTGCAGCTACTTTTCTTAGTGTAGGATGGCCGTCTCGAATGATATCATCCATCATTAACATGATTCCATTCACTCCTGTTTCTAAACTAGTGATATTCATATTCAATAGTCTATCAGACTATTCCAGAAAAGTTAATTGTAAGTATAACCAATATACCTGCTAATACTGCTTAATTTTTTAGAGATATTGTCAAAATAATAAAGTATAGATATAGTAATACTTGTAATCAGTAAGGGGGTTGCAACTTGGTTGTTTTAAGAATTAATCGCATAATATTAGCTCTAATAACAGTCGTTTTCATATTAACTGGATGCGTAAGCAAAGAGAAGAGTGCTGAAGAAATATATAAAGTGTTAGAAAACGTTGTGGAAGCAGAAAAAGAATTTGAGGAGCAACAAGAACCGCTTGTGGCGTTAGAAAAGGAAGAAAAGGAAATTTACAATCAGATTATGGCTCTCGGTATGAAACAACATGAAGAAATCGTCAAACTTTCTGACGATGCACTTTCATTGATTGAAAAAAGACGAGACCACTTACAGAAAGAAATTGACAGTATAAATGCCTCTAAAAAGGAATTTAAGAAAACAGAAGAAATAAAGGAAAAGATTAACGATCCTGAGCAAAAGAGAAAAATGGAGGATCTATTTGAAATAATGAGTAATAGATATAAAGTACATGATCAACTTTCTAAAGAATATATGGCTGCACTAGAAAATGATGAAGAATTATATGTAATGCTTAAGAACGAAAGCAATTCTTACGATAAGTTAGAATCTCATGTTACGGGATTAAATACGACTTACCAAAAAGTATTTGATGCGAATGAAAAGTTTAATGAATTAACTGCGCAATATAATAAGAAAAAACTAGAATTTTATAAAGAAGCTGGGCTTAAGTTAGAGGATTAAAAAAATCGACCGCCGTGGGTCGATTTTTTTTATTAAATGTTAATATATTAATGAAACAGAGATGATTGGTGAGTAATACAGAAGTTCAGGTGAATATTTTAGTTTTTAATATTTTCGTGTTGTAAAATAATGAAACATAGTATTTGACGAGTGAATTTAGATGAGGTAAACTCAATATGGACTTAATAATTGTACCATTAATTTTTTGAAAAATAATAGTACAGAGCAACTTTCGGTTAAAGTTAGATTTAATCGTTAATGTTGTTAAAGATTTTTGGGTAATCTAATACGAGGAATTTATTTTACATTTTTGTAATGAAAGAAAGGAAGATGTGACGAATGGCTTCTAAAACTCAGAACGCTCAAGTCGATGCTAAGAAAGTACTTGAAGTAGTAGAAGATCAATTTACAACGCTTCAAATTTTAAATGAAGAAGGCGAAGTTGTAAATGAAGCAGCAATGCCAAACATAAGTGACGACCAACTGCAGGAATTAATGCGCCGTATGGTTTATACACGAATTCTAGACCAACGTTCCATTTCATTAAATCGTCAAGGACGTCTTGGTTTCTATGCTCCAACTGCAGGGCAAGAAGCTTCTCAATTAGCTTCTCAGTTTGCGCTTGAAAAAGAAGATTTCATTTTACCTGGTTATCGTGATGTTCCACCAATCGTGTGGCATGGTCTTCCTTTATACCAAGCATTTTTATGGTCCAGAGGTCATTTAGAGGGCGGACAGATTCCTGAGGGAGTAAATGTTGCAATTCCTCAAATTATTATTGGCGCGCAGTATGTTCAAACCGCAGGTGTTGCGCTAGGATTTAAAAAACGTGGAGTTAAAGCTGTTGCTCTTACATATACAGGTGATGGCGGAACTTCTCAAGGTGATTTCTATGAAGGAATGAACTTTGCAGGTGCATACAAAGCACCAGCAATCTTTATTGCTCAAAATAACCGTTTTGCAATCTCAACTCCTGTTGAAAAGCAAACTGCAGCTAAAACACTTGCTCAAAAGGCCGTTGCTGCCGGTATTCCTGGTATCCAGGTAGATGGTATGGATCCATTAGCAGTGTATGCAGCAGTTAAAGACGCACGTGAGCGCGCGATTAACGGTGAAGGGCCAACATTTATTGAAACTTTAACCTATAGATATGGTCCACATACAATGGCTGGAGATGATCCTACACGTTATCGTACAGCTGAGCTTGATAATGAATGGGAAAAGAAAGATCCACTTGTACGTTTCCGTAAATTCCTTGAAAAGAAAGGCCTATGGAATGAGGAAAAAGAAAACGAAGTAATCGAACAAGCGAAGGAAGAAATTAAAGAGGCGCTTAAAAAAGCAGATGCTGCTCCTAAGCAAAAGGTAACAGACCTAATTAATATTACGTATACGGACTTACCTACTAACTTAAAAGAGCAATATGAAATTTATTCAGCAAAGGAGTCGAAGTAAGTCATGGCTCAAATGACAATGATACAGGCAATTACAGATGCAATGCGTGTGGAATTAAAAAATGATCCAAATGTATTAGTTTTTGGTGAAGATGTTGGTGTAAACGGCGGTGTTTTCCGTGCTACTGAAGGATTGCAGAGTGAA
Source organism: Neobacillus sp. CF12 (assembly GCF_030348765.1). Taxonomy (GTDB): domain Bacteria; phylum Bacillota; class Bacilli; order Bacillales; family Cytobacillaceae; genus Neobacillus. Next base: position 2,260,089 of record NZ_JAUCEU010000007.1, on the reverse strand, counting down.
TTTGGCGAAGAACGTGTATTTGATACACCGTTAGCTGAATCAGGAATCGGTGGTTTAGCGGTAGGTTTAGCATTACAAGGCTTCCGTCCAGTTCCAGAAATCCAATTCTTTGGGTTCGTTTATGAAGTAATGGATTCTATTTCTGGTCAGGCAGCACGATTGCGTTTCCGTACAGGCGGAAAATTCAGTGCTCCTATCACATTCCGTTCACCATTTGGCGGAGGCGTACATACACCAGATATGCACGCAGACAGTTTAGAAGGTTTAATGGCGCAACAGCCAGGACTAAAAGTGGTTATTCCATCAACACCATATGATGCGAAAGGTCTTCTTATCTCATCTATTCGTGATAATGATCCAGTTATTTTCCTTGAGCATATGAAATTATACCGTTCATTCCGTCAAGAAGTACCTGAAGGTGAATATACAATTCCACTAGGAAAAGCAGATGTAAAACGTGAAGGTACTGATATTTCAATCGTTACTTATGGTGCGATGGTTCATGAATCATTAAAGGCTGCAGAAGAGTTGGCAAAGGAAGGATTCTCTGCGGAGGTTATCGATTTACGTACCGTTAGTCCAATTGATATTGAAACAATCATTGCTTCTGTTGAAAAAACAGGCCGTGCAATTGTTGTTCAAGAAGCACAAAAGCAAGCTGGAATCGCAGCAAATGTAGTGGCTGAAATTAATGATCGTGCTATTTTAAGCTTAGAAGCACCTGTTCTTCGTGTAGCAGCACCAGACACTATTTACCCATTCCCGCAAGCAGAAGCTGTATGGCTACCAAACTATAAAGACGTAATTGAAACAGCGAAAAAAGTATTAACATTCTAATAAAAGACCGGGTAAAGTAGAAATCTATGTAAAATAGGAGATGAATCCCAGTGAGCGCAACCGCAACCACATTCCAATTTAAAATGCCTGACATCGGTGAAGGTATCCATGAAGGCGAGATTGTTAAATGGTTCATAAAGCCAGGTGATAAAGTCCAAGAAGATGATGTCCTTTGCGAAATCCAAAATGATAAAGCTGTCGTGGAAATACCTTCACCTGTTGAGGGTACTGTTCTTGAAGTGAAAGTAGCTGAAGGAACTGTAGCAACTGTTGGTCAAGTTCTAGTAACTTTTGATGCACCTGGATATGAAAACTTGCAATTTAAAGGTGACGAGCACGCTGAAGAAGCACCAAGGCAAGAGGCAGCAGCACCAGCAGCACCTGCACCGACCGCAGGAACAGATGCTCCTGCAACTCCACCACCGGCACCACCAGCATATGGAATCGGTGTTACAGAACCACAAGTACAAGTGGAAGTAGACCCAAACCGCAAAATTATTGCGATGCCATCAGTTCGTAAGTATGCTCGTGATAAAGGTATTGAAATCACCCAAGTTCCAGGCTCTGGCAAAAATGGCCGAATCGTGAAAAGTGATATCGATGCATTCATTAGCGGCGGTGCAACTGCGGCTGCAGCACCACAGGCTGTGACAACTCAAGTGGTTGAAACTGTTGAAGCTGTTGAGGCACCAAAAGCAGCAGCAACTCCTATTCCACAGGGTGAATATCCTGAAACTCGCGAGAAAATGAGTGGGATTCGAAAAGCTATTGCAAAAGCTATGGTAAATTCAAAACATACTGCACCACACGTAACTCTAATGGATGAAGTGGATGTAACAAAACTTGTTACACATCGTAAAAAATTCAAAGAAGTAGCTGCCGCTAAGGGTATTAAGCTTACTTTCTTACCATATATCGTAAAAGCATTAACTAGCGCTTTACGTGAATTCCCTGCTTTAAATACATCACTTGACGATGCAACAAGTGAGATTATCCATAAGCATTACTATAATATTGGAATTGCAGCTGATACAGAAAAAGGCTTATTAGTACCAGTTGTTAAAGATGCTGATCGTAAATCTGTATTCTCAATTTCTAATGAAATTAATGAATTAGCTGGAAAAGCACGTGATGGAAAACTAGCTCCTAACGAAATGAAAGGTGCTTCTTGTACGATTTCTAATATTGGTTCTGCTGGGGGACAATGGTTTACACCAGTTATTAATCACCCAGAAGTAGCGATTCTCGGAGTAGGCAGAATCGCAGAGAAACCAATCGTACGTGATGGTGAGATTGTAGCAGCACCAGTATTAGCCTTGTCACTAAGCTTTGACCATAGAATGATTGATGGAGCGACTGCTCAAAACGCATTAAATCACATTAAGAAATTATTGAACGATCCAGAACTATTGTTAATGGAGGCGTAATAAATGGTAGTAGGAGATTTTGCAATTGATACGGATACTATAGTCATAGGTGCGGGTCCTGGTGGATACGTTGCTGCCATTCGTGCAGCCCAGTTAGGCCAAAAAGTGACGATAGTAGAAAAAGAATATATTGGCGGAGTTTGTTTAAACGTAGGTTGTATTCCCTCCAAAGCAGTAATTGCAGCAGGTCACCGTTACGAAGTAGCGAAACACTCTGACTCATTTGGAATTAAAGCTGAGAATGTAACTGTTGACTTTGCAAAGGTTCAGGAATGGAAGTCAGGAATCGTCAAGAAATTAACTGGCGGTGTAGAGGGTTTATTAAAAGGGAATAAAGTGGATATCGTTCGTGGAGAGGCATACTTTGTAGACGGTAACTCTTTAAGAGTAATTGGCGAAAATTCTGCTCAAACATACAATTTCAAAAATGCAATTATTGCGTCGGGCTCCCGTCCAATAGAGTTGCCAACCTTTAAGTACTCAAAACGTATACTCAATTCAACAGGTGCGCTTAATCTACAAGAACTTCCTGAAAAAATCGTCGTGATTGGCGGCGGTGTAATCGGAATAGAACTTGGAGGTGCCTATGCGAATTTTGGTACGCAAGTTACCATTCTAGAAGGTGCAGATGATATACTAGGTCTTGGCGTATTTGAAAAGCAAATGGCGGCCCTTGTTAAGAAGACCATGAAGAAAAAAGGTGCCGAATTCTATACAAAGGCTATGGCTAAAGGTGTAGAAGAAACTGAAAATGGTGTGGTTGTAACCTTTGAAGTTAAAGGCGAAGAAAAGAAAATTGAAGCAGATTATGTATTTGTTATGGTTGGTCGACGTCCAAATACGGATGAGATGGGCCTTGAACAAATCGGTGTGAACCTTACAGATCGTGGACTAATCGAAATTGACAATCAATGTCGTACAAGTGTTTCCAACATATTTGCGATTGGTGATGTTGTGGCTGGTCCTCAATTAGCACATAAGGCTTCTTATGAAGGGAAAATCGCTGCAGAGGCGATTGCAGGTCATAATGCAGTAATTGACTACTTAGGTATCCCTGCTGTAGTATTCTCTGATCCAGAACTAGCGAGCGTTGGTTATACAGAAGGGCAAGCTAAAGAAGATGGAATCGATGTTACTTCAGCGAAATTCCCGTTTGCAGCAAATGGACGTGCACTTTCACTTGACAGTGCTGATGGATTTGTAAAATTAGTTTCACGTAAAGAAGATGGTGTCTTGGTAGGTGCTCAAATTGCTGGTGCAAGTGCATCAGATATGATTGCTGAACTAGGATTGGCGATTGAAGCAGGAATGACAGTCGAGGATTTAGCTTTGACGATTCATGCTCATCCAACATTAGGTGAAATCACGATGGAAGCTGCTGAGGTAGCAATGGGTACTCCTATACATGTATTAAAATAATGAAAATGAAAGTCCTTTCCGTATTATGGGAAGGACTTTCTTATTTTTTATTGAATTATAAATTATATCTTCCTATTTCAATCATATATTTAAAACACTACAATCTTTATTTTTGGCTGTGTTAAATTTGTCTGTTGATTTACGCTCCACTAAGGAAAGCTTCTTAGAATAATCTCCGCAATGACAGGCTCTCTTTGCCTGTCACGAGGCACTTCGCTTTCCGCAGGCGTTGCGGCGAGCACCCTCGGCGCAAGCGCCTGTGGGGTCTCACCTGCTCCGTACTCCTGCAGGAGTCTTCGTGCCTTCCGCGCAAATCAACAGAGTGCAGATATCAACATTTAGCTTTAACACAGCCTTATTTTTAAGAAAAGATGTTAAGTGGTGATAAAAATGCGTATTTACGTTGTAATGATACTGCAATTAATTATATGGAGTACCTTTACTCTTATTGAATGGTTATCGAAGCATGATCAATTACTATATAAGGTCTTTATGTTTTTTGTCTTTTTTTACTTAGCCTTTTTATTGTGTAACCGAGTGACCCAATCGACTGCCAAAACACTTTTTATTACATCTCTAAGCCTCATGATTTATACTTCCATTCACTATACACTCGCCTTATTAACACATTAAAAAACTCCCGATATGGGAGTTGGACTTTTCCTATTTTCTAGGATAATAATACATGATGCGTTCATTAAAAAGATGCAGTTCTCCTTGTAATTTCTTAGCAAGAAATTTACAGAATTCATTTGCTTTTCCTTTGTCACCGAATGTGGATCGCTCTGGAAGAGTAACCTGTATGTATGTTTGAATTCTATCAGTTCCATCTTCATCCCGGATTGTTTCCTGATCAACACCAATTAAAACTGCGTAATAACGCTCATTGGTTGAATGCAGATAAAACCATTTTCCTTTTCCTTCTTCTTTTTCTTTAATTACGTAAGGAAAGGCAGAGTCGCCGTATTCCCAATCAACTTGATTTCCAGTTTTACTCGTAATATCTTTATAATAATTTAAAAGATCTTTCACTTCTTCCACAGTAATTGTTTGTTTCGCAGATGAAGGCACAAGTTTAATAAATGCGTTTTCAGCCATCATCATCCCCCCTATGTCCCATTTGATATCTCTTTTATTCTAGCATTGTAAAAACCAAGATGACAACATTAAGTCACATAAATGTCATTTGTTTAATATAAAAAAATAAATTATAATAATATTCTAAATACTATCAAAAAAAGGAGGACTCTCATGGAATTATTTGAAAAGCTCTATGATGAGCACGAAAATGTTAAAGTAAGGTTTGTTGGCTTTACTACTGAACATACCCGTTATGATTTTGAGATTGTTTACACCAACATGTTTTTTGGTAAACCACTTGTAGTCTGCATGCAAACTGGTCGTTCCACACTCCTCGATCCTAAAGAAATTGAAGATATTGAATACCTTCAAAATGTATTCCGGATTCCAGATAAACAACAAGCTGCAGATTTAGCCGACTTCTTTAGAGAAACCCTCCCTCAAATCCCATTTGTTACCCAATATGAATAGTTTGACAGGAAAAGACCTATTATAGGTCTTTTTTGTTTAAAAAAATAATTAATGTGACATACAATTTAGGCTTGATAATTCTAATGTGTTATATTATTATTAAATTAACAACAATAAAACGTTTTCAATGTAACGAACATTTCACTATGAAAAGGGGATTGAAAAAGATGGGTACAATCGTATGCCAAGCTTGCGACTCAACAATTGATCATTTCGAAGACGAAAAGGTAACAGTTCTCTATTCGAGATGTAACTGTTGCGACGGTCATCATTCAGAAGAAGAACGATAAAATATCATACTTAAATAGAAACAGGATTCCTCAGTGGAATCCTGTATTTTTATTTTATAGCCTTATATTCTTTAATTACACGGATGGTTTTGATTTCATCATCCTCTGGCCCTTGAACAGGCAAACCAGCTTCTAGGTTTTCTCGAACGTAGTGGAGGTTTTCTTTTGTAATGATTTCACCGGGAATGAAAATTGGAATTCCGGGTGGATAAACCATAATAAATTCTGCAATGATTCTTCCTTCAGATTCTTCAAATGGAATAACTTCTGTATCCGCATAAAAAGCGTCTCTTGGGGTTAGTGCTAGAATAGGAATATCAGGAAGAAGAACTTGTATAGGTTCGAACTTTTCATTAAGATGTTCTCGTTCCTCAGCGAGTTCTTTTAGTGCATTAACCAAAATATCGCCTTCCACAGTAGTATCGCCAATTGTTATGATACAAAGGATGTTATAAAGGTCAGACATTTCTACTTCAATATTATGTTTTTCCCTTAACCACTTTTCGACTTCATATCCTGTTAATCCTAATTCTTTAACTGAAATAATTAATTTGGTTGGATCATAATCAAAGGTTGCCTTGGATCCTAAAATTTCTTCTCCAACACAATGTAAATGTTCGATTTCATTAATTCTTTTTCTAATTGATTGTGCTAGATCAATTGTTTTATCAATTAACTCTTTTCCTTTAGTGGCTAATTGTTTTCTAGCGACATCAAGGGATGCAAGTAATAAATAGGAGGTAGAAGTGGTCGTCAGCATACTTAGTATTGCTTGAACGTGCTTTGCAGAAACAAGCCCCTCTTTTACATTTAATATAGAGCTTTGTGTCATTGATCCGCCAAGTTTATGGACACTAGTTGCAGCCATATCAGCACCCGCCTGCATAGCAGATAGAGGCAAATCATCGTGAAAATGAATATGAACCCCATGTGCTTCATCAACTAGGACTGGAACATTATGGGAATGCGCAATTTCGACAATTCTTTTTAAATCTGCAGAAATCCCAAAATACGTGGGGTTAATCACTAAAATAGCTTTCGCATCAGGGTGTTGTTCGAGTGCTTTTTCAACGGAATCGGTCGTAATTCCATGTGAAATCCCCAGGTCCTCATCAATTTCCGGGTGAATAAATACAGGGATGGCACCAGAAAAGACAATGGCTGACATAATTGATTTATGAACATTTCTTGGGACAATAATTTTATCCTCAGGTCCACAAACGGCCATAATCATAGCAATGATAGCTCCACTTGTTCCTTGGACTGAAAAGAAAGTTCTATCCGCTCCAAATGCTTCAGCAGCCAAATCTTGTGCTTGTTTAATCATTCCTTTTGGCTGATGAAGGTCATCGAGAGGACCAATATTAATTAAGTCTATCGATAAAGCATTATCACCAATGAAATTTCTAAAATCAGGATCAATTCCAACACCTTTCTTATGACCAGGAATATGAAATTGAATAGGATTTTTCTTTGAATGTTCTAATAAACCGCTAAATAACGGTGTTTGGTTTTGAGACAATTTATTTCCACACCTCTTTATATACAAATTGCTTTTATATCAATACAAAACAAATGAATTATAGCATTAATATAATTGCTTGCATAGAAATTTGTATCTTTTTGTATATCATTTTTATCATGTTAGGTTAGTTTGCTCAATAAAACAGGAAATTTAACCCTTAGAAGCGAAATATGTAGGTAACAATAATTAGGAGGGTTTTTCTTTGAATTGGCAAACGCGCGTTACTGAGATACTAAATATCCAATATCCAATTATTCAGGGGGGGTTAGCCCATCTAGCCTATTCTGAATTGGCTGCAGCTGTTTCCAATGCTGGAGGACTGGGGCAAATTACTGCAATGTCTCTTGATAATCCTATGCAACTTCGGGAGGAAATCCGAAAGGTAAAGCAACTGACGAAGAAGCCATTCGGTGTTAATTATGCCATTGGACAGCATAACAGGCCATTTGAAGAAATGCTTCAAGTAGCTATTGATGAAGAGGTACCGGTTGTTTCCATGACAGGTGGAAATCCTGCACCTATTTTTGAACAATTAAAAGGGACAGCAATTAAAAAGTTAGTTCTGGTAGCAGCTAGAAGACAGGCAGAAAAGGCTGAACAGCTAGGAGCGGATGCTGTAATGGTAGTTGGCCAGGAGGGTGGCGGTCATCTTGGAAGAGATGATATTGGCACGATCGTACTAATACCTCAAGTAGTTGATGCCGTTTCTATTCCTGTCATTGCTTCAGGAGGTATTGGCGATGGCAGAGGATTAATGGCTGCACTAAGCCTAGGGGCTGAAGGAATCGAAATGGGAACAAGATTTATTGCTACAAAAGAATGTGTTCATGCAACAGAACTCTATAAAAAAAGACTCATAGAAGGGACAGAAGCCAATACTGTAGTTATCAAACGCTCTCTTGGATCACCAGCACGCGCCCTTTCAAATAGCTGGACAGAAAAAATTTTAGAAATTGAAAAAGAAAATGGTGGTTACGAACAATTAAAGAATTATATTAGCGGCCAGGCAAACAAGAGATATATATACGATGGAGTAGAAAATGAGGGGTTTGCATGGGCAGGTCAGGTGATGGGCCTCATAAAGGATGTACCAACAGTTTCAGAATTATTTACGCGAATGATTTCCGATGCTGAGCAAATTCGTGGAAAATGGGCAAAATAACGGTATTATACATATATGTAAATATAGTAAGCAGGTGAAAATATGGAATACCAATACCCAATCGATTATCATTGGACAACGGATGAAATTGTTGATGTCATCAAATTCTACGAGGCGATAGAAAAAGCCTATGAAAAGGGAATAGACCGTGATGAATTAATGGTTATTTATCGACGATTTAAGGAAATCGTTCCTAGTAAGGCTGAAGAGAAAACAATCTGTGGTGAATTTGAGGATATTAGTGGCTATTCTTCCTATCGGACGATAAAAAAAGCGAAGGATTCAGCCCCTGGTGAACGGATATCAATGAAGTAAAAAGGAAAAACTCCGAACGAAGTTCTGGAGTTTTTTATTTTATATTAAGAGCAATTTTATATAGTGGTGCTACTTTACTGAAAACATATTCAACCTGCTTTAGAAAGTCTTCTTCACTTTGGTGAAGATTTTCCTCTCGTTTAATTTCATACCCGCAGAGTATCTCAGCTTTTTTTACATTTTCCAGCCGTTCAAACATCCCTCGTAAATCTTCTTTTGTAAGTTGACCATGTGGTACTGATTCTGATTTTGTATGATCCAATGACCAAACAAAATCTTTCGGTATTTCTTTATAAATTTTATTAAGTTTTTTTGTGAATCTTGCAGCAACTTCTTCCTTTAAAGGAGCTTCATATATAACGGCAAACCAAATAAATAAATGAGTATTCCATAACCCAATTTGAAAATGAGGAAGCATTTTGTATCCACGTGGATTATTTGCAAATGCAACCCACGTATCTTTTGGAGGATTTATTGTTCTTCTTGCATGTTTTGCAACATGAACATACATCTCGTCACCAGTCAGTGTTGTTAATGCGGGTGCAAAATATTGTCCTAGACTCTCTAATTTTGGTCGAATCCGCTCTTTTAACCCATCCATTCTTGCTTCTAATCCATCTATTTGAAAAACATCAAAATCTTCATTTGTAAAACCCTTAAATTCCATTTTACACACTCCATACGATGAGATATGTCATTCATTGTAGCATATTAGCGAAAATTCTTGAAACGAAGTGCTTATATAGGTTAACGCACATATTTGTTGCAACCTTACATGGTGGCTCATATTATATTAATAAAAATAGTCAGAAAAGTTAAATAACAGTTGAAAGGAGAAATTAAAATGAAACAATTAATGAACACTTCACTAAAAAAAATTGGCGAGAAGGAAAGAATGGCATATTTAAGATTAGAAATGGACTATGAGTTGGCTACATTGTTTGAGGCACTTGAAGAAAAAAACGAGAAAAAAATGAAAGAGTGTAAACAAAAATTAGAAAAGATCCGCCAAGAGTTATTAAAATTAAAAGCTCTTTGATAAAACGCCTTCAAAGGGGAAACTATTATAGAATGAGAATAAAGAATATAATATTGAAATTATAAAACGAACTCTGATAAAGAAAGGAGAGTTCGTTTATTGTTTTGCCCTATAAATAATCGGGATTGCTAATAGTTGAAGACTTATCTTCTTTTGATTAAGCTTAAGATACGTTACATAATGTATTAAGGAAATGGGGGGGTAAATATGGACTGGGAGAACATTGATCTTCATGCAAAGCAATGGGTTATGGAAGCTGGAGACAAAATAAGGGATTCGTTTCAGAAGACGTTAAACATTCAAACTAAATCAAATCCCAACGATTTAGTAACAAATATAGATAAAGAGATTGAACAATTCTTTATAAATAAGATTAGAAAAAACTTTCCTAACCACAGGATATTGGGTGAAGAAGGGTTTGGTGATGAAGTAAGTAATCTTGATGGAGTAGTTTGGATTATAGACCCTATAGATGGGACAATGAATTTTATCCATCAACAGCGAAATTTCGCCATCTCCCTAGCGGTATATGAAAATGGTAAAGGAAAAATTGGAATTATTTATGATGTTGCGCATGGCGAAGTATATCATGCAATTACTGGCAAAGGTGCTTTTATGAATGACATTCAGTTACCTGCTTTAAGTATGAGAACGGTAAAAGAATCAATCATTGCTTTAAATGCTACTTGGCTTATGGAAAATCGTCGCATTGACCATAACCTGCTAATACCCCTTGTTAGAGAGGCAAGAGGGACTAGGTCCTATGGCACAGCTGCTCTTGAAATGGTATTTGTGGCAACCGGTAGAGTAGATGCCTATATTTCGATGAGGTTGTCTCCATGGGATGTTGCTGCAGGTGCAATTATTATTGGTGAATTAGGTGGTGTTATAACCAATCTAAGAGGAGTAAGGCTCGATTTCCTTTCAAGTGATTCACTGCTTGTGGCTAGACCTGGCTTACACCAAACGATCTTAAATGAGTATCTCAAAGAAGGAAAATGGTAAAAAAGAAGCCAAACAGGCTTCTTTTTTATAGTTCACCGTTAGCACGAAATTTTGCTTTTGTTTTGAATCCAAACCCCATTATAACGATTAATGCAAGGATACTGCCAATTACTCCTATGATACTTTTTTCCCCAATTGCAACCCCTATGCCCATAATACTCATTGCTGCCAATATAGCGTAAACGACAAAAACCCATTTGATTTTCTTCATTTTAAGTAGTCCCCTTTGTAATTTAAAGAAAGAATTTCGATGTATGATTTTTTATATAACTTAATTCTACATAAAATGCATTTAGCTTTCCACCATAAATGTGGTATAATACTTTAGTTGTATATGGGAAACTATAAATAGCTTAAAATTTTTGAAATAGAAGTAGGAGTGAATTACTTGAAAATTAGAGAAGATATTCGCAATATAGCAATCATCGCACACGTTGACCATGGGAAAACGACTTTGGTTGACGTATTATTGAAGCAATCAGGAACATTTCGTACGAACGAGCACGTTGAAGAACGTGCAATGGATTCAAATGATCTTGAAAGGGAACGTGGAATAACGATTCTTGCTAAGAACACAGCAATCCAATATAAAGATAAAAGAATTAATATCTTGGATACACCAGGGCATGCTGACTTCGGCGGTGAAGTTGAGCGTATTATGAAAATGGTTGATGGTGTACTCCTTGTCGTGGATGCTTATGAAGGCACAATGCCACAAACGCGCTTCGTATTAAAAAAGGCGTTAGAGCAGAATTTAACTCCAATCGTTGTCGTTAATAAAATTGACCGTGACTTTGCTCGTCCTTTAGAAGTAATTGATGAGGTTATTGATTTATTTATTGAGCTAGGTGCCAATGAAGATCAATTAGAGTTCCCAGTCATTTTTGCTTCTGCAATAAATGGAACAGCCAGCTTAAATCATGAAAAACAGGATGAAAACATGCAATGCTTGTATGATTCCATTGTTGAAAATATCCCAGCACCAATTGATAATCGTGATGAGCCATTACAATTCCAAGTTGCTCTGCTTGATTATAATGATTATGTTGGAAGAATTGGTATTGGACGTGTTTTCCGCGGTACCATGCATGTCGGACAACAGGTTTCATTAATGAAAATAGACGGTACAGTTAAACAATTCCGTGTAACAAAAATATTTGGTTTCTTTGGTCTAAAACGTCAGGAAATCCAAGAAGCAGTTGCAGGTGACTTAATTGCTGTTTCAGGCATGGAAGATATCAATGTCGGCGAAACTGTATGTCCTGTTGAGCACCAAGAAGCATTACCAATTCTAAGAATTGATGAACCAACATTACAAATGACGTTTGTTGTAAATAACAGCCCATTTGCAGGAAGAGAAGGTAAGTACCTAACTTCAAGAAAGATTGAAGAAAGACTACTCGCTCAACTTCAAACAGATGTAAGTTTACGTGTTGAAAATACAGATTCTCCAGATGCATGGATTGTATCTGGTCGTGGAGAGCTTCATTTATCTATTCTGATTGAAAACATGCGCCGTGAAGGATACGAACTTCAAGTATCTAAGCCTGAGGTCATTGTAAAAGAAATAGACGGTGTACGTTGTGAACCAATTGAAAGAGTACAAATTGACGTACCTGAAGAGCATACTGGTTCTGTAATGGAATCAATTGGTGCACGTAAAGGTGAAATGATTGATATGATTAATAATGGCTCTGGCCAAGTGCGCCTTATCTTTAATGTTCCAGCGCGAGGATTAATTGGTTATACCACAGAATTCTTAACTATGACACGTGGTTATGGAATTATCAATCATACGTTCGACAGCTATCAGCCAATGGTTCAAGGGCAAGTGGGTGGAAGACGCCAAGGTGTTCTAGTATCGATGGAGTCTGGAAAAGCTTCGACATATGGCATCATGCAAATTGAAGACCGTGGTACAATTTTTGTTGAACCAGGAACTGAAATTTACGAAGGTATGATTGTTGGTGAACATACTCGTGAAAATGATATTACAGTTAATATCACTAAAGTGAAACAAGCAACCAATATTCGTTCTGCAAATAAGGATCAAACATCGGTTATTAAGAAACCAAGAATAATGACACTTGAAGAGTCATTAGAATACCTAAACGATGATGAATATTGTGAAGTTACACCAGAATCTATTCGTTTACGTAAGAAGATTCTAGATAAAAATGAACGTGAAAGAATGGCTAAAAAGAAAAAGGTTGCAGAATTAAGTTAATATCTCTCGGGGGAGGTAATACACGTGAATATAGCGGACCGGCTTTCCTTTTTTCCTGCTCTCTATAACGTAACTGAAAACCCAAAAATGGGAATGTGGCTACTTTATTTTACAATTGTCGCTCTGTCCATCTTGGTATATAAACTTGGCTTTGCTCAAAAGTTGCCAATTGGTAAATCAATAATGATTTATATCTTTTTAGCTGCAGGGTGTACGATTCTTACAGTACTAGGAATCTTCTTACCAATAACAGAAGGTCTTGTTGTAGCAGCATTAATATTAATCATTTACAAAATTCGCCTTCATCAGTCGAAAAAACAGCAATTTGAGGCAAAGTAACGGGGGAAATACACATGAGATCGGTACAGGATGCACTTTATAATTGGCTTTCAATAAAGGTTGTATGCGACGTTCGTCCTGACGATACTGCAGCACGAGAAACGTTAGAACTTTTTGATGAGATTATTAAGGAAGAACATCATTTAACAAGTATTGAAGTAACTACAGATGAAGTGATGTATTATGTTTCTTATATTCACGAAGGTGAAACGAAGAAAACTCGATTTCCACGTGAACTCATTGAGGTTATGCTCAACCAAATTAACCAAGAGCCAGATAAGTATTGTAACTTTCCAATTGAAGAATAAAAAAAATTCATGCCGAATTCGGCATGAATTTTTTTTACCAATCGTCTTTCTCGGACTGTGCACGGTAAAATCTGAAGTTACCTGTATCAATTCTTGCTTTTGTTTTTTCCGAGATTCTACTGCTGCAGTCTTGACACATATATGTATGGATAGGACGATTTCGAAGACGTTTTGCAATAAATGATTCATCTTCTATCGATTCGATTTTGTCGCAGATTACGCATTTTACTCTCATAAAGCACCTCGGGGTCCATTCTAGTCTTGCTTCGTTTATACTATAGTATATCATGACCTGATGAGGACTAGTAAATCAATCTGTTTAAGTTGCTGAAAAAAACAGATAATAGTACTATGAGAATGTCTGTTTTTTAACATGAGTACGTAGGAATAGAATGAAGGGGTTGTAAAAAATGCCAAATCAAGTAGAACCAAAACTTATTAAGCCTTTATATGATGAGTTGCAGAAAGAAAGGTTTGTAACATTAGCAACAATAGATTTTGAAACAGGTGGTCCAAATGTTAGCGCGATATCGTGGATTTTAGCAAAAGATGATGAAACGATCTATTTTGCTGTTGATAATAAATCAAGAATTATCCAAAATATTACACACAATAATAAAGTAATTATCAATTTAATTGCAAATGAATCTACATATTCCATACAGGGAGTAGCATCATTGAAAGAGGAGAGACTCCCGGACGTTCCATTAAAACTGGCTTTGATCGAAATAAAGATTCAAGAGGTTAGAGACGTAATGTTCTATGGTTCAAAAATTGTTACGGAGCCACAGTATGACAAAACCTATGACAAAAATGCAGCTTCCAGATTAGATAAGCAAGTAATGGAAGCAATGAAAAAAGCTTAGTCAACGACTAAGCTTTTTCATATTAAATTTTTTTATTTATAATGTTTTGACTCTTCTTGTTGTTTATCCTCTAAACTTTTCTTCTCGTTATTCTCCAGCTTTTTCTTTGGCTCTTCTGGCGCATTTTTAGGATTAGGATCTATCATATCACCTGGGATTTCAGGCATTAATCTACCTGCAACGTCGGCGAGTTCTTCCATTATACCTTGTATAGGTCTTCCTTTTTCAATATCTGCGGCGATTTCTTTCAACCGTTGATTTGTGTCTGCATCGGCTACAACGATAGCACGAGCACCATGTGGGTCTGCCTTCAGACTTTCGGCCACAGAATATTTAATTGATCCTACCTGTGATCGCTCAATCTTTGAATTTACATCAATTCCCACAATCGCATATCTGCCAATTACAACTGCAGTTGCATCGTGAACATTTGGGATACTAGTGGCAAGTTCAACTAATCGTTTAGAAACCTCCTGACCAGTTTTCCGATCCACCTCTTCAATATAACTGTTCTTAACATTAACTAATGATTGCTTCTCATTGTTTTGGGCATTGTTTGAGTTGTTGTTACAAGCAGTCAAGGCCAGTAATAGTGTAGTAAACATTAAAAACTTTTTCATTTAAATATCCACCTCCACATAGAGTTGCATAAGTGATTCATTATGAACACTCGAGTTTTGTTATACTCAACTTACATTTATTGTGCGGAAATCCTTCTATCTTTATTCGAACAAACATATATTTTACCAAAGTCCTATCTAGCAATCGGTTTGTCCTGATCCATTACAAACCAATCAACTAGAAAAAGTGGAGGCGTCGCTTTGAGTAAAATATACGTGTTAGATACAAACGTCTTATTACAAGACCCGTATTCCATATTCTCATTCGAAGATAATGAAGTAGTCATTCCCGCAGTTGTCCTTGAAGAAGTGGACTCAAAGAAAAGATACATGGATGAAATAGGAAGAAATGCCCGACATGTATCAAGATTAATTGATGAATTAAGAGCGGCAGGTAAACTTCATGAAAAAATTCCACTTGAAAATGGTGGGACAATCAGAATTGAGCTGAATCATCGAGCATTTCACGAATTACAGGAGATTTTTGTTGAGAAAACAAATGATAATCGTATTCTTGCTGTTGCGAAAAATCTATCAACGGAAGAACAATCGAAGGAAAATGGAAAGCCTGTGATCCTCGTTAGCAAGGATACGTTGGTAAGGGTAAAGGCAGATGCGATAGGGTTAATAGCAGAAGATTTTTTAAGTGACAGGGTAGTTGAAATCGACCATATTTACACAGGTTTTCTGGAAGTTTTTTTATCAGTAGAATTGTTAGGAACTTTTTATGAAAAAGGTGAGTTATCTTTATCTGAAATTGGGAAGTATTCATTTTACCCCAATCAATACTTAATCATGAAAGACGCTCTCGGAGGATCTGCTTCAGCATTAGGAATGGTGGATAAAACAAGAAAAAAGGTTAAGAAACTTGCTATAAACCAAGAGCATGTGTGGGGTATACACCCTAGGAATGTACAACAAACAATGGCAATAGAACTCTTGCTTCGTAAGGATATACCGCTTGTCACATTAATAGGGAAGGCAGGTACAGGGAAAACCTTACTTGCTCTTGCATCAGGCTTAATGCAGACAGAAGACTTCAGGGAATTTAAAAAGCTTTTAGTTGCAAGACCCATTGTCCCGGTGGGGAAAGATTTAGGGTATTTACCTGGAGAAAAACAAGAAAAACTGAGACCTTGGATGCAGCCGATATTTGATAATCTTGAATATCTTTTTAACACGAAAAAACCTGGAGAATTGGACGCGATCCTTGCGGGAATGGGCTCAATAGAGGTAGAAGCTTTAACCTATATTCGAGGAAGAAGTTTGCCAAAGCAATTTATCATCATTGACGAAGCACAAAATTTAACAAAACATGAGGTAAAAACAATTTTGACTCGTGTAGGTGAGGGAAGTAAAATTGTCTTAATGGGTGACCCCGAACAAATCGACCATCCATATCTTGACGCCTACAATAATGGTTTAACCTATGTGGTCGAACGTTTTAAAGACCAAGTAATTTCCGGACATGTTAAATTATTAAAAGGAGAGCGTTCTGGATTAGCAAGACTGGCAGCGGATCTACTGTAAAGGACATGAGAATGAATAAAGATGCTAAAAACGGGAACCCAATTGGCACCCGTTTTTTACTTTTATTTTACAATAAATTCTCTCACATTTTTTATTGGGTTTTGTTGATTAGAACCATCTCCAAAATAAACATGGACAGGTCCGTCTTCGTTAAGTGGTTTCCCGATTTCTGAAAAACCAAGGATAATATCTCTTGCAGTTTCAAGGGCTACTTCAAATTCAGAAGTTGTTGTTTTTATGACTAAAGTATCAGCATTGTCATCAGGTTCTGCATTCTTTAAAAAAGGCTGAAAGGGTATACCAAAACTACCTGTTAATACTTTTTCTTTCTCATATTTCTTCTCCGTCTTTAAGGTTGGCGGATAGACTGCACCTTCCATAATTTCACGGTCCCAATGTTTAGAAATCGATTTAGTATATTCTTCAAGTTCATTACTGTGTTCAGAAGTTGTCGAGAAGTAAGTATTCAAATCAATCTTTCGATCATCAAAAATCCAAACAGTAGGATCGAGAGTAATTGTATATTTAACTTTGCCTGTTAGTAATAATATATTTTCCATCTGTCATTCCTCCAGTCCTTTCTATTAAAGTATAACGTGAAATAGGGTGAATGTCATATTCATAATATAAAGGATCGTATATCCCTCACGTATTGTTCTTGCATTTTTCTGTGGTAAAAGGTAAAATTTATAGATAAGTTGGGTTATCGCTCTGAATGGGGGGATCAATGTTGGCGTCTGAAATGATTGTGAATCATCAAGAAAAAGCCTATGCCTTATTACAGGCAGACGCTGAAAAAATATTAAAGCTTATTAAGGTGCAAATGGAAAATCTCACGATGCCTCAATGCCCTCTTTATGAAGAGGTATTGGATACGCAAATGTTTGGTTTGTCTAGAGAGATAGAATTTGCGGTTAGATTAGGCTTAATAGATGTTAAGGATGGAAAAGCGATACTAGATAAATTAGAAAGAGAATTATCTGCGCTACATGATGCATCCATTAGAAAATAACCAAAAAACTCAAACAATGTTGATGTATTGTTTGAGTTTTTTATTAGTCTTTTCTATTTTCAGAATATTCCTATTTGAAATATTGAAGTAATGTTACTTTTCCTCACCTAATTCAGTTGATTTTCTATTATAATAGCAATAACGACAATTTTAAAAACGAGGAAGTTATAACATGTTTAAAAAAATAGTAAAATCCTATGATTATTCTCTCATCACCGCAATCGTCCTATTAGCTTTATTTGGATTAGTGATGGTTTATAGTGCTAGTATGGCATCTGCTGTCCAAAGATATGAAGTTCCAAGTGACCATTTTTACACAAGGCAAAGATTATTTTTAATTGGTGCAGCTGTAGTATTTATTTTTACTGCTTTGTTTCCATATAAAATAATGAAAAGCACAAAATTTCTGGTACCTATGGTTGGTCTATCGATTTTCGGGCTAGTGGGACTTTTTATATTTGGACATGTTGCTGGTAATGCCCAGAGTTGGTTTAAGATTGGTCCATTGAGCCTGCAGCCGGCAGAGTTTGTTAAAATATTTGTTATTATCTACTTGTCTGCAGTGTATGCAAAAAAGCAAGAATATATTAATAAATTTAATCATGGGGTTTTGCCTCCTTTAGCTTATCTTGTTATTGTTTGTGGATTAATTGCTTCTCAACCTGACTTTGGAACTGCGATGATAATTGGTTTAATAGCAGGTACAATTATTATTTCATCAGGAATGAACATTAAAAATATCACAAAATTAATTTTACTTGGCCTTCTTTTAGCCTCTCCTTTCCTTATTGCCCTAAAGGGTGAAATTTTTTCTGAGAAACGATTAGAGCGGTTTACGGTTTTAGGTGATCCATTTGAGGATGAATTAGATTCAGGATTTCATCTAGCGAATTCATACATTGCAATCGGTTCAGGTGGAATAAATGGACTAGGTCTAGGAAAAAGTGTTCAAAAACTCGGCTATTTGCCAGAATCCCATACTGACTTCATAATGGCGGTAATTGCAGAGGAATTGGGAATATGGGGAGTTAGCTTTGTAGTCCTTACTTTGGCATATATTGTTTTAAGAGGGATATATCTTGGATTACGATGCAAGGATCCTTTTGGAAGTTTATTAGCAATAGGGATATCAAGTATGATTGGGATTCAATCGTTTATTAACCTAGCCGGTGTTTCGGGAGTTATTCCCCTTACTGGTGTCCCGCTGCCGTTTGTTAGCTATGGAGGCTCCTCACTAATTCAATTAGCAATTGCTTCTGGTATTCTAGTAAATGTCTCCATGTTTGTTAAATATGAAAATAAATATAAACAAAAGCACCAAGAAAAAGAAAAGAATAGCAATATCCAAGATGGAAATGTATATCAATTTAGATCATAGCGCCGGGATAATTTATTCCCTGCGCTTTTATTAAAAGGCTTTGTTAAAGCTAAATTTGATATTAGCACTCTGTTGATTTGCGCGGAAGGCACGAAGACTCCTCGAAATGCTATCGCATTTTCTTCGTGCGTGGGAGTATTCAAGGAAGAAATTCAATGTCCTGCGGGAGGACGGGGCTGGGGAGACCCCACAGGCACTTTAGCGCCGAAGAGGCTCCTTGGACCGCCCGCGGAAAGCGAAGTGCCTGGAGCGCAAATCAACAGACAAATTTAACAAACGCTATTAAAACTTAGGAAGAGGTGCCTTCATTGACAAGACAAATTAATAAAGTGTTAGTCGCAAATAGAGGAGAAATTGCCATTCGGGTTTTTCGTGCTTGTACAGAACTAAATATTAAGACAGTTGCAATTTATTCCAGAGAAGATACAGGAGCGTATCATCGCTATAAAGCAGATGAGGCTTACTTAGTTGGTGAAGGAAAGAAACCTATCGATGCTTATTTAGATATTGATGGAATTATTGAGATTGCAAAGTTTAGTGGTGCAAATGCGATACATCCAGGTTATGGTTTTTTATCGGAGAACATCCATTTTGCAAAACGATGTGAAGAAGAGGGAATTATTTTTATCGGACCAACATCGAACCACCTTGATATGTTTGGTGATAAAGTTAAAGCTAGAAAACAAGCAGAATTGGCGGGCATCCCAGTCATTCCCGGAAGCGATGGACCAGTCAATAGTATCGAGGAAGTACAGGAGTTTACACTTAACCATGGTTTTCCAATTATTATTAAGGCTGCTCTTGGCGGTGGCGGACGTGGAATGAGAATTGTAAATAATCCAGAAGAAATTCAAGAGGCATTTAACCGTGCTAAATCAGAAGCTAAAGCAGCTTTTGGCAGTGAAGAAGTTTACCTCGAAAAGTTAATTGAAAAACCAAAACATATAGAAGTTCAAATATTTGGTGATAAAAGTGGTAACATCATCCATTTGTATGATCGGGATTGTTCCGTTCAGCGCCGACATCAAAAAGTTGTCGAAGTAGCCCCGAGTGTATCGATTTCCAATACATTGCGTGAGGAAATCTGTGCGGCAGCTGTTAAATTAATGAGGAATGTAAGTTACTTAAATGCAGGGACAGTTGAATTTCTTGTTTCGGATCAAAATTTTTATTTCATAGAAGTAAATCCGAGAATTCAAGTTGAACATACTGTAACAGAAATGGTAACAGGTATTGATATTGTACATACCCAAATCTTAGTTGCTGAAGGTCAAGAGCTACACAGTCCAATCGTAGGAATTCCTCCACAGGAAGAGATTCGGATTAACGGCTTTGCAATCCAATCTCGTGTTACAACTGAGGATCCCCTAAATAACTTTATGCCTGATACCGGAAAAATAATGGCCTATCGCTCTGGAGGAGGATTTGGTGTTCGACTTGATGCGGGTAATGGTTTTCAAGGTGCAGTCATCACTCCTTATTATGACTCGTTGCTTGTGAAACTTTCTACATGGGCATTAACCTTTGAACAAGCTGCATCGAAAATGGTTCGGAACCTGAGGGAGTTTAGAATTCGTGGAATCAAAACAAATATTCCATTCCTTGAGAATGTAGTAAGACATGAAAAGTTCAGAAGAGGGGAATACGATACATCATTTATCGATACAACTCCTGAATTATTCGTATTTCCAGTTAGTAAGGACCGTGGCACCAAAATGTTATCGTATATTGGAACCGTAACGGTGAATGGGTTCCCTGGTGTTGAAAAGAAGAAAAGACCTGTTTTTTCAAAACCGCGCGTTCCTAAATTAAAATATAATTTTCCATACCAAAGTGGGACAAAACAAATACTTGAACAAAATGGTGCCGAAGGCCTTGTTCGGTGGATAAAGAATCAAAACCAGGTACTATTAACGGATACTACCTTTAGAGATGCGCATCAATCGTTACTGGCAACTAGGGTCAGAACAACTGATATGTTGCATATTGCGGAGCCAACTGCTAAGTTATTGCCTAACCTGTTTTCTCTTGAAATGTGGGGAGGAGCAACCTTTGATGTAGCCTATCGTTTCTTAAAGGAAGACCCGTGGGAACGTTTGCGCTTGCTTCGAGAAAAAGTTCCAAATGTTCTGTTTCAAATGTTAATCCGGGGCTCCAATGCTGTAGGGTATAAGAATTATCCAGACAATCTTATTCGTGAATTTGTCAGAAAGTCAGCGGAAGAAGGTATCGATGTATTCAGAGTATTTGACAGTTTAAACTGGGTACCTGGAATGGAAATAGCTATTGAAGCTGTTAGAGACAGTGGGAAGATTGCAGAAGCAGCAATTTGTTATACTGGGGATATTCTTGACCCTACTAGAGTTAAATATGATTTGAACTACTATAAAGTACTTGCAAAAGAACTCGAGAATCAGGGTGCTCATATTTTAGGTATAAAGGATATGGCTGGTTTACTAAAACCAGAAGCAGCATATCGACTTATTTCAGAGTTAAAAGAGACAATAGACATTCCGATTCATCTTCATACACATGATACAAGCGGAAATGGAATTTACACATACGCACGTGCCATAGACGGTGGAGTTGATATTGTTGACACCGCTTTAAGCACAATGGCGGGGCTAACATCACAACCAAGTGCGAACTCCCTCTATTATGCACTTGAAGGTAAGGATAAGAGACCTAAGGTAAATATCGAGGCACTTGAACAGCTTTCTTACTATTGGGAGGATGTTAGAAAGTATTACCAAGATTTTGAAAGTGGAATGATGGCGCCGCATTCTGAGGTTTACCAGCATGAGATGCCGGGAGGACAATATAGCAATCTTCAACAGCAAGCAAAAGGTGTTGGGCTTGGTGATCAATGGGACGAAGTCAAGCATATGTACACGCGAGTAAATCATATGTTTGGTGATATTGTTAAGGTTACTCCATCTTCTAAAGTTGTTGGAGATATGGCTCTCTTTATGGTACAGAATAATTTATCAGAAGCAGATATCCTAAATAGTGGCGACTCATTAGACTTTCCAGATTCCGTGGTTGAACTGTTTCAAGGGTACCTTGGTAAGCCGCATCAAGGATTTCCTGAGGAGTTGCAAAGTATTATATTAAAAGGTAAAAAGCCTTTGGAGGTCCGTCCTGGTGAGTTGCTTCCAGATGTTAATTTTACGGAATTGAAGGAAGAGTTAAGTCAGGAAATTGGACGAAATGCTACGGATATTGATTTGATTTCCTATGCGCTTTATCCGAAGGTTTATAAAGAGTATATGAATACGGTTGACCAATATGGCAATATATCTTTCCTAGATACACCTACTTTCTTATATGGTCTGCGGCTTGGGGAAGAAATTGAAGTTGAGATTGAAACAGGCAAAACACTTATAGTTAAACTAGTCTCGATTGGCCAGCCACAAGCAGACGGTACACGTATTGTTTATTTTGAACTTAATGGTCAGCCGCGAGAGGTAAATATCAAAGACGAAAGCATTAAAACAACCATCTTATCTAGATTAAAAGCAGATCCTAAAAATGAAACACATATATCTGCTTCAATGCCGGGGACTGTGATCAAAGTATTGGTGGAAAAAGGAGAACGCGTGGAACGAGGCGATCACCTCATGATCACGGAGGCAATGAAAATGGAAACAACGGTCCAAGCACCTTTCACAGGAGAAATAAAAGACATCTACGTCAAAAACGAAGACAGTATCCAAACAGGAGATTTACTACTTGAATTAGAAAAATAAATAAATAACTGTATTGAAAGGGAATAGTTAATTTTGGCACTCTGTTGATTTTCGCAGAAGGCACGAAGACTCCTCAAAAATGCTATCGCATTTTCTTCGTGCGTGGGCAGATTCGAGGATGAAATTCAATGTCCTGCGGGAGGACGGGGCAGGGGTTGACCCCGCAGGTGCTTTAGCATCGAGGAGGCTCCCCCGTTCCGCCCGCGGAAAGCGCAGTGCCTGGAGCGGAAATCAACAGACACATTAATACAGCAAAATAAAAAAAGTTGTCAGTGTAAAATAACTGGCAACTTTTTTATATTTAACGATTCTTTTTCGACCTTGATAGTAAAAAGAGGAAATAACTTAATACACCAAATAAACAAGTAATAAATAAAGCATGCATCAATGCGATATAAAGATTCAGTTGTGTAAAAACAACAAGAGCTCCAGATAACACCTGTAGGGATACTAAAGTAAATGCACTTATCCAACCCCAATAGATAACCTTTTGTTGACGATAATTTTTTACTGCTAAAAAAGTAACATAAGCTATCCAAATAAAAATAAAACCTGCAGCGGTTCGATGTCCCATCTGTACCCACTCATATAGATTACTTGGAAGCGCAGGACTTGTATTAATACACAATGGCCAATCACGGCAAACCAAACTTGATTCTGTATGACGTACTAGTGCACCTGTATAAATAACAAAATAACTATAAATCGAAATAGAGACAATATGATAGCCCATTTTTTTATCGATGATAAGTTTATCTGCGTCAAACTTTTTGTCGATTTCAAAGATTAATAAAGTAAGTAATAAAACAGCAGCAAAGGAAATGAGTGATATCCCAAAATGCAGTGCGAGAATAAAGTCAGATTGTTCCCAAATTACAGCCGCAGCTCCAATTAATCCTTGTAACAGTAAAAAGAAAAAAGAAAGAAAAGATAGGAATTTGGTTTCTCTGATATGACCAATGGCTTTCCATGAACAGATGGATAAAATGAGTACTAAAAAACCAACTGCTCCAGAGACGAGCCTGTGGGCAAGTTCAATCACTAATTCGGGAGTTATCTCTGTTGGAACAAATTCACCATTACATAATGGCCAGGATCTTCCGCACCCCATACCGGATTCTGTTTTTGTTACAAGGGCTCCTCCTAGTAAAACTAATATCATTCCAATAGTAGTTGCAACTGCTAACCACTTTAAAGAACGTTGCAAAAAATCACCTTCTTAAATTAAAAGTTTAATAAATTGATGTTGGAAAATATTATCACTATAATGATTTGAAAAATGAAGCGATAAAAGTACTTATTTATCATATCGAAAACATAGGAAAAAGAACAGAATTAAAACTGAAATTTTTACATAACTTTTTAAAAAGTACGTTTATGAATAACTTTATGTTTCCACTATTATTATAGTGAAAACTATTGCTAAATAGCTAAGTGTCTGCTAGTAATATAAGGTGGAGTAAATTAATCTTATATACAACAACATTCAAAGTTGCTTTTGTTGTCTATAACAGCAAGAAATTATTTGTATTTTACTCAATTTAGAGTGTATTTTATTATCTAAAGATTCTAAAATATAGTATAATGAGACTTAAATACCGGTGGACACAATTTAGACAAAAATTATTCAAAAAAAATTCACAAAAAATCCTCAAAGTGTGATTTAATATACAGAGAAAGTGTTGTTTAAATAACAATATTATAAAATAATAATAGCTTTTAAATAACTATTATAATTTGGTAAAGTTATCTATCAGGTTTATAATAATAATTACAACATATAAGGAGGGGGAAAGATGCCAGATTCAAAGGCATACGGTGAAGCAACGATAGAAAATGGGTCAGCTGGTCTTAATTCACATATAGAAAAAGCTACAATGTGGAAAGACTTTACTGCACTTATTAAAATCGGGATTGTAAATTCAAATCTCATTACTACATTTACTGGTATATGGCTGGCACTACATTTTAGTGGTCAAAGTTTTCTAAATAACTTAGATATCGTTTTATACACAGTGATTGGTTCTTCCTTAATTATTGCAGGTTCATGTAGTATAAATAATTACATTGATCGTGATATTGATCATTTAATGGAAAGAACTAAAGAAAGGCCAACTGTTACTGGAAAAATAGTTCCAGCGAAGGTGCTTGGTTTAGGGTTAACCCTTATTACACTAGGTACAATTTTTCTATTGTTTACTACCATGACTGCAACAGTGATTGGACTGCTTGGGGTTTTTAGTTATGTTGTTCTATATTCCCTATGGTCTAAGAGACAATTAGTATCAAATACAATCATAGGCAGTATTTCTGGTGCTGTACCACCATTGATTGGCTGGGCTGCAGTAGATGGTAATCTTGATATGATGGCTTGGGCCTTGTTCATTCTTATGTTTATTTGGCAGCCACCCCATTTTTATGCACTAGCAATGAGAAGGGTAGAAGAATATAGAGCTGCGGGTATCCCAATGCTTCCAGTGGTGAAGGGATTTAAAACAACCAAGAAACACATCATAATATGGGTAGCAGCATTATTGCCAACACCTTTATTACTTACTTCATTAGGAATCCCATTTCTAATTTTGGCAACTGTATTAAATATCGGTTGGCTTGTATTAGGGATTTATGGATATAAGATCAAAGATGATATTAAATGGGCAAAATTGATGTTCGTGTACTCATTGCAATATTTAACAATTATTTTTGTTGCAATGGTTATTGTAACATTGGTTTAGCTTGGATGTTCTTTCTTAGATAAGGGAAATATAACTATTCCTGAAGTAAAAATATCGGAGGCAGAAATTTTATTTTTATTAGCCTCCGTGTTTCTTTAAAATCTTTAAGAAAGAATAATACTACATACATTTTTGATCACAGATAATTAAAGAAATCATTTGGCGAAAGAGGGGTTTGATTTAGCTATGAAAAGGCTTGCAAAATGGCGCTTAATCTCGATATTTGCGATTCTTTCGCTTATCCTTTCAGGATGTGGCGAACCGTTCCTATCGACGTTAAGGCCAGCTGGTGAAGTTGCAGACATTCAATATGATCTGATGAAACTAAGTACATTGATTATGGTAGGGGTTATTGTAGTTGTTATGGTAATCTTTTTTATCGTCATGTTTAAATTTAGACGAAAAGATGAAAGGATACCAAAACAGGTTGAAGGAAGTCACAAACTAGAAATTATTTGGACTGTTATACCGATTTTATTACTATTGCTTTTAGCAGTTCCAACCGTTTCTGCAACATTTAAATTGGCAGATGTAAAAGAGATGGATAAAAAAGACTCAGACGCACTTGTCATCAATGTACGTTCTAATTTATATTGGTGGGAATTTGAGTATCCTGGCCAAGGGATTGTTACTGGTCAAGATTTAGTGGTCCCAACAGATGAAAAGGTATACTTTAATTTAATATCTTCAGATGTAAAACACTCATTTTGGGTTCCTGCTGTAGGTGGTAAGCTAGATACCAATACAGAAAATGTTAATAAATTTTGGTTAGAGTTTGATAGTGCTAAAGCAGAAGAAGCTGGGGATTTATTTTACGGTAAGTGTGCAGAGCTTTGTGGACCATCACATGCGTTAATGGACTTCAAGGTGAAAACGATGAGCCGTGATGATTTTGAAAGCTGGGTTGCAGATATGAAAGAAGTTGAAGAACCTGCAAAAGCTGAAACTGATTTGGCTCAGCAAGGTCAAGAAATCTTTAACAATAGCTGTATTAGCTGTCATGCTGTAACACCAGGAAATACAACACCTCCAGAAGCAAGACTTGCTCCAAACTTAACTAACTTTGGAGAACGCTCACGTATTGCGGGTGTATTAGACCATAATGAAGAAGAATTAAAAAATTGGTTACGCACACCTGAAAAATACAAGCCAGGTAATTTAATGACAGATAAATATCCACAATTAAGTGAAGAACAGCTTGATGCTTTAACAGCTTATTTAATGGGATTAAAAGTTCAGGAATAATAGGGGAATTGGTAGAAAGGGAGGTAAAATTGTGAGTACCTACGCACAAAAAAAAGGATTTGGTGCGACTATATGGGACTATCTAACGACAGTTGACCATAAAAAAATCGCCATCCTATATCTTATTGCAGGTGGATTATTCTTTGTAGTTGGCGGACTTGAGGCAGTATTTATCCGCATCCAACTTGCGGTACCTAACAATGATTTTGTTAGTGCAGGATTATTTAATGAAATTATTACCATGCATGGAACAACGATGATATTCCTTGCAGCAATGCCGCTTGTTTTTGCTTTTATGAATGCGGTAATGCCATTACAAATTGGTGCCCGTGACGTGGCGTTTCCATTTGTCAACGCTTTAGGGTTTTGGTTATTCTTCTTTGGAGGAGTATTTCTAAATCTTTCATGGTTTTTTGATGGAGCACCTGATGCTGGGTGGACATCTTATGCGTCACTCGCAATGGCCTCCAAAGGTCACGGGGTGGATTTCTATGTCTTGGGTTTACAGATATCGGGTATTGGTACACTAATTGGTGGTATTAATTTCCTAGTAACCATTATTAACATGCGTGCACCAGGAATGACTTATATGAGAATGCCATTGTTTACATGGACAACATTTGTCACTTCTGCACTTATTTTATTTGCATTCCCACCATTAACTGTAGGTCTAGTCTTAATGATGTTTGACCGGATGTTTGGATCAAATTTCTTTGTTACAACTATGGGTGGTAACACTGTTATTTGGGAGCATTTATTCTGGATTTTCGGACATCCAGAAGTATATATTTTAGTACTTCCGGCTTTCGGAATTTTCTCGGAAATATTCCCAATTTTTTCAAGAAAACGTTTATTTGGATATTCTTCAATGGTATTTGCGACTGTATTAATTGGCTTCTTAGGATTCATGGTTTGGGCACACCATATGTTTACAACAGGTTTAGGCCCTGTTGCCAATGCGATTTTCGCTGTTGCAACAATGGCAATTGGTGTTCCAACTGGTATTAAAATTTTCAACTGGCTATTAACCATTTGGGGAGGCAGTGTTAAATTTACTACACCAATGCATTGGGCCTTGGCATTTATTCCTTCGTTTCTTGCAGGTGGGGTAACTGGAGTAATGCTTGCAGCAGCAGCAGCAGACTATCAGTACCACGATACGTATTTCGTTGTAGCACACTTCCACTACGTAATTGTTGGAGGCGTTGTCTTTGCAATCTTTGCTGGTACCCACCTATATTGGCCAAAAATGTTTGGAACGATGTTAAATGAAACATTAGGAAAAATTACATTCTGGTTGTTTTTCATTGGTTTCCATATGACATTCTTTATTCAGCATTTTCTTGGTCTTTGGGGAATGCCGCGTCGTGTTTTCACATATTTACCAGGTCAAGGGTTCGAAACTTCCAACATGATTAGCTCTATTGGGGCTGTGTTTATGTCCTTAGGGGTTATCGTTATGCTGTATAACATTATCCTAACTTCTGTGAAAAATGTTAAAGTTGGAAATGACCCATGGGGAGATGGAAGAACACTCGAGTGGGCACTACCTTCGCCACCGCCATTCTATAACTTTAAACAGCTTCCACTTGTACGTGGATTGGATGCTTACTGGTTAGAAAAGATGGAAGGTAAAAAAGGTATGACTCCAGCTGAACCACTAGGAGATATTCACATGCCTAATTCATCGTTCCTACCATTTGTGATCGCATTCGGATTATTTGTAGCAGCGTTTGGTGCATTGTTTAACATGGATGATAAAGCATGGTCAGTGCCAGTTCTTATTCTTGGTTTATTGATTACATTTGGAGCGATGTTCTTACGTTCTGTGAAGGATGACCATGGTTTCCATATTCATAAAGAAGAATTAATGGAAGATGATAATGATAAGGGGGTTAAGGCATAATGCACGCAGAAGATAAATTAACATATGAAACATGGCCTGCGGAGCCTGAAAAATCAACCCTTGAAGCTAAAAATAAATTCTTAGGCTTTTGGTTCTTCCTAGGTGGAGAGACAGTGCTTTTTGCCTCTCTCTTTGCTACCTACCTTGCATTAAAGGATAAAGTACCTGATTCAACACATACATTAGCTAAAGATTTGTATGACTTACCTTTGACATTTGTTGCGACAATGCTGTTATTAACAAGCTCTTTGACAAGTGTATATGCTATGTATCATATGAAGAACTTTAATGCTAAAAAAATGAATCTTTGGTTAATACTTACCTTACTTTTAGGTTTGGGCTTTCTTGGATTAGAGATTTATGAATTCAATCACTACGTACATGAATATCATCATACTTTTAAAAGCAGTGCGTTTGGTTCTGCATTCTACACGTTAGTTGGTTTCCATGGAGGGCACGTTGCATTCGGTCTATTATGGATTACAACGTTAATTGTTCGTAATGCAAAACGCGGATTAGATCTTTACAATGCTCCTAAATTTTATGTAGCCAGTCTTTATTGGCATTTTATTGACGTAGTTTGGGTATTCATTTTTACAGTTGTTTATTTAATGGGAATGGTGGGATAAACTGATGGCAAATTCACAATTAAATTCAGGGAATCCAAGAGTTGACATTGAATATCGTCGCAAAAAAAGTGCTGAAGAAATGAGACATCAAGTCGTTTCATTCGCCTTGATGATTTTCTTAACCTTAATTGCTTTTGCAGCAGTTGCCATTAAAGGATTCTCGGCTTGGTTTATCGTGCCGTTCATTCTCCTTTTGGCCGTTGTACAAGTGATTTTTCAGCTTTACTATTTCATGCATATGAGTCATAAAGGTCATGAGGCACCATCAATGTTTCTATATTCAGGATTACTTGTTGGCTTAGTGACTGTGTTAGCTTTCACAACAATTATTTGGTGGTAAAAAGTAGAGAAAATCGGCGTATGCCGATTTTCTTTTTATAGGGAACATGATTCATTTCTTTGAGTCATTCGTTTGCTTGCGTATATAATAGAATTATGATTTAACTACTTTTTAGAGGTGATATGCGGTGCTTACATTAGATATTTTTGGCTTTAAAGCACTTTGGAGCCCGTACTTCCTATTAACTTTATTAGCCGTTATAGCTGTATACTTTTTAATAACAGTTACATTTCGCAGCAAATTTGTTGATAGTGAACCATTAACTAAAAAAGAGGCTGGGTTATTTTTGCTCTCTATTTCACTTATTTATGCAATTAAGGGCTCACCGCTGGATTTAATGGCTCACTTAATGTTCTACGTCCATATGATTTCAATGGCGCTATTAGTTCTTGTGGTACCACCAATTTTTATTTTTGGTATACCTGTATGGATCTGGAGAAAGCTTTTCAATATAAAATTGATTGATTCTTTATTTAAGTTTTTTACCAAACCACTCATTGCGTTAATCATTTTTAACGGATTATTTTCTTTCTATCACATTCCAATGATTTTTGATCGAGTCATGCAAAGCTTCTGGTTACATGCTGGGTATTCGATTCTATTGTTTGTTGTTGCGATATTGATGTGGTGGCCACTTATTAATCCAGTACCAGAGCATCAAAGATTAAGTGGTCTTAAGAAAGTAGGGTATATTTTTGCAGATGGAATATTAATTACTCCTGCTTGTGCCTTAATTATTTTTGCTCCTGGTTCTATTTACGCAACTTACTCAGATCCCCAAGTTTGGGCTCAAGTAATGAGTCTATGTGTAGGTCCGGCAACATTTGCTGGACTAAATATTAGTGGTCCAGAGTTATTTAGTTCGATGTCATTATTACACGATCAACAACTCGGTGGTGTATTAATGAAGATTATTCAGGAAATTGTTTATGGCGTTATTTTAGGCCATGTTTTCTTTGAATGGTATCGAAAAGATCAAGCAGATTCCGACAAAGATATGGAGCATTCTTTAAAACCTTCATTGATAGAATAATCTCCCATAGAACTGGGAGATTTTCTTTTTATTGAAAAACCAGGGGAACTAAACTAAAATTATTGTAGAAATATATATAAAGTGAGGCTAATTCCATGAATTCCCTACCAATTTTACCGACGATAAGTACCATCTTTATTATTTTAAGTGCCATTACGGTGGCAATTGGCTGGTGGCAGATTAAACAAAGAAAAATAGAAGCACACAAAAAGACGATGTTCATCGCTGGAATATTTGCACTAATTTTCTTTATCATCTATGCTTCAAGAACGATTTTTATTGGAAATACTGCTTTTGGCGGTCCAGATCACTTGAAAATTTATTACACCATCTTTTTAATTTTTCATATCACTTTAGCAACCACAGGAGCCGTTTTGGGTGTTGTAACACTATATACTGGATCTAAAAATAAATTATCCATTCATAGGAAGCTTGGACCGATAACAAGTATTGTCTGGTTTTTTACGGCCATTACGGGTGTTGCAGTATACTTATTGTTATATGTTTTTTTTCATGGTGGAGAAACAACCTCGGTTATTAAAGCAATTTTAGGAATTTAAAGTGTCTACTAAAGGCACTTTTTTTATTTTGAAAAAGGGATTATTGTGTATTCATAGAAATAAATAATGAGGGGAGTGGAAGAGATGGAAATCAAAGAACTTAATGAGAAGGATTATTTAGAATCAATGAAACTTTCAATGTATGCTTTTCAATATAAAATACCTGAGGAAAGCATTGCTTCTAGAATAGAAATGTTAAAACGTCATAAAGTAATAGGTGTTTGGGATAATAGTAATCTTGCAGCAAAGCTTCATATTATTCCATACCAAATATCTATTAATGGCGAAGAGTGGAAAATGGGCGGTGTTGCTGGTGTAGCAACTTACCCTGAATTTAGAAGAAATGGTTATGTGAAGAGATTAATTATTGAAGCCTTAGAAAGAATGCACAAAGAGGAGCAAATTGTTTCACTTTTACATCCCTTTGATATTGGCTTTTACCGAAAATTCGGCTGGGATATATTTACCGAAAATAAAAAGATTCAAATTGAGAAAAAGGATCTTAAATTTACCGAAGCACAGTCTGGAACGATTAAACGATTTACAAAAGAAACTCATCATCCTGACATTGAAACAGTCTATGCTCAGTTTAGTAAGAAATATATGGGGATGCTTGTTCGTGATCGAACATGGTGGGCAAATAACATTTATGGAGATGGACAGATTGCTGTCTATTACAACCAAAATAGTGAAGCGCAGGGTTATTTATTATATGAAGTAAAAGAACGAAAAATGGATGTTCAAGAGTTTGTAGTTTTAACACAAGAGGCAAGGTGTGGATTATGGAATTTTATTTGTCAGCATGACTCTATGGTTGAAGAAGTCAGCATTCTAACCTCTAGCC
This sequence comes from Neobacillus sp. CF12, assembly GCF_030348765.1. Taxonomy (GTDB): domain Bacteria; phylum Bacillota; class Bacilli; order Bacillales; family Cytobacillaceae; genus Neobacillus. Next base: position 2,228,198 of record NZ_JAUCEU010000007.1, on the reverse strand, counting down.
ATGAACTTTTACCATTTACATTACATCAGCCAAAAGTAAAAATGGAAGTAACTCCTTATTTTATGGCACGCATTGTCGATGCTGAGCAATGCTTATTAAAATATTCTTTTAAGGATATAGGTAAAAAGGTATTCCTGCACCTTGAGGATGAATATGCGCCTTGGAATATTGGAAGTTACCTAATTGCTGATGGAGAAGTGAAGGTTTATAAAGAAAAGCCTGGAAGTAATTGTGTACAGCCTCCGCAAAGAGGGGTAAGGTTAGATATTAATTCATTGACTGCCTTACTATTTGGTTATAAACGTCCTGCTGAATTGTATGAGTTAGGTTACATCAAGGGCAAGGAAGAAGAAATAGCAGATTTAGAAGAACTATTTCCATTTAATAAGCCATTCTTTTATGACTTCTTTTAAAAAAAGTGACGCATGAATTGTTTTCATGCGTCGATTTGTTTATAATGCGAATTTCTCAACTTCTGTTTTTACTTCATCAAGAATTTTTTTACATTGATTTACTAGCGATGTTGGGAAGTTTTCGCCTTCACCATATTCTACACCATGGGGATAATAGTGTTTCCCTAGTAACGGTGTAAGCAATTCAATAACCGCCTTATTGGAATCCACATTTCCTTCAATAGCATAGCCGCGGACACGTAAGTAAAATGTCCCTTCTTTTAACTCAAACTTACGGTCGTATGTAACACGTTCGTAATCCCACTGACCTTCACGGACTAAACCGTACTCAAGCATTACGTCATCTAAACGGTTTAAGTCAGCTTTTAACTTTTCTAAGCCAGTATTTTCGAATTTCATAAATAGTCCCTCCTAGAAACAATGCCTTACCCAAGCAAATTAATTCAATTTAATAATAGTTGAAATTGTGTAAACTTGCAATGAATACATCATCGAATAAATCATTCATTTTAGGAAAGGATAAGAAAATGTTAAGAATATATATGTAAAATTGGGGGCGTAGAATTGGAAAAGATACGTGATATCATGACGGATAATGTAGAGTGTTGTACTTTGCTGGATAATGTGTTTGAGGTTGCTGTAAAAATGAAAGAATTAAATGTCGGGGCTATTCCCATAGTCGACCAGGATAAGATTGTTGGTATGATTACCGACCGAGATATTGTTGTGAGAGGCGTCGCCGAAAAACATCCTGGTTCAACCAAAGTAGAAGATATAATGAGCAGTAAGCTTGTTACCATTAACGCAGATGCAACAACTAAAGAAGCAGCGGAATTAATGGCCGAACATCAAATACGCCGACTTCCAGTAGTAGAAGGGGATAAATTAATTGGCATTGTTTCTCTTGGAGATTTTGCCATTAGAAAAATGACGGATGACCAGGCTAAAGAAGCACTTACTGAAATCTCTGAGCAAAATTATAATGGAGTACAACATTAAATAACAAAGAACAGATACATCAATTGGTGTATCTGTTTTTTTACGTAAATTATATTTTTCTGACAAGTTTAATATTCGCTATTACTAGCAATGATAATGGTGATATAATTATTGAAAGTAAGCATATAAATGAAATAGAAAGTTTAGAGAGGGTGAATACATCTGCGTACTCTCTTCAGAATACTCATCCTAGCGTCTATTTTCGTGACCATTGGTTTTTATGTAAGTATAAATGAAAATGGCGGTAATGAAGTTCTAATAACTGATGAACATACGTTAGAAATGAATAAATCATTATATCAAAATCAGGAAAAAAGTATTCAAGAGAAAGCATCTGCTGAGCGTCCAAACAGTGGGATGGGATTATTAATTGGCCAAAACCTGACTCAATTGAAAGAAATATTAGGGGAACCACAAAGAATTGATGAATCTTTATATGGTTATCAATGGTACGTTTATAATAATGACTACTCTCGGTATGTACAGGTTGGTGTGGAGAATAACATAGTAGTGACTGTGTTTGCAATAGGAGATAATGTGGATGTTGCCCCCTTTAAAATTGGACAGCCAATTGAGGAGATCTTTAATACACAATACATTGATACAAATTTAGATATTGAATTTAAAGGGAATTCTTATCGTTTTGAATTAAATGACACTGATTTGAATATTCGTCCATTAATTAAATTGGGAGATGTTTTTGTCCAATTATATATTGATAAATTTACTGGAAGTCTATCGAGCGTCCGCTTTTTGAATGATGAAACCTTAATTAAACAGCGACCATACGAACTAGTCTATAGCGGAGAATTACTTGAAGTGGCTGAACCAAACGAAGAGATGTGGAGAATAATTGAACAAGGGGCAGAGAAGGAAATACTTGATATCACCAATGTTATGCGACTAAGGCATAATGTAAATGCGTTAGAATGGGACCAAGAGACTTCAGAAGTTGCCTATGGTCATAGTAAGGATATGTCGGAAAGTGATGATTTCTCTCATACTTCTAAGAGATTTGGCAGCCTTTCCGATAGGTTAGAAACTGCAAATGTTGCCTATAAGTCTGCAGGTGAGAATATTGCTGCTAATTACACAGATGGCCCCGCAGTAGCTGAAGGTTGGTTAAATAGTAAAGGCCATCGGGAGTCTTTATTAAATGAGGAATACACTCATTTAGGCGTGGGGGTTTATCAAAAATATTATACTCAAAACTTTATTCAAAAACCTGAGGAATAACAATAGGTAAAAAAGGTGACAAATTAGTCACCTTTTTTTGATTCTTTTTGTAATACTTGGTATTCGTGAAAGTGAAAGCGATTACCTTCCCAGCACCCATATATTCGTAATACTTCTCCAATTGAAAAGGTATCAGTTATACTATTGTTTTTAATTGGGCATATTTTCTTTGCTTTAATCAATTTCGTTTCGGTTTGTAGTGTAAGTTCATATACAAGTACATACCGATGATAATAAAAACGTTGTTTCTCTTGGGTGATACTTTTGATTTCTCCTGTTAAAACAGCTTCTTTACGAACCTCAGCTGACGCTAGCCATTTACTATCATTTATTTTCATTTCTTTTCTCGTAATCAAAAAGAAGTAGAGGCAAATAATGGGGATGACCACCGCGGTAACCATTTTGTTCATGCTCCTTTATTTAACCTATTTTTGGATGATAAAAAATGTACCTGTTGCATGTGCCATTTTTTTGCCATCTGTACGGTATGCTTCTCCTGATACCACAACCGTCTTACTTCCTTGATGAATGATTTCAGCCCTACAGCGGATAGATTCTCCTACCCCTGGAGCTATGTAATGGATATTTAGTTGATTTGTTACTGCTCCGTATCCATCGGGCAGGAAGGCGTTTACAGCTGTTCCCATAACGGTATCAAGAATCGTGGCAGTAATGCCTCCATGTACGATATTTAATGAATTATTCCAGACAGGATTCAACGGTACATTGATTTCACAAGTTTTCTTTTCCTTATCTATACTTCTCTCCATATGTAATAGCCCATCAATATATTGTGAGTAATTTTTATCGATTTTCTTTTCAAATCCTTCTAATATGTGGCCAAGGGCACTTAAATCTTCTTCTGATCCATTCTCAATACATGTGTTTAATATTCGTTGTAATCTCTCTTTCATTTGTTATCCCTCTCTCGTATCTGTTCTGAAGACATCTTACCATTATAAATAAAATTTTTACAGCATGGAGGATTTTCACCATTTTGAATTTAGTACATATCGTATTATAGGCAGATTGGATTTGGGCAGGGGTGAAGGTATATGCAGAAAAATTTACATCCTTCCGTGATTAAATTTAAAGAGTTTGTTAAAAACAACCCGGCGTTAATAAAGGAAGTACGGAATGGAAATGCAACTTGGCAGGAATTATATGAGGATTGGTATCTTTTAGGGGAAGAAGATAATCGGTGGGAAACATTAGGGGTAAAAACTAGCCCCAGTATTGAGATAAATGAAGAGAAAAAAGGGGATTGGATATCGACAATTTTAGGAACCGTTCAAAAAATGGATCCAGATCAAATCCAGCATTATGTAAATAACTTAAGTCAAGCACTAGGGGCTATTCAAGGAGTAATATCCCAATTTCAAAGAGGCCAGCCTAAACAGGTACCATCAAAAGTTGAACACAGACATCCTTTTTCATTTCGTAAAGACTAAATAGAAGGGAATATTTTCATGAGAAGAGATGTATTTGAATATTTAAATCGCCAAAAAGAATTAAAAAAATTTATACGGGAACAGCCGCTTTGGTATCGAAAGCTATCTAGAAACCCATATGATTTGCAAACATTAGAAATTGAGTCCCTCCACTATTATAAAAAAACGATTCCTCACAAAGTGGAGAAATTCACCAATAACGTACAAATGGCTTCCATGATGTTCTACATGCTACAATCAATGAAAGACCAAAATTAGAAAGGACCACCTCAAACGTGGTCCTTTCTTTTGGCTGTGTTAAAGCTAATTGTTGATATTGGCACTGTTGATTGGAGCGGAAGGCACGAAGACTCCTCGAAAATGCTATCGCATTTTCTTCGTGCGTGGGCAGATTCGAGGAAGTAATTCAATGTCCTGCGGGAGGACGGGTCCGAAGGAGACCCCACAGGCGCCAAAGCGCCGAGGAGGCGTTTAGTACACGCGGAAAGCGAAGTGCCTGGAGTGGAAATCAACAAACCAGTTTAACAAAGCATTTAACCTTGTAAGAGTAAAAAAAATAAAGGAGGCGAACAATACAGGTAAAAGGAGTGATCAATTTGAAAAAGTACATAGAATTAACCATTCTATCTATATTCATAGTCGGTATCCTCTCCGGCTTCCAAAAGTCAAATGTCTTACCGGTTTCAAGTGAATATTCCCAAATGACACCACCATCATTTTTTGTTCAATCCAAAACGAAAGGCAGTAATGTCTTTGTTGAATGTATTTTAACTGGAATCAGCTTTCGACAAACAGAACAAAAAGATCGGAAGGTAGGAAAGTTGGTTATCTGGTTGGATGGCAAAAGAACCAAAGAAGTAAACTCAGCTGCTTTTATTATTAAAGGTCTTCCACCTGGCAGACATGAGGTTAAACTTGAGGTTTTAGACTTAAATAACCAACCATATGGATTAACGAATGAGTTCTTGGTAAATATCCCTAAGTAATAGTTTATTTCACTTTCTTTACACATTCATGGTAAAATGTGATTGGAGGTGGGCATGTATGCTTGCTACATCAGAAAGAATAGAACTAGTAGAATATGCTGAGGAATTAGCACAAATGGTATTAGAATCTGATATTGTTGAACAATATCAAATTCGCCTATATAAATTGCAATCAAATAAGGAAACGCAAGAAAAGATAAACCGTTTCGTTAACCTTAAGGAGCTATACGAAGAGGTTCAGCGTTTTGGTAAATATCACCCGGATTATAAAAGGGTAATGAGTCAAATTCGCGATTACAAACGGGATATGGACTTAGATCCACATGTTGCTGAGTTCAAATTAGCGGAAAATGACCTGCAAAGTCTGCTAGATGAAATCAGCATGTTAGTCGGTGGGGCGGTTTCCAAACAAATTAAAGTTCCTTCAGGAAATCCATTTTTCGATACAGGTTCTCACGGCTCAGGCTGTGGGGGTGGCGGAAGTTGTGGATGCTCAGCATAAAAAATCGGCTTAATGTTTATTAAGCCGATTTTTCTTACTTTTTTAACCGAGTGCAATCCACGCATAAATTCCCACAACAAAACATTTTTTCTTGAGGGACATAAAACCGATGTCGATATACATACAGTGTGTCATCCTGTCTTACAAAAATAGTTTCGCTGTGCAAACGTTTACCTTTCATTGAACCAGCAGAACACATATAAATAATACTTTCAAGTGTTTGCTGAGATAAATTAGGCATAGTCTGAATATACAAAAACGGAATTCCTGTTATCTTTTTCCAATATGCTTTAGTGATACACTCATTTAATGTTAACTGTTGAATAAATAACTGCCAGACGCGCTCTAAATCCATTTGAATCACCATTATCCTTTGGTGTATTGAATGAGGTTATTTTTTTAGAATCATCAGGTTTGGATTGAAAAAGAGTGATTTAATATGCTAGACTTAGTAAAATGATGGTTTATTGAAGGGGAAAAAAGTATGTTCGTTCAAAGGCAAGGTTTGGTTATTTGGCTCTACTCCTTAAAGCAAGCAAAAATGTTAAGACGTTTTGGTAATGTTCATTACGTTTCAAAAAAATTAAAATATGTTGTACTATATTGTAATCAAGATGAACTTGAAGTGATTATGGAAAAAGTAAATTCCTTCTCATTTGTTAAGAAAGTAGAACCGTCATATAAGCCTTTCTTAAAAATGGAATTTGAAAACGCTGCACCAGATAAAGCTAAAGAGTATGATTATAAAATGGGAATATAGAAAAAGCTTCAGCGCAGATGCGCTGAAGCTTTTTTAATGAAGTGGTTTAATGTAGTGATTTAATCTTAAGATGGCGATTAGATGTTGATAATACAATTCTTTTTCATGAAAAATGGTAGAAGGTTTAACAGACAGTTGAATAATTTGCTTGCCAAGTTCCTCGGCTGTCTGCTGAAACAAATCATATCTTTTATTAGGAGTAAAGTTTGGATTAGGGATTCCTTCACGGCATATATAAAGCGCTTGGAATTTTCCTGGATCAGTGAGTTGTAAAACTACTGCTAAAGATGTAACTTGCTTGTCATTTTTCACCGTATGGAATGCCATCATATGAAGAAGTCTGTGCTGATTGGCCTTTGCTAGTTCAAGTAGTTCATATATATCAGAATAGCCCTCGCCTAGTTCAATAAAGCGTTGTATCAAAGAAAACTCTCCTTTGTTTATGAATTCAATCCATACTTTATCATATTTTGGTCGATAATGCTCTTTTATGCAAAAGAAAAAACCCTGCAGACATATATCTGCAGGGTCCTTCTACATCCTCATAAAGGATAGAAGGCAAAGGGAGAGGAGAAACCGGAGGAAGAACTTATGGGGAAACGTAAGTCTTCTCCGCGGTTGGCAACAACATCCTCGAATTGATGTTGTTACTTACATTATCTCCACAACTATCAAGCTTATACGTATATAAAAATAATTTTTCACAAAACAATCAGGCAAGTTGGCTAGTTAAATCAAGTATGATAGGATAATGTTAAAAAAGATTTTTGGAAAAATTGGTGATAACTATTGAGAGTCGTATCAGGTGTTTGTAAAGGACGAGCATTAAAAGCTGTTCCAGGAAATACAACCAGACCAACAACAGATAAAGTGAAAGAAGCCTTATTTAATATGATTGGACCCTATTTTGAAGGTGGATTGGGACTTGACCTTTTTGCAGGAAGTGGTGGTTTAGGATTGGAAGCTTTAAGCAGAGGTTTGGATAAAGTTATTTTTGTTGACCGAGATGCTAAGGCAATTCAAACCATTCATGAGAATATCCAAGCCTGTAAAATGGAGGATAAGGCAGAAGTATATCGAAATGATGCAGATAGAGCATTAAAAGCATTAATCAAAAGGGAAATTCGGTTTGATTACATCTTTTTAGATCCTCCCTATAAAAAGCAACAGTTAATCAGTTTAATGCAAAAAATATCAGAACATAAACTAGTAACAAATGGTGGATACATTATCTGTGAACACAGTCATGACGTTGAATTACCAGAAAATGTAGGGGATTATTCACAATATAAACACGAAAAGTATGGAATTATTGCGATAACGATTTATTCGCAAGTTTGTGAGGAATAGGGGGAGTTTTTCATGGCAAGTATTGCCGTCTGTCCAGGGAGTTTTGACCCAATTACATATGGTCATTTAGATATCATTAGAAGAGGCGCAAAGGTATTTGATATGGTTTATGTAAGTGTTATGAATAATTCATCAAAGAATCCATTATTCAGTGTTGAGGAACGAATGAATCTCATAAAAGAAGTAACCAAGGACCTTCCGAATGTTAAGGTAGATGAACATTCTGGACTCCTTGTTGAGTATGCTAAGGCAGTAAATGCGAATGCGATTATTCGCGGCTTACGTGCCGTATCAGACTTTGAATATGAAATGCAAATAACCTCCATGAACAGGGTTCTAAATGATGAAATTGAAACCTTTTTTATCATGACGAATAGTCAATATTCATTCTTAAGTTCTAGTATCGTTAAGGAAGTATCCAAGTATAATGGCAATATTTCAGAACTTGTCCCTCCTGTTGTAAAGATTGCTTTAGATAAAAAATTTAATAGATAATGTTAAAAAGCCTTTAGGAATCCTAAGGCTTTTTTGATGTCCTTACTAATCGGGAATAAAGAAGCAAAACATATAGTGTTAGTGAAAAAATGGTGATGAGTGGACCAACTTCTAATAATCTATGGTAAAAAGTATGAAGCCATGTACCTTCCTCAAAGAAACTAACAGGGATTGCATTAGAGGGCTGTTCGGTTTGATAAAAACGGATATAGATTGGTTTCCACAGAATTAGAGCAAAAAAACTTGCAAATATACCTTGTGCAATTCTTGCAAAGAAGAAGGGTTTAAAACGAATGTCAGATTGGGCTAATATACTAGCAACCTGTGCTTGAACACTAAAACCACTAAAACCTAAAATAAAACTGGTAATAATGGCTTGCTGCAGTAAAGTAGCCTCTTGAACCCGGCTGGTTAAATCGCTCCCCATTGTAATTTCAAATAATCCAGAAATGAATGGAATGCTTAGCATATCAGGTAAAGTAAGGGAAGAAAGTATAAGGTCAAAACCTTTTGCGAGAGCTGCTGTAATATGTAGATGAAAAAGGAGTTTGTTAATAACTGAAAATAGAATAATAAAACCCCCAACCATCAACAAAGTCTGGATAGACGAATTTACCGCATCGCCAAGAAGTTTGCCAATTGGGCGTTTGTCGTTTATTCTAGTTCGATGCAATGCAGACAAAGCAGTCCTTAGTATAGATTTACCTTGCTTGTCCTTTTCTTTATCAGGAGTTTCATTTCCGTAAAACCGCATGATAAGGCCCACACAAATGTTCCCCAAATAATGTGCCAATGCTAAAATTACCCCTAAATGTGGGTTATGGAAAAAACCAACGGATACGGCGCCGAAAATAAATAATGGGTTTGAGGAGTTTGTGAAAGAAACGAGTCTTTCTGCCTCAATTTGTGTTAATTGCCCCTCCTGTCGAAGTCTTGTGGTCAGTTTTGCGCCTGCTGGAAATCCAGATGCCATTCCCATAGCCCAAACAAAACCTCCAACTCCAGGGACTTTAAAGAGAGGTCTCATGAATGGTTCTAATAACACTCCAATAAACTTAACAACACCAAACCCAATTAGCATTTCAGAAACGATAAAAAACGGTAGCAGCGATGGAAAAACAATTTCCCACCACATAGTAAGACCGCGGATGGAGGCTTCAAATGACTCCTTGGGATAAGCGATCATGGAGCCAGCTAAAATGATGGCAGATATAGATAAAATAATAGTTTTGATTTTTGAGCGAAACAACGATTAGCCTCCTTACCGAGGGTTTTGTTATACTGTATGAATAAATAATGTTAAAATAAGGATTATTCATTCGCACTTTTAGTCTCGACTTGTCCCCATATAACACAAATATACTCATAGAAAGCTAAATTAGACCATAAGATTGAACGAGATTTCTCCTACTATATATACGTCATAAAGCTTGTTAGCTTATGAAAAAGGAGGGAACGATGTGGAGGATCCTAAAATAGGATTAGCGCTTGGTTCTGGCGGAGCACGTGGTTTTGCTCATTTAGGGGTTATTAAGGTTTTGAAAGAAGCTGGAATCCCCATTCATCTGATCGCCGGCAGCAGTATGGGTGCACTTGTAGGCAGCTTTTATGGGGCGGGTATTGAAATCGAACGTTTATATAAATTATCTACAGCCTTTAAACGGAAATATTTTTTAGATTTTACTGTTCCGAAAATGGGTTTTATAGCTGGGAAAAGAGTAAAAGATTTCATTAGGGTGTTTACTCATGGTAAGAATATCGAAGATTTATCCATTCCATTGGGAATTGTAGCAACTGATTTATTAACAGGTGAAAAAGTTGTTTTTAAGCAAGGTCCTGTGGCTGATGCTGTTAGAGCTAGTATATCTATTCCAGGGATTTTTGTACCGGAGAGGCATAATGGCAGAATCTTAGTGGATGGCGGAGTGTCTGATAGGGTTCCTGTATCTGTTGCGAAAGAAATGGGAGCGGATATTGTGATAGCAGTGGATGTATCAAGGGTAAAGCGTAATGCAGAAATTACCTCTATCTACGATGTCATCATGCAAAGTATCGATATCATGCAAACAGAAATCATCATTAATCGTGAGATCGCTTCTGATATCATGATTCGTCCGCCTGTTGAGATATATAGTTCCCGTGCATTCACAAATATTGAAGAAATTATCCTACTCGGGGAAGAAGAAGCAAAAAAACAAATAGACCTAATAAAAAATGTGATCGAGGGATGGAAGGGGTAAGGTGTTATGCGAAGAAAAATATTTATTGGGTCGTCTATTGTTATATCGGTGTTAATGATTGCAGGAATATTCTTTTCATTACCTTACTATGTTTCAAAACCCGGTATCGCGAAAGAATTATCACCAATCATTCAAGTGGAAGACGGGAATGAAGGAAAGGGCAGTTTTATGCTGACAACTGTAAGAATGGGTAGAGCCAATATCTATTCTTATGTGGAGGCGAAACTCTTTGATTATGTTGAATTATACCCAGTAGAGGCCATTTTACACGAAACCGAAACACAAGATGAATATAACGCTAGGCAACTTCATGCGATGGCAGGCTCAAAATTGAATGCAATTGAAGTGGCTTATAAAAAAGCAGGGTATCCAGTAGAATATCAATACAAAGGAGTCTACGTTGTTCAGGTAGTGCCAGATATGCCTGCTGAGGGAAAACTACGTGCCGGTGACCGAATTATTATGGTTGATGGACAAAAATTTGACTCCTCTGAAAATTTTATAGAATATGTGGGCAAGAAAAAGGCCGACGAACAAATAGAATTAACGTTAAAGAGAAATGGTAAGACCAAAACAGTTCTGGTAACAGTAAAGCCTTTCAAAGATGATCCAAAGAAAATTGGAATCGGAATTTCTTTAGTTGATGATAAGGATATAAGTGTAAACCCTAATGTTACTGTCAAGACTGACGAGATCGGCGGACCTTCGGCTGGATTAATGTTCGCGTTAGAAATTTATGATCAGTTAATGGAAGAGGACTTTACAAAAGGATACCAAGTTGCAGGGACAGGGACGATCGATTCAAAAGGAGCAGTTGGACCTATTGGCGGTATTGACCAAAAAATTGTTGCCGCAGACAAGGCAGGAGCAGAAATCTTTTTTGCTCCCAATGAAAAGGGAAGCAGTGATTCTAATTACAAATTAGCTGTGAAAACCGCCAAAGAGATTGATTCAAAGATAAAAATTGTTCCAGTGGATTTAATTGATGATGCAATTAATTATCTGCAAAATTTACCGATGAAATAAAAGAAGATGGTGCCATGCAGGCATCATCTTTTTCAGTTTACATATATAGGCGGTTGTTTATATTCTTGATGCAGCAGCTTGTTCCCATTTTGTTTGCCAAGTCCAAAGGAGTAAACTCGAGATGCCTTAATATCCAGTAATATATCCTTTTCCTTATAAGCAGAGAGTTTGGAAATGAGTGGTAGTGTAAATTGCGCTTTATATTTATTTAGATACTCTTTTCCGTCCTTTGTCATTCCTAATAATCGTAGATAAGCAGCTTTTTCTAAAGTACTGTTCATTTCTGTCTTTTTTGTATTCGTTAAGATATGGACGCATATCCTTTGAAGTCTTGTCCATGTATAGCGTTTCGTTTTAACTCTTTGCATAAATTCTGTAAAGCTAGAGGAATCTAAGGCAGAGGCTATCAACCGGTTTTCGATTCCTTCTTCCACCTCGTAAATTTCTCTTAGTTCCTCAGGACTGCTATGGAGCAGGCGATAACGTAAAAAACTCCAATAGTTTTCCCAAGCATGGAAATTTCCATATTCATTTAGATATTCGATTAGAAGTGTACTAGTTGCCTCAGGGACATATTGTTCTATGGAGCGATTGTTTTCATTAGTTGCGAAGAGTGCTTTCCTGATGCTAGTAGCACTAGCGATTGTTTCAGTTGCAAAGTGCTCATCATGATAATCAGCATTTTTTCTTTTGACCGTAAGTGGAACCATTAGACTCTTTTGCTGTTTAAGAGCCTTTACATAATGAAATCCAAGGATATTATTTGGTTTATCTAAGCGCAATAGATTTTCACTACTTGACAATGATTGAAAAGACAACGATAATGCTTTAGGGAAACTTACACCTGTTTTGATATTCATTTTTATATTTTCATCAAAACGTTCTTTATTGCTCTCCAAATAGTCAATGGTTTGTAAGAAGGTTGAAATATCACCGCTTTCACTACCGAAGCAGAGTGATTGACACCCAATAGCGTCTAGTACCGAGATTGCGCCATTAGCGAAAGTTTCTGCCTTTTGAGTTGCAAATTGGTAGGGAAGTTCAAGGACGATATCAACACCATTTAAGAGCGCCATTTTTGTCCGATACCATTTTGAAACAAGGGCAGGCTCTCCTCGTTGAAGGAAATTTCCGCTCATTACAGCTATTGCAATATCAGCTTGTGCTGCATCTTTTGCTGCCTGCAGATGATAAGCATGTCCATTATGAAATGGGTTGTATTCTACAATTACACCAACTGCTTTCATTCATTAACGATCTCCTTATTATTTAGAATAACATGGTAATTTTACAGTAATCGTATTATAGCAAAAATTACCACAATAAGATAATTGTTCACGATAATTGTAGGGTTGGGTTGTAATGTGAAGGAACTGGGTAAACTAGTATGAAGACGTTGTTATTGGAAAAATATCAATATGAAAAATCGCTTTTTAGGTGTAAAGAAAAAACATTGACAAAAATTTAATCGAAGGCTATAATTACCTTTGTTGCCTTGGGGTGATTCAATTGAAATGGACATTAAGCCAATTACAAAAATATCGAAACAAGGATTTTCTGATTGATGATACTGTTACAGTTGATGAAGTTATTGAAACGGATCCATCGATTCGTGAAGTATCTCCGATGCATATTACCGGTCGGGGTGACATTGATTCAACGAAAGTGACATTTCATCTGAAAATAGAAGGTTATTTAATCCTACCTTGTTCTCGTACTTTAGTGGATGTAAAACTTCCGATTAATGTCGAAACAACTGAAACTTTCCTCTTACAAGGTTCAGAATATGCAACTGAAGAGGAAGTATATCAAGTAAAAGGGGAAGTAATTGATCTAATGCCCGTCATTAGAGAAATCCTTTTACTAGAAGTTCCAATGCAGGTGTTCTGTGAAGATGTTAATCATGAAGATGCCGCACCACAATCCGGTAAGGACTGGGAAGTTGTTCATGATGTAGATCAATCCAAAAAGATTGATCCAAGACTAGCAGGTCTTGCAAAGTTTTTTGACAAAAACAATTCTTCTTCCGAATCATAATCAGCAAAACAAGAAGCAAAGTGAAGAACCAGCATTCCTGGCCTTCATTACTTTCTTAATACTCTTTAAGGAGGTGGGAAGAATGGCTGTACCTTTTAGAAGGACTTCTAAAACTGTAAAAAGAAAACGTCGTACACATTTTAAATTAAACGTACCTGGTATGGTAAGCTGCCCAAACTGTGGTGAAATGAAACTTTCACACCGCGTATGTAAAGCTTGCGGAACATACAAAGGAAAAGACGTTGTTAACGACTAATTCCATTAGGATAGAAAGCACAAGGAGCAGTATGCCTTGTGCTTTTGTCGTTTTCAGGAATTAATGCACCTACATAAAAAGCGATTAAATAGGAGGAGAACTTGCTTGACATATACAATAGAGAAAAAAGATATGGGTTATTTGTTATTTACAATCACCAGAAGTGAAAAAAGAAATGCCGTTAATTATGATGTTATGGATGGATTAACAAAGGCAATATCTTTAGCAAAAGATCCAACTATTAAGGCGCTTGTTATTACTGGGGAAGGGGATCATGCTTTTTGTTCTGGAGGAGACTTATCGGTTTTCCACCGGCTTCAAACAAAAGAAGAAGCGTATGAAATGCTTTCAAGAATGTCACAGATTCTTTATGCACTGCTAACATTGACTAAACCAACAATAGCTCTTATGAATGGTACAGCAATCGGTGGTGGATGTGAACTGGCCACCGCTTGTGATTTCCGTTTGGCAAGAGAAGGAGTTAAAGCTGGATTTGTTCAAGGGAAGCAAGCAATTACCACAGGTTGGGGAGGCGGTACCATTTTAGTGGAAAAACTACCAGTTACAAGTAGCATGAAGCTTTTAATGGAAGCAGAAATTCAAAATACTGAGTTTTTAAGGGCAGTAGGCTTTATCGATCACATTTATTTACATAACCCTATTTCTGCTTGCGAAGTCTATTTGGAGAAATTGTTAGCAGTTGATTTGAGTGTATTAGAATCGTATAAAATGATGTGGATTCGCAAGTGGGATGAAAGCAAACTTAAAGAAAGAATAGAAAAAGAAGTAAGGAATTGTAGTGTCCTATGGGAAAGCGATTCGCATCACAAGTATGTCCAAAACTTTATTAATAAAAAAACGCAGAAATAAGAATAAAGACAATCTGTTATCAGTCTATCTTTTCTAGTAGATGCATATGTATGAATAAAAACACTAGGAGGGATTTACTGATGTCACCAACTCGCCAAGATGCATGGTCTCAAGATGAAGATTTATTGCTTGCTGAAGTTGTGTTAAGACATATTCGAGAAGGTGGGACACAACTGTCTGCATTTGAGGAAGTCGGAAAACAACTTTCTCGAACTTCTGCGGCCTGTGGATTCCGCTGGAATTCATTTGTAAGGAAGCAATATAAATCAGGAATCGAACTTGCAAAGAAACAGAGGAAAGAATTAAAAAAACAGAGCGTACCAACTGAAAAGGATTTGACAGTGGAGATAGTAAGTGAAGAAACGGCATCCTCTATTTCAACTAGCAGTGAGGGGGTAACATTTCAATCTGTTCTTTACTTTTTAGAAAATCTTCATAAGAAGGCTGCCGCTGCGTCAAGTATAGAAGAGGCGAAGGAAAAGTCTCTTCAAAAAATAAAAGAACTTGAAAAGAAATCGTATTCGCTTGTAGCAGAAAATGAAAGATTAGCCAAGAGTTTAAAAGCAATTGAAGAGGACTATCGCTCTTTAATTGAAATTATGGAGAGAGCAAGAAAAATGGTTGTCTTGCAAGAGGAAGATAGACAACAAAAAGTGAAATTTCAAATGGATAAAAACGGGAATCTCGAAAGAGTAGAAAAATAGAAAAAGCGGACATTATGTCCGCTTTTTCTATTTATTCGTTGTGTTGTGCTTCAACGCCTTCAGGGTACCAGACAAGTGGATTTTCACCACGGTCGCGTTCCATATCATATTCAACATTCGTAAAGTTCATATGCTCCCAAAAGTTTCTTGATTGTACTCTTGGGTTTGTTTTAATTGGGAGACCGAAGCTCTTGGCAAACTCTACAAGTTTTTTACCATAACCCTTGCCTTGATATTCTGGTAAAACCTCAAGTTTCCATAATTCTAAATAATTTTGTGGAGGATAGAAGTAACGATCAAACTTAGCGTCTATTTGATAAAGGCTCATACGTGCTACTAGTTTGTCTCCGAAATAAATCCCGTAAAAAGGAGAGTCACTATCATTATCAACCATATTTGCTTCTAAATCTTCTAGCATAGAAAGCTCTTGGATTCCATATTCTTTAAATTTTTTAAATTCTTCTAGTGTTTTAAAATTCACTTTTAATTTTTGCACTTTCATCACCATATATAAGCCCCCTAAGAAATGATTATCATCTCAACTGTATATATTCATTTAATGCTGAATAATATGGAAATGGATTTAATTATTCAAAATGAATTAATATTATTATATAACAAAAAGACAAAAAATTCTTTATATATTCATAAGAAAGCGTTTTCTAATTTTGCAGGAAATTTAGAGAATCATGTAGAAATATAAGATGAAAGCGTATCGGAATGAAAGGGGAAAACAAGTTTTTATCAAACAGGCTTTGTTAAAGCAGAATTGATATTGGCACTCTGTTGATTTTCGCGGAAGGCACGAAGACTCCTGCGGGAGAAGCGAAACAGGCGAGACCCCGCAGACACGAAGTGTCGAGGAGACTCGGCGGTCGCCCGCGGAAAGCGAAGTGCCTCGTGACAGGCAGAGAAGCCTGTCACTGCGGTGCTTATTCAAAGGAGCTTTCCTTAGTGGAGCGGAAATCAACAGACAAATTTAACAAAGCCATCTAAAAACTATTGAATTAAGGAGCCAGAAAAAATGAAAGAAATTATCGCAACAATGGCTGGTACTGTATTAAATGTATTTGTAACAAACGGAGACAATGTTCATTCAGGTCAAGAAGTTTTAATGCTCGAATCCATGAAAATGGAGATTCCTATCGAAAGTGAAACAGACGGGACGATTAAGGAATTAAAGGTCAATATTGGAGATTTTGTAAATGAAGGCGATGTTTTAATTATCATAGAATAGGTTGGTTTAAGGGGGATATTATGACAACTTTAAAAACAATGAATGAACAATTAAATGAAAAACGAAAAGGTATAGAAGCAGGCGGGCACCCTAAATATCATGAAAAGTTAAAGGAACAGAATAAGTTGTTTGTGCGTGATCGCCTAGCCTTATTATTTGATGGTGGAAAATATGAAGAGGATGGGAAATTTGCCAATGTTCAAGCAGGAGATTTACCAGCAGATGGTGTAGTAACAGCCATTGGAAAAGTTAATGGGATGACTGTTTGCGTAATGGCCAATGATTCTACGATTAAAGCTGGTTCTTGGGGTGCACGAACAGTTGAAAAGATTATCCGAATTCAAGAAACAGCAGAAAAGCTAAAAGTCCCGTTGTTTTATCTCGTGGATTCTGCGGGTGCAAGAATTACAGATCAACTGGAGATGTTCCCAAATCGTCGTGGTGCCGGTAAGATTTTTTATAACCAAGTTAAGCTTTCAGGCATGATTCCACAAGTTTGTATCCTATTTGGACCATCTGCTGCAGGTGGTGCCTATATCCCAGCGTTTTGTGATGTTGTTATCATGGTGGATCAAAATGCTTCCATGTATCTTGGCTCACCACGTATGGCTGAAAAGGTTATAGGCGAAAAAGTAACATTGGAGGAAATGGGCGGAGCCCGTATGCATTGTTCAGTTAGCGGCTGTGGTGATGTTCTTGCATATAGTGAGGAAGAAGCGATTGAATCGGTAAAAAATTATATCAACTACTTTCCTTCAAGTTTCAAGGAGAAAACCAAAATAGTTAATGGTGCATCTCCTAAGGAGGGGCGTGAACTAGAGGCAATTATCCCACTAAATCAAAATGCACCGTTTGACATGTATGAAGCAATTGATAGGTTAATTGACAAAGATAGTTTTTACGAAATAAAAAAATTATTTGCTGCTGAGTTAATTACCGGTTTTGCTAGAATTGACGGTAGAGTGGTGGGGATTATTGCCAATCAGCCAAAAATAAAAGGCGGGGTGCTTTTTGTCGATTCTGCGGATAAAGGTGCGAAATTTATTCAATTATGTGATGCCTACCATATCCCATTGCTATTCCTTGCCGATGTACCTGGTTTTATGATTGGAACAAAAGTTGAACGGGCCGGAATTATTCGCCATGGTGCCAAGTTAATTGCTGCTATGAGTTCAGCGACTGTGCCAAAAATATCTGTTATTGTAAGAAAAGCCTATGGTGCTGGTCTTTATGCAATGGCTGGACCTGCGTTTGAACCAGATTGCTGCATTGCATTACCAACTGCTCAAATTGCGGTTATGGGTCCAGAAGCAGCGGTCAATGCGGTTTACTCAAATAAAATTAATGAAATTGAAGACCCGAAAGAAAGAATAGCATTCGTCCAAGCGAAGCAACAGGAATACAAAGACCATATTGATATTTATAAATTGGCGTCAGACCTAATTGTTGATGAAATAGTTGCAGCATCCGAACTCCGAAATGTCCTAATTCAGCGTTTTGCTTATTATGAAACAAAAGAAATGAACTTTAGTGTTCGTAAACATCCCGTATATCCAGTGTAATGTTAAAGTCCCATTTCGCTAATGAACGAGATGGGATTTTTCTTTTTTATGACAGACTTACAAACTAGTATCTGCTAAAATATTAGTAAAATAGATAAAAATGGGTGGATATCATGAATATTGCCATTATTGGTGCTGGTTCTATTGGATTATTATTAGCATCCTACTTAAGTAAGGCTTTTTCAATAACGCTCTATACTAGAACATGCGAACAAGCAGATGAGATTAATCAACAGGGAATACTCCTTCATAAGGGTTCATCCCAAAGTAGAGTGAGGGTTCGTGCATTACCACTATCAAAATGGTCTGGGACAGAAGAAATAACGATTATTGCAGTAAAACAATACCAACTTCAATCTATTATTGATTATCTAACTAAATTGGATTGCAGTCCTCAAAATCTAGTATTCTTACAAAATGGAATGAGTCATTTAAAATTACTAGAAAACATGAAAGACGCTAATATTTTTGTTGGGACAGTCGAGCAGGGAGCGAGTAAACTTAATAAATACAGTGTTTGTCATAATGGTGAAGGAGCTATCAATATAGCCCTGTTTAAAGGTGATTCAGCAAAAATAAAAGAGTTTGCAAAAGCGTGTACACCTATTGGTTTTCCAATAACGATAAAAGACGATTATTATAAAATGCTGGTAAATAAATTAATTGTAAATGCAGTAATCAATCCGTTAACAGCAATCCTTCAAATCAAAAATGGCCAATTAATTTCGAGCACTTTCTATTTTGCTACTGTGAAAAAACTATATATTGAAATCTCTTTTATATTAAATGTAGATGAACCCATTAAAAAGTTTCGAGATGTGATAAGGATATGTAAAAAGACATCCAATAATCATTCCTCTATGTTAAAGGATTTGGAGGCAGGGAGAAGGACTGAGATTGACGCAATACTCGGCTTTTTAGTAGAGGAAGCTGCGAAGCAGCAAAAGAAAGCGCCTATTATAGAGAGTTATTATTATTTAGTAAAAGGTAAAGAACAAGACAGGAGTGGAGTTAAATGAATGCATTCATTACGTCTATTATTACTATTTTTTTAACAGTTCCGCTTCTAGGGTTCTTTATCGTTTTTACAGTAAATAAGCTCATTACAAAAAACTCTCGAAAATCTTTTCATAAAGCATTGGACTACTCAACAATATTGTTTATTCTGGCCGTTCATTTTTTAATCATTACTATTTGGGAAAAATCATATTTTGGATTGATAATATTGTTATTATTAATGATTGCAATGGTTTTTGTATTCATACATTGGAAGATTAAAGGTGAAATTATATTTACAAAAGTTTTTAAGGGTTTTTGGAGGTTTAATTTTCTTATTTTCTTTATAGCATATCTATCCCTAACGATATTTGGCATTTTGAGGAGTGCATTAACTTTTACATTTTCTTAAGCAAAGATTTTTTGTATTAAGATGGTTGATGGTATACTCATATGGAATAAATATGGTTGATTAAGAAAGGAAGTACTTAAATGGAGATTTTAAATCTCTCCTTATCAGCAACGAATCGATTTGCTTCAAACTATTTAGAACAATCTCCTGAAGTCATGCCGTTTTTTCATTACCGGTTTAATGACTTTGCTGAGGACCAAAAAAGGTTGGATGAATTAAGCAATCGATACTTTCCACGAGAAACAATTGCTGATCATATCGAGAAATTTATGGAACGTTTTCCATCATCAGAGGCAGTTAATAATTCGCTTGCAAAACTAAAACAATTAAATAGTGTAGTTGTCATTGGCGGTCAACAAGCTGGAATTCTTACCGGTCCTCTTTATTCCATACATAAAGTTATCTCAATTATTAAATTAGCTGAGGAAAAAGAGCGGCAGCTTGGAGTTCCTGTAGTCCCTGTATTTTGGATAGCAGGAGAAGACCATGATTTTCATGAGGTTAATCATATATTTATGCCGGTAGAACAAAGAGTGGACAAATGGACTTACCCAGAGAAGGTTAAACAAAAGAAAATGGTCTCGGATATTACCCTTAATAAAGAAGTTTGTAGGGAATGGGTTATTAATCTTATTGAAAATTTCGGAGAGACCAATAATACAAAGCAGTTACTAAACTTCGCAGAAGAAACTTTAAAGAACTCAACAACCTTTGTTGACTTTTTCGCAAACATTGTGATGGAACTCTTTAAGGATTATGGATTATTAATCGTCGATTCAGGTGATAGTCATTTTAGACGCTTGCAAACTGAGAAGTTCACTGAACAAATTGAACACCATAGAGACATTACAAATTATTTACTTGAACAACAAAGTGTAATAGGCAAAAACGGGTTCCCTATCACAATCGATTCAAATGAGAATGCCGTTAATTTGTTTTATTACAATCCAAAATCAAATGAACGGATATTACTTGAATTTGATTCCGTCAATAATACTTTTGTGGGGAAAAGTGGTGTTATTTCTTTTACAAAGGAAGAACTAATGCAAATCGCCATCCAAGACCCGTCCAAACTTAGTAATAATGTGGTGACACGGCCCTTAATGCAGGAGTGGCTCTTCCCAACACTTGCTTTTATTGCGGGGCCAGGTGAAATTGCTTATTGGGCTGAATTGAAACTTGTCTTTGAGCAGTTTAGTATAAAAATGCCGCCAATCGTACCTAGATTAAATATTACTTTATTGGAAAGATCTGTTGAAAGTGACATTGACGAGTTGAGATTAGAGTTATCCGAGGTTTTAAGCCGGGGGAGTACTGAAGAAAGAGATCTATATCTAGAGTCAATTAAGGATAGAGAGGTATCTGAATTATTTTCTACGCTAAAAGCACAATTAATGAATCAGTATGAACTTATTGAAGCCAAAACGAATCAGCTTGATAAAAGCTTGTTGCCGTTAGTAAAGAAAAATGAAACCTTTTTACTAAAGCAAATTGGATTCATGGAAACAAAGCTTGAAGAATCAGTAAAGTCAAAGTATGACGTGATTCTTAGTAAGTTTAACCGTATTGATTTGTCATTGCGTCCAGATGGTTTTCCACAAGAACGAGTGTGGAACATATTCTATTATTTAAATCAGTATGGAACTAATTTTATTAATGAATTAATGAAACTCCAGTTCGAATTTGATGGTCGCCATAAGGTTATAAAATTGTAAGAAACTTCACGACTAAGTGAGGTTTCTTTTTTTTTTCGAAAAATTCTTGGATAAAAAAGGATTTACGCCAGCAAGGAAGAATAATTTAAAAATAGGTGGAGGAAAGTGGGGGATTGTGGTACATTTTATATAGAAAGTGGGGGTACCGGGTATGTTTATGGGTGAATACCATCATAGCATTGATAATAAAGGCCGGATGATTGTGCCGTCCAAATTCCGCGATGATCTTGGAGAGATGTTTATCATCACACGCGGATTGGATCAATGTCTATTTGGTTACCCATTATCAGAGTGGGCGCTGATTGAAGAAAAACTTAAAGGCCTGCCCTTAACAAAAAAAGACGCCCGTGCATTTACCCGATTCTTCTTTTCCGGTGCAACAGAAAGTGAACTGGATAAACAAGGAAGGATTAATATTCCAGCACCATTGCTTCAGTATGCAAAACTTGAAAAAGAATGTGTAGTTTTAGGAGTTTCCAATCGGATCGAAATCTGGAGCAAACAGATTTGGGAAGACTATTTCTCACAGTCAGAAGAATCTTTTGCTGAAATTGCAGAAAATATGATTGGGTTTGATATATAATGGACAAGTTATTCTATTATAACTTGAGTTTTATATCGTTCGATTGGAAAAGGTGATAATGATGTTTGAACACACAACTGTATTATTAGAAGAAGCTGTTAATGGATTAAATATTAAACCAGACGGCATTTATGTTGATTGTACGTTAGGCGGGGCTGGACACAGTTCACTAATACTTTCAAAACTTACTGACAACGGAAAATTGTTTGCCTTCGATCAAGATGAAATAGCTATTGCCCATGCAAAAGAGAAATTGTCTATCTATGGTGAGCAACTTACAATAATTAAAAGCAATTTCTTATACCTTCAGGAAGAACTTGAAAAGCTTGGAATTGAAAAAGTTGACGGAGTTCTTTATGACCTAGGTGTTTCCTCACCTCAATTAGATACTCCAGAAAGAGGCTTTAGTTATCATCATGATGCACCGCTGGACATGAGAATGGACAATGATGCAAATATTTCTGCTTATGATGTTATTAATCATTGGTCATATGAAGACTTGGTAAGAATCTTTTTTCGATATGGAGAAGAGAAATTCTCTAAGCAAATAGCTAGAAAAATTGAGGCTAGAAGAGAACTCAAGCCAATTGAAACGACCTTTGAGTTGGTTGAACTGATTAAGGAAGGGATTCCTGCTCCTGCAAGAAGGAAGGGCGGACATCCAGCTAAGCGAATATTCCAGGCAGTAAGAATTGCGGTTAATGATGAATTAGCGGTTTTCGAGAAGTCATTACAAAAAGCAATTGATATCCTGAATCCCGAAGGAAGGATAAGTGTTATTACCTTTCACTCATTAGAAGATCGGATTTGTAAGGCTGCTTTTAAGAAAGCCAGTGAAATACCAGACTTACCGCATGGTTTACCTATAATTCCAGAGGAATTTAAGCCTATTTTGAAGTTAATTACTAGAAAGCCAATTCTTCCATCTGAAGAGGAATTAGAACATAATAATCGTGCTCGATCTGCAAAACTGCGGATTGCAGAAAAACAATAAATAGATATAAAAAATAACCATGTGGAGGGGAAAGAATGAGTAGTCTTGCCAGGAAATTTCAGCAACAACAACAAGTAGAACGGACAGTACAGGAACGTCCTATAGTAAAAACAAAAAAGCACTGGCTTACACCTGGGGAGAAAGTAATTGGAATCGTATTTACAGGGTTGGTTTGTTTTGGTGCCGTCCATCTCATCTCGAATCAAGCAGAAATTTACCAGGTAAATAAGGAAATACAAGAAGTACAGACCTCCATTAATGAAATGGAAAAGGTAAATAATGACTTGCAGGTACAAGTAAGTGAGCTTAGCACGTATGAGCGGATTTGGGAAAAAGCTAAGCAGATGGGACTTGTATTAAACGAAAATAACGTCAAGGTTGTGCATGAGGAATGAAGAAACAGCCATATATGAATTTCGGAGCAGCCGGATTGTTTGCATTATTCGGCCTGCTCTTTTTTATATTGCTTTTTAGATATTTTTCCATACAATTTACTGGTGAAGTCGGATCCCAGCCACTTGCAGCAAAAGCCCAGCAAAAATATAGCAGAACGGGGAATCTAGATGCGGCAAGAGGTGTAATCTACGACAAAAAAGGAGAAGTCATCTCCGAGGATACGACGGCTTATACGTTAATTGCAATTTTGGATAAAAAAATGACTACAAATCCAAAAAAGCCAAACCATGTAAGTGATCCCGAAAAAACAGCAAGGGAATTAGCGAAATATATTAAGATGGAAGAATCCGAGATTTATAGTATTTTAACAAAAGACCAGTTCCAGGTTGAGTTCGGAAAAGCAGGTAGAGATATATCACACCAGACTAAAAAAGAAATTGAAGCTCTGAAACTTCCTGGTATTACGTTTAAACGTGATTCGAAAAGATTTTATCCGAATGGTGTCTTTGCTTCTCATTTGATTGGTTATGCGGACAGAATCGAGGAGGAAGATGGAACCTACAGCTACGTCGGAAAAATGGGAATTGAAAAGACATTAAATGATGAGTTAACTGGTAAGGATGGACAAATTAATTACGAAAGTGATCTATGGGGATATTTACTTCCGAACGGCGAACAGAAAGTTACCCCTGCACAGAACGGTAATGATGTTTATTTAACCATTGATAAAAAGATTCAAACCTTCTTGGAAGATGCCATGAACAAAGTAGTAGAAGAATATAACCCCAAAAAAATTATTGCCATCGTTGCTGATCCTAAAACAGGTGAAATACTAGCAATGGGTCAAAGACCTTCTTTTCATCCTAAAACGAAAGAAGGAATTGATAATAGTTGGCATAATGAAGCAATCGAGACTTCATTTGAGCCTGGTTCAACGATGAAGATTTTCACGCTTGCAGCCGCCATTGAAGAAAATAAATTTGATCCCAATGAACTGTTCCAGTCTGGTTCTTATAAAGTAACATCAAAAGATAAGCCGATACATGATCATAAAAGATCGGGTTGGGGAACCATTTCCTACCTGGAGGGTGTTCAACGTTCTTCGAATGTTGCTTTTGCAAAATTAGCAAATGAAAAAATAGGATTTGAAAAATTCCGTGAATATTTAACGAAATTTGGTTTTGATCAACCAACAGGGATTGATTTGCCTTCTGAAACAACAGGGAAAATTCAGTTTACTTGGCCAATTGAAAAAGCAACCACAGCGTATGGACAAGGAACAGCAATTACTCCAATTCAGCAAATTCAAGCAGCAACAGCGATTGCTAATAATGGGAAAATGATGAAACCGCAAGTAATCGATAAAATTGTTAACCACGACACGGGAGAAATTATTAATGACATAACTCCGGAGGTTGTTTCCTCTCCTATTTCAGCAAAAACCGCTAAGGAAGTCCGTGATATCCTAGAAACAGTTGTGACAAACAAAGAAACCGGTACGGGGACTCGTTATCAAATTGATGGATATAGTGTTGCTGGGAAAACAGGGACAGCAAGTATTCCAGATCCTAAGGGCGGCTATTTAGATGGACAAGAAGATTATATTTTTTCATTTTTAGGTATGGCTCCGAAAGATGATCCAAAGTTAATTGTATACGTTGCTGTTCAACAACCGGAGATAGACCACTATTCGATGGGGTCTATTCCAGTATCATTGGTTTTTAATCCTGTAATGAAAAATAGTTTACAGTATTTAAATATTCAGCCTTTACAGCAAGAAAAAGCCTCTACCACGAAACTAGCGGATTTAGAAGGTCAAGGTGTAACCGAAACAATGAAACAACTTGAGAAATCAGATTTAGAAGTGGTTATTCTAGGCAAAGGTTCAAAAGTTACTGGCCAACTTCCAGCAGCGAATACGAATGTTCTTGAGGGTGAAAAAATAATAATCAAAACGGGTGGAGATTTGGCAGCACCAGATATGACAGGATGGTCACTCAGGGACGTAATGAAGGTTGCTAAATTATCAGGTGTAAAACTAAATTCTACAGGCAGTGGTTATGTTGTTAAGCAAAATATTACTGAAGGTGCAGTCTTACGAAAAGGAGATTTCTTAATCGTTGATTTAAAAACTCCAGAAGAAGTATTGAAATTAGAAGAAGAAAATAAGGAAGCAAATGAAAATAGTGAGTTATCTGAAGAAGAAGTAGAGGATGTTCCATTAGATTAATCATAGGTTATGTACAGTATTCCTAAAAGTTCTATTCAAATAAGTACAAGCATATAAATGAACGAGTAGGATAAAGGAGGCTCGTTCATTTTATGCGTGTTTCAAATGTTACTGTCCGTAAAAGGTTAATGATTGCATTATTCGTGGGAATTCTAATCTTTCTAATCATTGATGTCCGCCTTGGTTATGTACAGTTTGTACTAGGTGATATGTTAACTGGTCAAGCAAAGGGGTCGTGGAGTAGAAATATTCCTTTTGAACCAGAACGAGGCGAGATTTTAGACCGAAATGGTGTCCCATTAGCAACAAATGTTAGTGCACCAACAGTATATGTGGTACCGAGACAGGTGAAGGACCCTGCAACAACTTCTGAAAAACTTGCAGCAGTTTTAAATATTCCAAAAGAAAATGCATATCGCCAAATTACCCAAGGTGAATCCATCGTTCGAATAAAAGAAGGTAGGAAGATATCTCATGAAAAAGCAAAAGAAATCAGGGCATTAGGGCTTGAAGGGGTATATATAGGAGAAGACTCAAAAAGACATTACCCATTCGGAAGCTATCTTTCTCATGTTTTAGGATTTTCTGGGGTGGACAACCAGGGGTTAATGGGATTAGAGCTTTACTATGACAAAGAGTTAAGTGGAGAGAGAGGATCGGTTAAATTTTACGCCAATGCCAAGGGAGAAAGAATGAATGACATGGCTGATGACTACGAGCAGCCTGTAGATGGTCTTGATTTAAAACTTACGATTGATACGAAGATTCAAACCATTATTGAGAGAGAACTTGATATTGCAGAAGCAACATATAATCCCGATGGAATTATTGCTATTGCAATGAATCCAAATAATGGGAAGATCTTAGGGATGTCGAGCCGTCCAACCTTTGATCCAGCAAATTTTCAGAACGTTCCACAAGAGGTGTACAACAGAAACCTGCCGGTGTGGTCAAGCTATGAACCTGGTTCGACCTTTAAAATTATCACACTCGCAGCAGCATTAGAGGAAGGTAAGGTCGATTTAGAAAAGGAACATTTTCATGACCCAGGTTCCGTAGAAGTTGCAGGAGCAAGACTAAAATGCTGGAAAAGAGGCGGTCACGGAAGCCAAACATTCCTCGAGGTCGTCCAAAATTCATGTAACCCTGGATTTGTGGAATTAGGGCAAAGACTAGGAAAAGACACGTTGTTTAAATATATTAAAGACTTTGGCTTTGGGCAGAAAACAGGGATAGATCTAGCTGGCGAAGGCTCAGGGATTTTGTTTAATTTAAATCGAGTAGGTCCCGTTGAATTGGCAACCACTGCGTTTGGTCAAGGGGTATCGGTGACCCCTATTCAACAGGTTGCTGCAGTTGCGGCAGCGGTAAATGGAGGGACTCTCTATAAACCGTATATTGCACAAGAGTTAATAGATCCTGTAACGAAAGAAATAGTCATGAGAAATACTCCTGTTGCAAAAAGAAGAGTAATTTCTGAAGAAACGTCCAAAGAAATTCGTCATGCATTAGAGAGTGTAGTCGCCCAAGGTACAGGGTTCAGGGCGTTTGTTGATTCCTATCGAATTGGCGGTAAAACAGGAACTGCCCAAAAAGCTCAAAACGGAAGATATTTGGAAAATAACTTTATCGTTTCATTTATGGGCTTTGCTCCTGCAGATGATCCTCAAATCGTTGTCTATGTTGCTGTGGATAATCCGAAAGGTGGACTTATTTTCGGGGGAACTGTATCAGCACCAATCGTTGGCAGTATTATGAAGGATGGTCTAATGGCTATGGGCGTAGAACCTCGAAAAGATCAAATTGAAAAAGAAATAAAATGGCCTGATAAGCCATTGATTACACTTCCTGACTTAACGGGCTTAACCAAGTTAGAAATCACAGAACAACTATTAAATCTTAAAATAGATGCCAGCGGTGAAGGTGATATTGTTGTAAGACAATCCCCTGAAGCTGGGTCAAAGGTAAAAGAAGGTTCAACCATTAGGCTTTATTTTGATAAAGATGAATAAGAAGAGTTATAACTTTTTGAGTCAGGCGGCCGGAATAAATTCCGCCGCTTATTCTATTTAAAAAATATTCATGAATCTTAAGGATAAATGGCATTCTACTTTGATTTGCTGTAAAATAAGATGAATCTTTGTTAAAAGGTTCTTAATGTAAATATTGGTAACACTTTTTGAAAGGCAAGAGAGGATTTGAGAACATGAAACTACAGGACTTACTTAAACATTTGCACCTCCTCGTTCCATATGAAGGGACGAATGCAGAAATCACATCGATTGAAAATGACAACCGCAAGGTGCAAAAGGGAAGTTTATTTATTTGTATTAAAGGATATACGGTAGACGGTCACAATTTTGCCGAATCAGCAGTGAAAAATGGTGCAGCTGCAGTTCTTTCTGAGAGAGCACTTCCACTTTCAGTACCCGTTATCATTGTTAATGATACAACTAGGGCAATGGCAGTACTAGCTGATGCATTTTATCATCATCCAACAAAAAAGCTCCATTTAATCGGAATAACAGGAACGAATGGGAAAACAACAACTAGTCATCTAATCGAAAAGATATTTTCTGATGCATCTCATAATACTGGGTTAATAGGAACCATGTATACTAAAATAGGTGATCAGAAGATAGAAACAAAAAATACAACCCCAGAAAGTCTTGTCCTCCAAAAAGGGTTCCAACAAATGCTTGATGCAGGCGTTGATACAGCAATTATGGAGGTTTCATCGCATGCCTTACATATGGGAAGAGTCCATGGCTGTGACTACGATATAGCAGTATTTACAAACCTCACCCAAGATCATTTGGATTATCATAAAACAATGGAAGACTATATGCATGCCAAGAGTTTATTATTTTCCCAACTTGGAAACACATTTGACCCTAATAAACCTAAATATGCAATCTTAAATGCTGACGATTCTGCTTCTGAATTGTACAGAAAATCAACAGCAGCCCATGTGGTTACTTATGGAATTGATAATGAGGCAGATTTTTATGCAAGAAATATTCATATGACTTCTGCGGGCACTACTTTTGAAATAGTTATAAAAGAGAAGAGTTATCCAATCAATATCCAATTGATTGGGAAGTTTAGCATCTATAATGTTTTAGCTAGTATCGCCACTGCGTTTGTTTCAGAGATTCCAATAAGCGATATTATTGATTCTATCGAGAGCGTTAGAGGGGTAGACGGAAGATTTGAGCTTGTTAGTGCTGGTCAAGACTTTACCGTTATTGTTGATTATGCTCATACACCAGACAGTTTAGAAAATGTGTTGAAAACGATCCAGAGTTTCGCCAAGAAGAGGATATTTGTCATAGTAGGATGTGGAGGAGACCGAGATAAAACGAAGCGGCCTTTGATGGCTGAAATTGCTTCTCGTTATGCTACAGATCCCATTTTCACCTCAGATAACCCAAGGAGTGAAGACCCGATTGCAATACTAAGAGATATGGAAGAAGGCGTCTCAAGTAAAAATTACATCACAATTCCTGATCGAAAAGAGGCGATTGTAACCGCAATTAATCAGGCTGCAGAAGGTGATGTAATCTTAATTGCTGGGAAAGGTCACGAAACATACCAAATTATTGGCAGTAAGGTTTATGATTTTGATGACCGGGTAGTGGCTCGGGAAGCTATCGAGGAGAGATAGGAATGTATTTAGCATTTAATGATTTAGTCACAATATTCTCTGACTTTAAAGGTATCAAAGAAGCGGACCATTTATACTTTACAGTCACTGACAATGCAGCTATCGAGCAGAAAAGGGGATTATTTATACCGTTAAATGATGCGTCTGGAGAACTTCTAGAGGCGATTGCAAACGGTGCTATTGCTGCGATTTGGGATAAAAAGAAACAGGTACCGAGATATACACCAAACCACTTTCCAATCTTTTTTACTGACAAACCCATCGAGGGCGTTAGAGATTTGTTAAGAATATATTTAGAAAAAATAGACGGAGATAAAACAGAGAAAATGGATATGACAAAATTCGTATTTTTAAATAAAGAACTTCTTAAAGAAAATAAAGAAACATATGATATAGCGGTAATGTTGGAAAAGTTGAATGTTGTAGAGAGGAGGGGATAAAATGTTGGAGCAAGTTATTTTTTTCACAATATTAATGGCATTTTTGATTACAGTTTTACTTTCTCCGATTTTTATTCCCTTCTTAAGAAGGTTGAAATTTGGACAAAGCATTCGGGAGGAAGGCCCCAAATCCCATCAGGTAAAAACGGGCACACCAACAATGGGTGGAATTATGATTCTTTTTTCAATTATCATTACGACACTTGTTATGACTGGAAAGTTTTCTGAACCGACTGTTAAAACATACTTACTAATCCTTGTGACTTTTGGTTTTGGTTTACTTGGCTTTTTGGATGACTTTATCAAAGTCGCCTTAAAGCGTAATCTTGGCCTAACCTCTAAACAAAAATTACTGGGGCAAATTATTATTTCGGTTATTTTTTATCTTGTTTATAAACAAAATGGATTTCCAACAGAAATCTCTGTACCAGGTACTGATTACTCCCTTGAATTAGGCTGGTTTTTTGTGTTTTTTATTGTTTTTTGGCTGGTAGGCTTTTCAAATGCAGTCAATTTGACAGATGGGTTGGACGGATTAGTATCAGGTACTTCTGCGATAGCATTTGGTGCATTTGCAGTCCTCGCCTGGAATCAATCACAGATGGAAGTGGCAATCTTTTCAGTGGCGGTCGCAGGGGCAGTTTTAGGTTTTCTGGTTTTTAATGCCCATCCTGCAAAGGTGTTTATGGGCGATACCGGATCACTTGGACTTGGTGGTGCAATAGCGACAATTGCAATCTTAACCAAGTTAGAGTTGTTATTAATCATTATTGGTGGCGTATTTGTAATTGAAACATTATCTGTCATTTTACAGGTCATCTCTTTTAAAACAACAGGTAAAAGAATCTTTCGGATGAGTCCACTCCATCACCATTACGAACTTCTTGGCTGGTCTGAATGGAAGGTTGTTGTAACTTTTTGGAGTGTTGGTTTAATATTAGCGATACTAGGTATCTATATTGAGGTGTGGTTATAATTGAAGCAGATTAATACGTATCTTCATAAAAAAATTCTTGTCCTTGGTTTAGCGAAAAGCGGGGTAACAGCTGCTGCACTCTTACATAAGCTTGGTGCGTTCGTAACGGTAAATGATAAAAAGCCATTATCAGAGAATCCAGAAGCACAAGAATTACTAGAGCAAGGAATCAAGGTCATCTGTGGTGAACATCCTGTTGAACTTCTGGATGAAGGATTTGAACTTATCGTAAAAAATCCAGGCATTCCATATCAAAACCCAATTATTGAAGGGGCGATTCAGAAAGGTATCCCTGTGTTAACGGAGGTTGAGTTGGCTTACCAAATATCAGAAGCACCTTTTATTGGGATAACGGGGACTAATGGAAAAACGACAACAACTACACTTGTCTTTGAAATGCTGAAAGAGGGCAAAAAGAAGCCTCTCATTGCCGGTAATATTGGGACGGTTGCATCAGGTGTTGCACAGGAGGCTACAGCTGAAAATAATATCGTCATCGAGTTATCGTCTTTTCAATTAATGGGAATAGAAACGTTTAACCCCAAAATAGCTATTATTACCAATCTCTATGATGCCCATTTGGATTATCATGGCACTAGAAGTGAGTATATTAATGCGAAAGCAAATATTACAAAGAACCAGACAGAAGCAGAGTACTTAATTGTTAATGCAGATCAGAAGGAAGTGCTGGAGATTGCTAAAAACTCTCATGCAGCTATTATTCCATTTTCTACAAAAACTGTGCTTAATGAAGGTGCTTTTATCCGCGACGGATATATCTGCTTTAATGGTGAGAAAGTGATGTTAGTGGAGGAAATCGCTCTTCCGGGGGTTCATAATCTCGAAAATATATTATCAGCAATGGCTGCAGCAAAGTTAATGGGTGTGAGTAATGAAGCCATTCAGTCGGTTTTAAGTACGTTCACTGGGGTTAAACATCGTTTGCAGTATGTTACTGAAATAGAGGATAGAAAATTTTATAATGACTCAAAGGCAACAAACATACTTGCCACAATCCCTGCGTTACAGGCGTTTAAAAGTCCAATTATCTTGTTGGCAGGCGGACTAGATCGTGGAAATGAATTTGATGAATTAATCCCATATTTAAATAATGTGAAAGCATTAATTACTTTTGGCCAAACCTCATCTAAAATTCAGCGGGTCGGGGTAGAAGCAGGAATAAAACAAATTAACACTGTCGATAATGTTGAAAAGGCCGTGCCGGTTGCTTTTCAATATTCAGAACCTGGCGACGTTATTTTGTTATCTCCTGCGTGTGCAAGCTGGGATCAATATAAAAGTTTTGAAGTCAGGGGAGACATTTTTATCGAAGCGGTGCATAAGCTTAAGTAAGGGTTGTCCAAAGCGAAAAGCGGAAACCCTAAAACTTGCTATTCGAGGTGTTAGGTGTGCCGACAAAGAGAACAACTCCTGATTTTATATTACTAATATGTACATTTACGTTATTAGCTGTAGGTCTTATAATGGTTTATAGTGCAAGTGCAGTATGGGCAGAGTATAAATTTGATGACTCGTTCTTCTTTGCAAAAAGACAAACACTCTTTGCTGGTGTTGGGATTGCAGCCATGTTCTTTATTATGAATGTTAATTATTTGACATGGAAAGAGTGGTCCAAGGTCTTAGTAATTGCCTGCTTTGTGTTACTGATACTTGTGCTCATTCCAGGGGTTGGAAATGTTCGTAATGGATCGCGCAGCTGGATTGGAGTAGGTGCCTTCTCCGTTCAGCCATCAGAGTTTATGAAACTTGCGATGATAGCCTTTTTAGCCAAGTTTCTTTCTGAGAAACAAAAGTTGATAACCTCCTTCCGTCAGGGTCTAGTACCTTCATTAGGTCTTGTTTTTGTAGCTTTTGCTTTGATTATGCTGCAGCCAGACCTGGGTACAGGTACAGTAATGATTGGAACATGTGTCGTCATGATATTTATTGCTGGTGCAAGGGTAGGACATTTTGCTTTATTAGGGTTAATAGGCTTAGCGGGATTTGTAGGATTAGTTGCTTCAGCACCTTATCGGATGAAACGAATAACCTCATTTTTAGACCCTTGGCAAGATCCGCTTGGAAGTGGTTTTCAAATGATCCAATCGCTATATGCAATCGGTCCTGGTGGACTATTTGGTCTTGGACTTGGTGAAAGCAGGCAAAAGTTTTTTTACTTACCTGAACCACAAACGGACTTTATCTTTGCGATTTTGTCTGAAGAACTCGGATTTATTGGCGGTTCTTTTATCATTCTTTTGTTTGCACTGCTGTTATGGAGGGGAATTCGTATCGCCCTTGGGGCACCAGATTTATATGGGAGCTTTTTAGCAGTTGGAATCATTTCAATGGTCGCCATTCAAGTTATGATTAACATCGGTGTAGTAACGGGGTTAATGCCTGTTACGGGTATAACACTGCCATTTCTAAGTTATGGTGGTTCTTCTCTAACATTAATGTTGATGGCTATAGGTGTTCTTTTAAATATTAGCCGTTATTCTAGATATTAATTTACCCTGTTTTCAAGGCAGGGTTCTTTTTATTTGGCTGTGTTAATTAAGTCTGTTGATTTCCGCTCCACTAAGGAAAGCTCCTTTGAATAAGCACCGCAGTGACAGGCGGTCTCTGCCTGTCACGAGGCACTTCGCTTTCCGCGGGAGTCCGGGAGCCTCCTCGGCGCTAGGCGCCTGTGGGGTCTCCCGAAGACCTTTTCATCCCGCAGGACGTTGAATTTGCTTCAGTGAATAAGCACCGCACGAAGAAAATGCGTTAGCATTTTCGAGGATCTTCGTGCCTTCCGCTTCAATCAACAGAGCCAAAATCCAGAATTTGCACTAACACAGCCTTATTTATTTCCTATATAAGTTTACAATTAGATAACATTCTTTTTTCAATCAATAACTTCTGTTAATTTTATAGTAAGATAGGATAGGAAATAACGTAGAAGCAATTTTTTAATTTGGGGTGGACATATGAAGATAGTAGTAAGTGGTGGGGGAACTGGCGGACATATTTATCCAGCTCTTGCTCTAATAAGAGAGATACAAAAAGAAAACAAAAATGCGGAAGTTTTATACATAGGGACACAGAATGGGCTGGAAAGTACGATTGTACCAAGGGAGAAGATTCCATTTAAATCCATTCATATAACAGGGTTTAAAAGGAAATTATCCTTGGATAATATTAAAACTGTAATCAGATTTTTAAAAGGTGCTAGGGCAAGTAAAAAAATGTTAAAAGAATTCCAGCCTGATATTGTCATTGGAACAGGGGGGTATGTTTGTGGTCCAGTTGTATATGCTGCTGCTAAATTAAATATCCCAACGATTGTCCACGAGCAGAATAGTGTACCAGGGCTGACAAACAAATTCCTAAGCAGGTATGTTAACAAAGTTGCCATCTGCTTTGAAGAGGCAGGAGAACATTTTCCAAAGGAGAAAGTAGTCTTTACTGGAAATCCAAGGGCCTCAGAAGTACTTGGAAAAGACGGAATAAGAGGAAGGCTGTCTGCAGGATTAAGTACGTCAATGCCGGCAGTACTAATTTTCGGAGGGAGCCGCGGTGCGAGACCAATAAATGATGCGGTAGTAAAAGCACTCTCCGAATTTGGAGATAAACCCTATCAAGTCCTTTATATTACGGGAGATGCCCATTTTGAAGATGTTCAAAATGAAGTTGAGCTTGTTGGGAATCCGAAAAATGTTGTAATCAAGCCCTTTATTCATAACATGCCGGAGGTTCTTGCAGGCATAGATTTAGTTGTCTCTAGGGCCGGTGCAACGACACTCGCTGAAATTACTTCACTGGGAATTCCGAGCATTCTCGTCCCAAGTCCGTATGTAACCAATAATCATCAGGAAAAAAATGCCAGGTCACTAAGTGATCACGGAGCAGCGGAATTACTTATCGAAAAAGACTTAAATAGTAAGAGCTTAATTCAGCATATTGATAAAATTTTATTAGATGAACAAAATTTAAAGATGATGAAAGTAAATGCAAAAAAATTAGGGGTACCAGACTCGGCTAATCGGCTATATAATCTTATGAAACAACTTGTAAAAGAAAAACAAAAGTAGCCCAAAAAGTTTTTAAGCATAGACTAAAACTATACGTTTGTTTTGAAAGATAGGGTGATACGAATGGACGGATTAATAACAGAAATTCAAGATTTAAATATAGGTAAAGTTAAAGAAAATGAACTGCTGTCTTTGCATACTACGATGAAAATAGGGGGTCCTGCTGACCTCTTTATTGAACCTTCCTCTTTGGAAAATATTCAAAAAGTAATGTCCTTTATTAAAGAACGTCAACTCCCATGGAGAGCTATTGGCAGAGGATCAAATCTTCTCGTCTCGGATAAGGGGATTGAAGGTGTGGTAATTAAATTAAGCTCAGGCTTGGACCATCTAACCATAAATGACTCGACTATTACTGTTGGAGGCGGCCATTCCATCGTTAGCTTATCAACCTTGATTTCTAAGAAGGGTTTGTCAGGGTTAGAATTTGCAAGCGGTATTCCTGGGTCAGTTGGTGGAGCAGTCTATATGAATGCTGGGGCACATGGTTCAGACATCAGTAAGATCTTAACAAAGGCACATATATTATTTGAAGATGGCTCAATGGAATGGTTATCGAACGAGGAAATGGAATTCACTTACAGGACATCAGTCCTTCAAAAGAAACGGCCTGGTATCGTTCTAGAAGCTGAATTCAAATTAACTAAGGGTGATAGGGCAGCAATTGTTTCTCAAATGCAAAAAAACAAAGATTATCGCAAAGTCACACAACCATGGAATTTCCCGTGTGCCGGAAGTATTTTTCGGAATCCGCTTCCAAATTATGCCGGTAAATTAATTGAAGATGCAGGATTAAAAGGATTTCAAATCGGCGGTGCCAAAATATCAGAAATGCACGGCAATTTTATAGTAAATGCAGGTAATGCAACAGCTAAAGATGTTCTAGATTTAATTCAGTATATAAAAGATAAAATACTAAATTTATATGGAATTAAAATAGAAACAGAGGTAGAAATTATTGGTCGAAAGTAAAAAAGAATTAGTCGTACTAATTACAAATTTTGTGATATAATTACTCATTATAAATATGGAAAAAAACTGAGAAAATGAATGACGGCATGATTTTTCGTGCCGTTGTTTTCGCTTTTAGGGGCACTTAAAAAGCGGGTAGTATTTCATAGGTTTTCTTTTAGGACATGCTAAGCGTTATTCTTAATGGAGGGAAGTGTATGGATAAAGGTAAGATTGTCGCTCTTGAGGATCGAATTCCAAAACTTAAAGAGCAAAGACGGCGTAAAGCTAACAGGAGACTTATTGTTCTTCTATGCTTGTTCTTTACCATGATTGCCGTTGTCGCTTATGTACAGTCACCATTAAGTCATGTAAAAAAGATAACCGTTATAGGAAATGAATTACTGTCAAAAAATGAAATTATTAAATACACTGAGATAACTAAAAAAACAAACATTTGGAGTGTAAAGAAAAATGATATTGCTCAAGATCTCCAAAAGATGAATGTTATTAAGAATGCGAAAGTAAAGATTAAGTGGCCAAATACGGTAAACATTGAGATTCAGGAACGTAATAAGATTGCTTATATAGAGTCAGATAACGCTTATTATCCTGTAATGGAAAACGGAAAAGTCCTTAAGGATAGGAAAGTAGCAGAAATACCTGTAAATGCACCTATTCTTTTTAAATTTAAAGAAGGTGCATTCCTTAAAGAAATGGTATCTGAATTAGAAGAACTACCAGATGAGGTGCAAAACTCTATCTCTGAAATACATTACACCCCCAAAAAAACGGACCAATATCATATATCTTTATTTATGAACGATGGTTTTGAAGTGAGCGCCACATTGCGAAGTTTTTCAGAAAAAATGATCCATTATCCTTCGATCATAAGCCAATTAGATCCGAACAAAAAGGGTATTATCGATTTAGAGGTAGGTTCATATTTTAAGGCCTATGAATTGGAAGCGGACGAATCGGAGGAATCAGAAATTGAAAATGATAAAGGTGAAGGGTAAGCATGTTATTTTATCCCTAGTATGCCTTGTTCTTGGGTTTATGGTTGCATTTTCCTATCATTTTACTCAAAAAGAAATAAATCAAAAAAACACTACCCTAACGAGTAAACAATGGGAAAAGACCTTAGACCTTAGAAATCAGTTGATTGAAATAGAGGAATTGAATCGGAAGTTACAAAAAGAATTAAATCAAAAGCAAGATAAGGTACTTGAAAATGAAAAAGATCTTTCGAAAGAAGCTCAAGTATATTCAAGCCTAGCAGAGGATGCAGAAAAATACCGAATGTTCCTGGGTAAAGTTAAGGTAGGGGGACAAGGTGTAACTGTTCAACTTTCAGATGGAGCGTATGACCCGGAGGAAGAAAATATTAATAACTATCTTGTCCACGAATACCATGTGTTTAAAGTTATTAATGAGCTATATATTTCAGGTGCAGCAGCTATAGCCATTAATGGTCAGAGATTAACTAGTCAATCTTATATACTATGCAACGGTCCTGTTATTACGGTTGATGGTATACAACATCCAGCACCATTTGTGATTACAGCTATCGGAGACCCTGAGGTATTAACTTCTGCCCTTAACCTTACCGGTGGTGTGAAGGATCAACTTGTTAACGATAATATTGTCTTTTCTCTAGAAAAAAAGAACGAAATAATCCTAAATCCCATTTTAGGACAGTCCTAAAGCTTCGAATAAATGTCCACGTAAAGAATAAAAAGAAGGTAAGGTGAACAAAAGTGGACAAGCATAAAAAAAATATTAGTTTTATTGCTATATCTGCAATAATAGGGTTTATGATTGCCATTCAATTTCAAACCGTAAAAAAACCTGTAGAACGTGATACTCGTGATTTATGGCAACTCCGTGAGGCTTTACTTCAAGAGAAAGAATTACAATCTGAGCTATTGAGTGAAATCCGTTCGATCGAAGAAAAATTACTTGCCTATGAATCAAAGCAAAAGCAGAGTAAGGAACAGGCATTACTTGATACCATTAATGAGTTGAAAATTGAGGCAGGAATGACGAAAATAACCGCCCCCGGATTAATACTGAGAATTGAGCCAATACTCGAGGACATTCAAATAGGGTCAGAAATATCGAAGGCTGTATCACCTGAACTTCTAAAAAGATTATTGAATGAATTGAATATGTATGACGCCAAATATGTATCGGTTGATGGGCAGAGAATTATTAATACAACTGTCATTAGGGATATCAACAATGAAACAAAAATAGATGGTCATGCCTTGTCGAATTTACCAATAGAGGTTAAAGTGGGTGCTGATAATCTAGAAACAGCTGAAAAATTATATAACCAGATAAAAGCATCGAAAGCTACGGAAGAATTTTTCATCGAAAACCTCAAGCTAACTGTTTCGGAGCCAGATCCTGTAATAACGATTCCCGCCTATGATAATTCAATCCAGATTCGATATTTAGAGTCATTGAAGGCGAATGAAGGAGGGAATACATAATGTGGCTTCCGTTATTAGGCTTGATTGTGGGCATATGTCTTGGCCTATTAACAGATATTAGAATCCCTGAAGAGTATTCTAATTATCTATCGATTGCAGTTTTGGCTGCTCTTGATACATTATTTGGTGGAATAAGGGCGCACTTGCAAAACATTTATGATGAAAAAGTTTTTGTTTCTGGATTCTTTTTCAATATTTTACTTGCTGCAAGTTTAGCTTTTCTAGGTGTTCATCTTGGTGTAGACTTGTATTTAGCAGCCGTTTTTGCTTTTGGTGTTCGTTTATTTCAAAATATAGCGGTTATTAGACGAATATTATTGACAAAATGGTCAACAAACAAAGAAAAATTAGAAAAAAATTGATTTTTTTAAAGGGAATTATTTAGTTGTGACGAATAATTTTATAAGATATAGGTGTGAAGTTATTTAAATAGTATATCTTATGCAAAATAATTGTTGTTCGACTGAAGGAATGCTAAGGAGGTGCCAAAGAATGAACAGCAATGAAATATATGTAAGTCTTGACATCGGTACATCCAGTGTAAAAGTAATCATTGGTGAAATTGTCAACGACTCGATAAATATAATTGGTGTTGGAAATGTAAAGTCTGAAGGATTACGTAAGGGTTCTATCATTGACATCAATGATACCGTTCATTCTATTAAACGTGCGATCGAAGAAGCTGAAAGAATGATTGGAATGGAAATACGACAAGTGATTGTTGGAATTTCAGGCAATCAGGTTGCTCTTGAACCATGTCGTGGAATTGTAGGAGTTTCCAGTCAAAATCGTGAAATCACTAATGAAGATGTTAGACGGGTAATAGACGAGGCACAAGTTGTTTCTATCTCTCAAGATAGAGAAATTATTGGGGTTATACGTAAACAATTTATCCTTGATGGTAAGGATGAAATTAATAACCCATGTGGCATGATAGGTGTTCGTTTGGAAGTGGAAGGGACACTGATTACTGGTTCTAATGCTATCATTACCAATACATTGCGATGTGTCGAGCGTGCAGGGTTAGAAATCACGGATATTATTCTTCAGCCGCTTGCAGCTGGAGATTACGCCCTTTCAAAAGATGAGAAAAACTTAGGAGTGGCTTTAGTCGACCTAGGTGGGGGTTCTACTACCATTGCATATTTTGAACAAGGATTTTTGGCGGCAACAAGTGTGATTCCTGTAGGCGGAGATCTTATTACGAATGATCTTTCTAAGGTATTACATACTTCTACCGAGGATGCCGAAAAAATAAAAGTAAAATACGGACATGCTTTTTACGATGATGCTTCTGAAGATGAGTTCTTTAGTGTTCCAATTATCGGAAGTGATCAACATCAACAATTTAATCAGTTATATGTATCTGAAATAATAGAAGCACGCATGGAAGAAATCTTTGAATTGGTTGCACATGAATTGAAACGATTAGGTATAAATGATTTACCAGGAGGATTTGTATTTACAGGTGGTACTGCTAATATGCAAGGCATATTAGAATTAGCCCAGTCAATTTTCCAAAGCCCAGTTCGCAAAGCCGTT
This sequence comes from Neobacillus sp. CF12, assembly GCF_030348765.1. Lineage (GTDB taxonomy): Bacteria > Bacillota > Bacilli > Bacillales > Cytobacillaceae > Neobacillus. The sequence goes on along the minus strand of NZ_JAUCEU010000007.1, from coordinate 2,188,598 downwards.
CCCAATTATATTGGAGTAAGAGAACCTCAGTATACAACTGCGGTTGGTTTAATTAAATATGCATACAAGAATACTAGATTACCAGGTGGGACCTTCGTCGCTTCAACACCTGTTTCTGAACCAATCGAGAAGAAAGTTCAAAAACAACAACAACAACAACAACAACCTAAAGCTAAACCAGAAAAACATCCGGAAGATAAGATGTCATCAAAAGTAAAAAAATTCCTTGGTCTCTTTTTCGAATAGGCAAGAACGAAAAGGATTATCGACGAATTAGGAGGATTTGTCATGTTAGAGTTTGATACAAATTTAGATTCTCTTGCAACAATAAAAGTTATTGGGGTTGGCGGCGGAGGAAACAACGCAGTAAATCGAATGATCGAACATGGTGTTCAAGGGGTAGAATTCATCGCGGTTAATACCGATGCACAAGCATTAAACCTTTCAAAAGCAGAGGTAAAAATGCAAATTGGTTCAAAATTAACAAGAGGTCTCGGAGCAGGAGCTAATCCTGAAGTTGGTAAAAAAGCTGCAGAAGAGAGTAAAGAGCAATTAGAAGACGCACTACGTGGTGCGGATATGGTGTTCGTTACTGCGGGCATGGGTGGCGGAACAGGAACCGGCGCGGCACCTGTTATTGCCCAAATTGCTCGTGATTTAGGTGCATTAACGGTTGGTGTAGTAACACGTCCGTTTACATTTGAAGGTAAAAAACGTTCTAACCAAGCAGCAGGTGGAATCGGTGCGATGAAAGAAGCTGTTGATACGTTGATTGTAATTCCGAATGACCGCCTTCTTGAAATTGTAGATAAAAGTACTCCAATGCTTGAAGCATTCCGTGAAGCGGACAATGTGCTTCGTCAAGGTGTACAAGGTATTTCGGATTTAATAGCAGTCCCTGGTCTAATTAACTTGGACTTTGCAGATGTGAAGACAATTATGTCAAACAAAGGTTCTGCTCTAATGGGAATTGGGATGGCGACGGGTGAAAACCGTGCAACTGAAGCTGCTAAGAAAGCAATTAGTTCTCCGTTGTTAGAAACGTCTATTGATGGCGCACAAGGAGTTCTGATGAATATCACTGGCGGCAGTAACTTGAGTCTTTATGAAGTTCAAGAAGCTGCTGATATTGTGGCGACAGCATCCGATCAAGAAGTAAACATGATTTTCGGATCTGTAATTAATGAAAATCATAAAGATGAAATCATCGTAACTGTGATTGCAACTGGTTTTAACGAGGAAGTAATCCAGCCAAAGACAACACGTCCAGCATTTGGTCAAGCAAAACCACAAATGGGCACAGTTAAAAGAGAGCAAAAACGTGAAGAGGCTCCACAAGAACCTGTTCGCCATAACAATGCTCCGCAAGATGAAACACTTGACATACCAACATTTCTACGTAACAGAAATCGAAGAAGATAATAAGAAAAAGGCATGGTCAAATAGGACTATGCCTTTTTTGTTAGGCTGAATATGGTAGTATTTTGGTTCCCTGTTGATTTGAGCGGAAGGCACGAAGACTCCTCGAAAATGCTATCGCATTTTCTTCGTGCGTGGGAGAATTCAAGGAAGTATATCAATGTCCTGCGGGAGTACGGGGCTGTGGAGACCCCACAGGCGCTTCAGCGCCGAGGAGGCTCCCTGGCACGCCCGCGGAAAGCGAAGTTGCCTCGTGACAGGCAAAGACCGCCTGTCACTGAGGTGCTTAATCAAAGAAGCTTTCCTTAGTGGAGAGGAAATCAACAGACCCATTTACACAGCCATAACAATAAAATGAAATTAGACAAAATACGTTGTTAATAGTGAAAATTTCTGTTTTTTCATTACAGAAAGTGACACACTTTAGCCCATCAAGTAGGTTATACTTTTCCGTAAACAGATTAATAGAAATGAATGGTGATACACCCTTATGTATAATCCATAAAGCTACTAAAAGCTTGTGACATTAAAAGGGGGAAACTGGTTGTCTGTTTATTTAGATGTTATTTGGGCACTTAATCTATTATTTGATAGCCTTCTCCTGTATCTATCAGCCATTTTTCTAAAAAGACGAATCCGGATATGGAGGTTATTAGCAGGAGGTTTTATTGGTTCATTAATCATCTTATTATCGTTTACACCATTACATACCTATTCCAACCATCCGATATCAAAACTGTTATTTTCGGTCGTAATGGTTTTAGTGGTATTTGGTTATAAGCGATTATCTTTTTTCGTTAAGGCATTAATGACACTTTATGTGACAACATTTCTTATTGGTGGAGCATTGATTGGAACCCATTATTTTGTACAGTTTGATTCTGAAATGTCAACAAAAGTAATGATTGCCAATGTTACAGGATTTGGTGATCCGATCAGCTGGCTTTTTGTTTTATTAGGTTTCCCACTTGCATGGCATTTCTCAAGAAGAAATATTGAGAGTATGGAAATGACGAAAATCCAATTTGATCAGATTGTTAAGGTCACTCTAAAAATAAATGATGATTCATTTACTTTTAAAGGACTTGTCGATAGTGGAAATCAACTCTATGATCCATTATCTAAACTTCCAGTGATGTTTGTCTCTATCAAGAATATGTTAGAAAGTATGGCAGAACCGATAAAAAAGATGGCTGTCGATCCCGAATCTCTAATTCTTGGAAATGTAGAATTTCCGGTGGAATGGCAAAATAGACTAAGGATTGTACCTTGCCGGGTGGTAGGACAAGAGCATCAGCTCATCGTTGCCGTTAAGCCTGACTTAATAATAATTGATACAAAGGACGAAAGTTACTTATGTGAAAAAGGTCTTGTATCGTTTACTATGCAGCAATTATCTGCCGATGATGCTTTTCAATGCATTGTTCATCCCAAAATGCTCACCGGACCTAAACAGCATGATGATTCCGTAAAAGTAAGCTAATAATACTATACTCGTAGAAAACATATTTTAGAAGGAGGAACTTGCGTGAAAAAATGGAGACTTCGCTTATCCTACTACTGGTATAAGATACTAATCAAATTAGGAATTAAGAGTGATGAAGTTTATTATATTGGCGGCAGCGAAGCCTTACCGCCTCCTTTAAGTAAGGATGAAGAAGAGCTGCTTTTAAATAAGCTTCCAGGTGGTGATAAGGCAGCGAGATCAATATTAATTGAACGAAATCTAAGACTGGTTGTGTACATCGCTAGAAAATTTGAGAATACGGGCATTAATATTGAGGACTTAATTAGTATTGGGACAATTGGCTTAATTAAAGCGGTCAACACCTTTAATCCTGAGAAAAAAATTAAGTTGGCTACATATGCATCCAGGTGTATCGAAAATGAAATTCTTATGTATTTGCGTCGAAATAATAAAATAAGATCAGAAGTTTCCTTTGATGAACCATTAAATATTGATTGGGACGGGAATGAATTATTATTGTCAGATGTTTTGGGGACAGATGATGATATTATTACAAAGGATTTAGAAGCAAATGTAGATAGAAAATTACTAACCAAGGCATTACACCAATTAACAGATAGGGAAAAGCAAATTATGGAGCTGCGCTTTGGTCTGACAAATGGAGAAGAAAAGACACAGAAAGATGTAGCTGATATGCTGGGTATTTCTCAATCGTATATCTCCAGACTGGAAAAAAGAATTATTAAAAGATTGCGAAAAGAATTTAATAAGATGGTTTAATCTGGTTAGAAAAGAAATTTTTTCTCGCTGTTAGACCATTGAAACTAGAGACATTATCGCATATTTCGACATTTTCATGACAATTTCCCCGTTAGTACAAGTGCATATTTTTCCTTCTCAAGGAAATACTGTTTTTTGTACAGCAACTCCTATGAGGAGGGAAAAGGGATTGACTCGAAATAAAGTTGAAATTTGTGGCGTAGATACATCAAAACTTCCTGTATTAAAAAATGAAGAAATGAGATTACTCTTCAAGCAAATGCAAGAGGGCGATATTACAGCACGAGAAAAACTCGTCAACGGAAATTTACGACTCGTACTAAGTGTCATTCAACGGTTTAACAACCGAGGCGAGTTTGTTGATGATCTGTTTCAGGTTGGCTGTATTGGGCTTATGAAATCGATTGATAACTTTGATTTAAGTCAAAACGTAAAGTTTTCCACTTATGCCGTACCAATGATTATTGGCGAAATACGCAGGTACCTGCGCGATAACAACCCTATTCGCGTATCAAGGTCCTTAAGAGATATCGCTTATAAGGCACTTCAAGTAAGGGAACGATTAATGAGTGAAACTTCACGAGAACCAACTGCCGAGGAGATAGCAAAAGTATTAGAGGTCCCTCACGAAGAAATAGTCTTTGCGTTAGACGCTATCCAAGATCCTGTGTCACTGTTTGAACCGATTTATAACGATGGTGGCGACCCTATCTTTGTGTTGGATCAATTAAGCGATGAACGAAATAAAGATATCAACTGGATTGAGGAAATTGCGCTAAAAGAAGGCATGCGACGATTAAATGAACGTGAAAAGTTAATTCTAAGAAAACGCTTCTTCCAGGGCAAAACACAAATGGAAGTAGCCGATGAAATTGGAATTTCACAAGCTCAGGTTTCACGTTTAGAAAAAGCAGCAATCAAACAAATGAATAAAAACATTCAAAGTTAAAGCTGTCCATTGGGGCAGCTTTATTTTTTTGAGTCATTTACAGATAAATTAACCAATCAAATCATATATTTTCATTAGATAAAAATGTGGGAGTGAGAGCTATGGTGAAAATTTCTGAATTTCAGATTAAAGATGTGGTGAATGTTTCTGATGGAAAAAAGCTTGGAAACATTGGTGATATTGAAATTAATCTTACTACAGGTAAAATTGAAGCGGTTATTGTTACTGGAAACGGGAAAGTTTTGGGTTTTTTTGGCCGGGAAGAAGATATCATTATTCCTTGGAAAAATATTATAAAAATTGGTCAAGATGTAATACTGGTCAGATACAAAAGTATTGAAGAAAGGTCTACTGAAGAAATGGAAGTATAGATAACACCATCATCATACGGTGACCATTTATACAATTCATGGTAAACTAGAAAAAAACAAATGAGGTTTTGCTTATGGAACCCTTTATAAATGAAGATCAATCATATTTTTCAATAAAAAATTGGATGGATCAATTTCCTGGGCTTGTTGCAGGAATAACTACCAAGAATGGCGGGAACAGCACAGGATTTTTTGATAATCTTAACATGGGCTTTCATGTGGGAGACCTGAAAGAAACTGTTTGTTCTAACAGGGATAAACTGGCTAATCTATTACAATTTCCATTAAAGCATTGGGTAGGGGCAGAACAGACCCATGATACTTTAATTAGAAAAGTCAATAGAACTGACCGAGGTCATGGATCAAATTCCTATGATAATGCTTTTAAAGGGACTGATGGGTTTTATACAAATGAAGAGGGAATTTTATTAACTCTTTGCTATGCAGATTGTGTCCCTCTTTTTTTTATTGCACCGAAGCATAGAATGATTGGTGCTGCACATGCAGGATGGAAGGGAACTGTAAATGAAATTGCGAGAGAAATGGTTGTGAAATGGGAAGGAGAAGGAATTGCTCCCAATCAAATTTTTGTAGCAATAGGTCCATCCATTTGTGAAAAATGTTATATTGTTAATGATTATGTAATTAACTTTGTAGAAAATACACTAGTAGATGTCGAAAAAAAACCATATAATTTAATACAAGAAGGTCAATATACACTAGATCTACGAAAAATGAATAAAATGATTCTTCTAAATGCAGGGGTCCCTGAAAAAAATATTCATATTTCTAAACTATGCTCAAGTTGTGACCATTCCATATTTTTTTCGCATCGCCGGGATCAAGGAAAAACAGGAAGAATGTTAAGTTTTATAGGATGGAAGGAGACCTCCGAATGAAGGTAGCAGAAAACCTCATACATATTAGACAGAAAGTAAATAATGCTTGCCAAAAGGTAAATCGGACTCCTGATGAAGTGAAACTGATTGCCGTTACCAAATATGTCAGCATTGAAAGAGCTAATGAAGCGATAGTAGCTGGTATACTAAATCTAGGTGAAAACCGAGATGATGGCCTTTTAGCAAAATGGGATGTTTTAGGGGACAAGCCCTTATGGCATTTTATCGGAACACTTCAGACACGTAAAGTCAAAAATATTATTGATAAGGTAGAATATATTCACTCTTTGGATCGAATTTCATTAGCAGAGGAAATTAATAAACGTGCTTTGAAAAAGATTAAATGCCTGGTACAAGTGAATGTTTCCGGGGAAGAATCAAAACATGGTCTCGCACCTGAGAATGTCATGGACTTTATCAAAAATCTTCGTCCTTATGAGAATATTAGTATTGAAGGGTTAATGACAATGGCCCCATACACCGATGATGAAGAGAATCTAAGAGCATGTTTTCGTAAGTTAAGAGAACTTCGTGAACAGATAAAGAATTTGGATCTTGATTTTGCGCCGTGTGGTGAACTTTCTATGGGGATGTCAAACGACTTTGAGATTGCCATAGAAGAGGGCGCAACGATGATTAGAATAGGAACTGCACTTGTCGGTGAGGCTTGAGTGAGGAGGAAATAAAGATGACGATTAAATCAAAATTAAAAACATTTTTCTTTTTAGATGATGACTATGATGATAATAATCAGGATGAGTATGAAAAGATTGAACCAATAAAACCTCAAAAACAGCCATTGAAACCTCAAAATGTTGTAAGTTTACAGAGTGTACAAAAATCATCAAAAGTAATTTTAGTAGAACCAAGAGTATATGCGGAGGCTCAGGATATTACAGATCATTTGAAAAACCGCCGGGCTGTTGTCGTAAATCTACAACGTATTGGGCACGAAGAGGGAAGACAAATTGTCGACTTTTTAAGTGGAGCAGTCTATGCATTAAGCGGTGATATTCAAAAGATTGGCTCAAGCATATTTTTATGTACTCCTGATAATGTTGAGATTTCTGGCAATATTTCTGAATTAGTAAAAGAACAAGAATATCATGATACGAGGTGGTAATAAAAAATGGATATGATTTTTAATCTTTTGGTCCAATTACTTGGAATATATAAATGGATGCTTATCATCTATATCCTTTTATCATGGTTCCCGAATATGAGAGATTCGCAATTTGGAGCAATTCTTGGCAAGTTATGTGAGCCGTTCCTAGAACCATTTAGAAAAATCATTCCACCAATTGGTATGATGGACCTTTCTCCTTTAGCAGCATTCTTAGTTTTATCTTTTGCTCCTCATGGTTTAAGAGTGATACAAAACTTAATTTCTTAATTATGCCTATTCGGCCTAGGAGTTAAACATGAATATTTATCAGCATTTTCGCCCCGAAGAACGGGATTTTATTGATCAAGTATTATCTTGGAAGGATTATGTTGAATCCAGTTATTCACCTAAATTAACGGATTTCCTCGATCCAAGAGAGCAGCATATTTTAAAAACCTTAATTGGTGAGAATGGAAGTATAACATACAAGTTATTTGGAGGTATTTCTGAAGGTGAAAGAAAAAGGGCATTAATTATGCCGGATTATTTCCTGCCAACAGAAAAGGAGTTTCAAATTAATCTCTTTGAAATCGATTATCCCATTAAGTTTGTATCGATTGAACATCCACAAGTACTAGGTTCTATTATGTCATTAGGATTAAAACGGGGTAAATTTGGCGACATCCTTATGAAAGATGGACGAGTTCAATTTTTCGCTGCATCAGAAATTAGTGACTATCTTAAAAGTAATTTAGAATCAATTGGAAGGGCGTCAATACGCTTAAAAGAGCTAGCACTTGAAGAAGCCATTACAACGGATGAATTATGGATGGAACAAGCCGTCACGGTGTCCTCATTACGGCTCGATACGATTATTTCTGGGATACATCATATATCCAGGCAAAAGTCTCAACTTTTCATTCAACAAGGATTGGTGAAAGTGAACTGGACATCCAATGAAAATGTGTCCTTTGAATGCGCTGAAGGTGACTTGTTGTCAGTTAGAGGCTATGGCAGAGTGAAAATATTGTCAATTGAAGGAAGAACAAAAAAAGATAAATGGAGAATTGTTGTCGGAAAGCAAAAATAAATTTTATAATTTAGCAGGATTTTCGAAAACTTTGTCGAATATTTTCTTTATACATTAAAATACATACACAAGAAGATTCCTGGAGGTGGCATCATGCCGTTAACGCCGTTAGATATTCACAATAAAGAATTTAATAAAGGTTTTCGTGGTTACGATGAAGACGAGGTAAATGAATTTTTAGACCAAGTCATAAAGGATTATGAATTAGTCCTTCGCGAAAAGAAAGAAATAGAAGAACGATTGAATGAAATGAAGGACCGTCTTGGTCATTTTGTAAATATTGAAGAAACATTAAACAAGTCTATAATTATTGCTCAAGAAGCTGGGGAAGATGTAAAACGGAATGCTCAAAAGGAAGCCAAGCTCATAATCAAGGAAGCTGAAAAGAATGCTGACCGTATTGTCAATGAGTCTCTTTCAAAAGCTAGAAAGATAGCGCTAGAAATTGAGGATTTGAAAAAGCAATCAAAAGTATTCCGTACACGTTTTAAAATGTTGATTGAAGCTCAGCTAGATATGCTTAATACAGATGACTGGGATCATTTATTAGAATATGAAGTGGATGCAACTGAATTAAAAATCCACCAAGAAGAAGATTCCTTAGCTTGACGAATTGGTATTAATTCGCATATAATTTTTTAACAGGATAAATAAGAATAGAATGAACATGACAATGAGAGGGACAGTACAATTTTTCAAAAACTTTTAAAGCGAACCGGGGATGGTGGAAGCCTGGGAAAAGTGAGAAATTGGAAGATCACCCTTGAGTCCCAGGCTGAAACTCTTTTTTAAAGAAGTGTAAGTTATGGCGGGTTATTCACGTTACGAATCTCAAAGAGGATAGTACTTTATGTACGATCTATCAGGGTGGTACCGCGGGAATTAAAACCTTCTCGTCCCTTTTATGGGATGAGAGGGTTTTTTTATTTGTCTATTGGCAATTCTGTTTATGATGAGTATTACAGGAGGAATAAGAAAATGGAGTATAAAGATACGTTACTAATGCCAAAAACTGAATTTCCAATGCGTGGCAATCTTCCACAAAGAGAGCCTGATATTCAGGCTAAGTGGGAAGAAATGAATATTTACAAAAAGGTTCAGGAACGAACTGCTGGTCGTCCAATGTTTGTGCTCCATGATGGACCTCCATATGCAAATGGTGATATTCATATGGGTCACGCCCTAAACAAAGTATTAAAAGACTTTATTGTTCGCTTTAAATCAATGAGCGGCTATCATGCACCATATGTACCCGGCTGGGATACACATGGGCTGCCAATTGAGCAGGCATTAACCAATAAGGGAGTAAAACGTAAAGAGATGACGGTAGCTGAATTCCGTCAACTATGTACAAAATATGCCCTTGAACAAGTCAGCAATCAGCGTGAACAATTTAAACGCATCGGAGTTCGTGGTGATTGGGAAAATCCATACATTACTCTTAAGCCAGAATATGAAGCACAGCAAATTAAAGTCTTTGGGGAAATGGCAAAGAAAGGCTATATTTATAAAGGTCTTAAGCCTGTATATTGGTCCCCGTCAAGTGAATCTGCTCTTGCTGAAGCAGAAATTGAATATCAGGATAAAAAGTCGCCTTCTATTTATGTAGGATTTAAGGTTAAGGATGGAAGAGGAGTTCTTGATACAGATGTTCAAATTGTCATCTGGACGACAACACCTTGGACGATTCCAGCTAACTTAGGAATTTCGGTACATCCAGACCTATCTTATGTAGTAGTTGCAGTAAAAGAAAACAAGTACTTAGTAGCAGAAGCACTACTTGAAGCAGTGACGAAGGAAGTAGGCTGGGAAGATGCGGCTGTTATTCAAAAGGTAAAAGGAAATGAATTAGAAAATATCCTTGCATCACACCCATTATATGATCGTGACTCCTTAGTAATGTTGGGTGAACACGTCACTACAGATGCGGGAACTGGTTGTGTTCACACGGCACCTGGACACGGGGAGGATGACTTCCATGTCGGACAGAAGTATGGACTTGAAGTACTTTGCCCTGTTGATGATAAAGGTGTAATGACGAGTGAAGCACCAGGTTTTGAAGGATTATTTTACGATAGTGCAAATAAGCCGATTTCTCAAGCATTGGAAGAGGCAGGGGCACTTTTAAAGCTTTCGTTCATTACTCACTCCTATCCGCATGATTGGAGAACAAAGAAGCCGGTTATTTTCCGAGCAACGGCACAATGGTTTGCATCCATTAAGGATTTCCGTGATGAATTACTTGATGCCGTTAAAGAAACAAAATGGGTACCTGCTTGGGGTGAAACTCGTTTGTTTAATATGGTAAGGGACCGTGGTGATTGGTGTATTTCACGCCAACGCGTATGGGGAGTTCCAATCCCAGTGTTTTATGCCGAAAATGGGGAAGAAATCATTACAGATGAAACGATTGATCATGTTTCTAGCTTGTTCCGTGAACATGGTTCAAATATCTGGTTTGAGCGTGAAGCGAAGGCCCTATTGCCAGAAGACTTTACACATTCAGGAAGTCCAAATGGATTGTTTACAAAAGAAACAGATATCATGGATGTTTGGTTCGATTCTGGGTCATCGCATCAAGCCGTTCTTCTTGAAAGAGAAGACTTAGTGCGACCTGCTGATTTATATTTAGAAGGTTCAGACCAATATCGAGGTTGGTTTAACTCATCCTTATCAACTGCCGTTGCGGTAACAGGCAAAGCCCCATATAAAGGTGTTTTAAGTCATGGATTTGCTTTAGATGGAGAAGGCAGAAAGATGAGTAAATCATTAGGCAATGTCATGGTACCTGAAAAGGTAATGAAGCAATTAGGTGCAGATATTCTCCGCCTTTGGGTTGCTTCGGTTGATTATCAAGCCGATGTTCGTGTATCCGATGCAATTCTGAAACAGGTTGCAGAGGTTTATAGAAAAATCCGTAACACCTTCCGTTTCTTGCTTGGTAACTTATCTGACTTTAATCCTGCAAGTGATAGGATTTCATACGAAAACCTGCGTGAAGTTGATCAATTTATGCTCGTAAAATTAAACAAACTGATCAAATATGTTCGGAATGCCTATGAAAATTATGAATTTGCAGGTATTTATCATGCGATTAATAATTTCTGTACCCTTGACTTAAGTGCATTTTACCTTGATTTTGCTAAGGATGTACTCTATATTGAGTCAGTTAACAATCAGGAACGCCGTGCAATTCAAACGGTTTTATATGAGTCACTGCTAGCATTAACGAAATTGGTGTCTCCAATTCTTTCTCATACAGCAGATGAGGTATGGACGTTCATTCCTGCTGTTACGGAAGAAAGTGTTCAGTTAACGGATATGCCGGAATATCAGGAACTAAGTAATGCAGTCGCTTTAGAAGAAAAATGGACCGCATTCATGAAGCTTCGTGATGATGTTTTAAAAGGACTTGAAGAAGCAAGAAATCAAAAAGTCATTGGTAAATCATTAACGGCAAAAGTTTCCTTATATGTGACGGAGGATACGAAGAACTTGTTGGATTCTATTAATGAGAATGTACAACAATTATTCATTATCTCCGGATTTGAAGTCGCAGGAAGCTATGAACAAGCACCAGAAAGTGCTATTAAATTAGATACTGCTGCCATTGTTGTTACAAAAGCTGAAGGCGAAACATGTGAGCGCTGCTGGGTTGTAACACCAGAGGTTGGTAAAGATTCAGACCACCCCACACTTTGTCCACGTTGTGCAGAAGTCGTTAAAGAAAACTATACGCATTTAGCTTAAAAACAAAGCCCCATGATTAATTCATGGGGTTTTTTCATTTTTTAACCTATTCCGTTAATTATTGTTGCTGATGTCAAATGTTTTTCCGGTTCAGACCAATTTATAGAGAGATAATATAAGAAATCAGATAACGGAGGTTACAACTATGAATGCGATGCAGGAACAGCTGTTTTGGGAACTCCGTAAAACACAAATAGAAATTATTAGATCTTTAAAAAACAAGCAGAAAAACGTATGGATGATTCCTATTTTGGAGGATGAACTGGCGGATATTAACACTGCAATTCAAAAAATAGAAGATGGGAATTTTGGACAATGTGAAACATCTGGTGAACCTTTATCGGACGATCTTTTAAAAATCATGCCAACAATCAAATCATCAAAAGATACAGATGAATTAGAGCATTTTTATAAGAAACCAATTATTTCCGGCTTTTTTTAACCTTCCATTGTTGTTTCGTTATAGATTATGCTAAAATGCTAAGGAAGTAAAGTCAACGCGTAAGATGGAGGTATTCCTTAGTGTTTTATTATTTAATCGCAATTTTTATTATTCTTTTAGACCAAGTAACCAAATGGCTGATTGTCAAAAAAATGCATCTTGGTGAAAGTATCCCAGTTATTGATGACTTTTTGTATATTACTTCTCACCGAAATCGCGGTGCAGCCTGGGGGATCTTACAAGGACAGATGTGGTTCTTCTATGTGATAACCGCAATAGTAATCATTGCGATCATTTATTACATTCAGAAAGAAGCAAAAGGTAAGTGGTTGTTAGGTGTTTCCTTAGCATTTATGCTTGGTGGAGCAATAGGTAATTTTATTGATCGTTTAGTGCGTAAAGAAGTTGTTGATTTTATACATACGTATATTTTCAATTATAACTTCCCCGTTTTTAATATTGCGGATTCGGCTTTAGTCATTGGCGTAGTATTATTAATGATTCAAATGCTGCGTGATGAGCGTGAAACAAAGGAGAAATCATATGGAGAAAATGGTACACACCATTCTTGAACAGCAAAAAGGTGATCGAATTGATAAAGTTATTTCAACTTTAGATGAAGAATGGTCGAGGACTCAAGTTCAACAATGGATAAAAGAAGGAAATGTCCTTGTAAATGGACAAACGATAAAAACAAATTATAAGTGTAGTTTAAATGATCAAATCGAGATTACGATTCCAGATCCAGAGTTACTTGATGTAATTCCAGAAGAGATGGACTTAGATATTTATTTCGAAGATAAAGATGTTTTAGTGGTTAATAAACCGAGTGGGATGGTGGTTCATCCTGCCCCTGGACATTTAACAGGGACACTTGTTAATGGTTTAATGGCCCATTGTAAGGATCTATCAGGTATTAATGGGATTTTGCGACCTGGAATCGTTCACCGCATCGATAAAGACACGTCAGGCCTGTTAATGGTCGCTAAGAATGATATGGCACATGAAAAGTTGGTAAATCAATTAGTGGAAAAGACCGTTACTCGAAAATACCAAGCGATTGTTCATGGGGTAATCCCGCATGATTTTGGAACAATCGATGCACCGCTTGGAAGAGATACAAGGGACCGGCAAAGTATGACTGTTGTGGATAATGGAAAGCATGCCGTTACTCATTTCCATGTAATTGAAAGGTTTAAGGATTTTACATTTGTGGAGTGTCAACTCGAGACAGGCAGAACACACCAAATTCGTGTCCACATGAAGTATATTGGCTACCCGCTTGCTGGAGATCCAAAGTATGGGCCTAAGAAAACACTTGATATAAATGGACAAGCATTACATGCTGGAATCCTTGGATTTAACCATCCGAGAACCAACGAATACGTAGAATTCGAAGCTCCCTTACCAAAAGAATTTGAAGAGGTTTTAGAACAATTACGAAATAATCATTGACATATTTGTCGAATTAAAGTACGATTACAACAGTTGAATATGCCTTTAAATCAGTCCTGTGAGGCTGAGAAGGAACGGATAATTTAGTTGGGATACGTATGCCCATACTAATAATTTCTTGTACCTCTCACCTCAAGGTGAGAGGTTTTTTTATTATAGTAGGCAGGTGTAAATGATGAGCCAAAAAGCGGTAGTATTAGACGAACAAGCTATTGGAAGAGCATTAACAAGAATATCTCACCAAATTATAGAAAAAAATAAGGGCATTGAAGATTGTGTACTCGTGGGTATCCGGACCAGGGGAATATTCATTGCAGAGAGACTTGCAGCCAAAATCAAAGAAATTGAAGGTAAACCAATACCTGTTGGTGAATTGGACATAACCCTCTACCGTGATGATTTAACAAAGAAAACTGAAAATCAAGAACCATTAGTAAAGGGTTCAGATATTCCTGTTGAAATGAGAGATAAAAAAGTTATACTTGTTGACGATGTTTTATATACAGGTCGAACGGTTAGGGCAGGGCTGGACGCCATTATGGATCTTGGTCGACCATCCTCTATACAACTGGCTGTTCTAGTCGACCGGGGACACCGAGAGCTCCCAATTAGAGCAGATTATGTTGGAAAGAACATTCCAACTTCGAGTAGTGAAAAAGTAGTCGTTGAATTGCTTGAAGTCGATAAGCTTGATCAAGTAAGTATCTTTGAAAAGTAAATAGTACCCTTTTAAATGCAGTCCTGTGAGGCTCGAAAAGGGGGGATCCGCCGTAGCAATCTTTTTACGGCATTTCTATACCCTCTTTGTACTCTCATTGACAAAGAGGGTTTTTTATTGGGAAAATCACATACAAAATAGAAGAGATTGTGGAGGAGAAAACATTGAACAAACCCATCCTAGACGTAAAAGAGATCCCAAATCCTGCCCAATGGCTCACACTAAGCTTACAGCATTTATTCGCAATGTTTGGAGCGACTATCCTTGTACCTTATCTTGTTGGGTTAAGCCCTGCAATTGCCTTAATATCAAGTGGTTTAGGGACACTGGCATTCTTAATGATTACAAAATGGCAAGTGCCTGCATATCTTGGTTCATCGTTTGCTTTTATTGCGCCAGTCATAGCAGCAAAAGCAACAGCGGGTCCAGGTGGAGCAATGATTGGTTCCTTCCTAGCAGGTCTTGTTTACGGAATAGTCGCACTGGTTATTAGTAAAGCAGGTCATCGATGGATCATGAATCTGCTGCCTCCGATTGTTGTAGGTCCGGTCATTATCGTCATCGGTTTAGCGCTCGCGGGTACAGCAGTTAGTATGGCAATGAATAACCCTGCAGGTGAATATAGCTTGATTCATTTCTCAGCGGCTTTGGTAACCTTAGCAGCGACCATTATCTGCACCATATACATGCGCGGCATGTTGAGCATTATCCCGATTCTAGCAGGTATAGTAATTGGATACCTTTACTCATTCGCAATCGGCATTGTAGATTTTAAGCCGGTATTGGAAGCTAATTGGTTCGAAATGCCTGAATTCATCATTCCATTTGTAAGTTACGAGGTAAAAGTAACCTGGGATTTAGCACTTTTGATGGTACCAGTTGCGATTGTAACCCTTTCTGAACATATTGGTCACCAGCTTGTACTTAGTAAAGTAGTTGGACGTGACTACATTAAAGAACCAGGTCTACACCGCTCTATATTGGGTGATGGAACAGCAACGATTATCTCTGCATTAATCGGTGGACCTCCAAAAACAACGTATGGCGAGAATATCGGTGTCCTTGCGATAACTAGAGTATACAGTGTGTATGTCATTGCAGGTGCAGCAGTTCTCGCGACAATCTTTGGTTTTATCGGAAAAATAACAGCATTAATCAGTACAATACCAACACCTGTTATGGGCGGAGTTTCCATCCTGCTCTTTGGAATTATTGCTTCATCAGGTTTACGCATGCTTGTTGACAGTAACATTGACTTTGGTAACAATCGTAACTTGGTGATATCGTCAGTCATTCTTGTCATCGGAATTGGGGGCGCCTTTATAAAAGTTTCAGAATCCTTCCAGATTCAAGGAATGGCATTTGCCGCAATCGCTGGCGTTCTTTTACACCTAATCCTTCCTGGTAAAGAACCAGTAAGTGAAGATATGTTTGAACAAACAGTAAAAAAGAAAAAGCAAAAAACTGCATAAAAACCAACCTTTTAAAAGTAGTCCAGAGAGGCTATAAGGGTGTATTACTAAGACTATAGAATGTGGTTGCACATTTATGGCCTTGGTAAATTCAATTGCACCCTGATCAATTTGGATCAGGGTGTTTTTTTACCAAATTGTAGAGATGGGGGAATAGCATGTTAAATCACTTGCTAACCACAAATGAGTTAAAAGTGGAAGAGATTAATCAACTATTAACAGATGCACAGCGTTTTGCTGACGGAATGAAATGGCGCCCAGAAGGTCAATTGTTTTCTGCAAACTTGTTTTTTGAAGCTAGTACAAGAACAAAATCAAGTTTTGAAATGGCAGAAAGAAGACTTGGTTTAAATATCATTCCATTTGAAGTCCAAACTTCAAGTGTACAAAAGGGAGAAACACTGTACGATACGGTAAAAACACTCGAATCCATTGGCGTGAATGCGGTAGTAATTCGTCACGGTCAAGATCGTTACTTTGATGAACTCGTTGAAAAAATAAATATTCCGATCATTAATGGAGGAGATGGCTGCGGTCATCATCCGACTCAATCACTTTTAGATCTTTTGACCATCTACCAGGAATTTGGAACTTTCATAGGATTAAAAATTGCTATTATTGGTGACATCAGGCATAGCAGGGTGGCAAGGTCCAATGCGGATACGCTAACAAGATTAGGAGCAGAAGTGATTTACTCAGGACCAGAGGAATGGTTTGATCTCCATAGTTTAAGTGCTTCAAGGTTTAGACATGTGGATGAGGCGATAGCTCAGGCGGATGTCGTCATGCTCCTTCGGGTTCAACATGAACGCCATCAAAAGAAGGGAAGCTACACGGCGGCTGACTACCATAGACAATTTGGACTTACCCTTGAAAGAGAAAAGTCAATGAAGCCTCACAGTATTATTATGCACCCAGCACCAGTAAACCGAAATGTTGAGATTTCCGATAGCTTAGTAGAATGCAAACGTTCAAGAATTTTTAAGCAAATGGAAAATGGTGTATTTGTCAGAATGGCTGTCTTAAAGAGATCTCTAGAAAGTATAAAAGGAGTGTATGGGAATGAAATTACTTATTCAGAACGCCAGCTACATAGCATCTAACGGAGAAAAAAAATGCGCTGATATATTAATAGAAGATGGAAAAATTGTAAAAATAGAAAAGAAGATAGAAGAAAGTGTTGATCGAAAAGTAAATGCAGATAGAATGCTAGTATCTCCAGGATTTATCGATTTACATGTCCATCTCCGCGAACCCGGCGGGGAGAAAAAGGAAACCATTGCAACCGGCACACTTGCTGCGGCTAGAGGTGGATTTACAACACTTGCTGCTATGCCAAATACGAGGCCAGTTCCAGATTCAAAAGAACAAATGGAATGGCTTCAAAAACGAATTCAGGATACAGCAAACGTACGTGTTTTACCGTATGCTTCCATCACGGTAAGACAAATCGGAAAAGAATTAACAGACTTTGAGGCGTTAAAGAATGCAGGAGCATTTGCCTTTACGGACGATGGAGTCGGTGTTCAAGATGCGAGCAAGATGCTGGAAGCAATGCAAAAAGCAGCAAGTGTAAATATGGCAATTGTCGCACATTGCGAGGAAAATACACTTATCAATAAAGGCTGTGTGCATGAAGGAACTTTCTCAAAAAGGAATGGATTAAACGGAATTCCTTCCATATGCGAATCTGTCCAGATTGCAAGAGATGTCCTGCTTGCTGAAGCTACTGGGTGTCATTATCATGTTTGCCATGTTAGTACTAAAGAATCTGTTCGCGTAATCAGGGATGCAAAAAGAGCAGGGATTAAAGTCACGGCGGAAGTCACACCACACCATTTATTATTAACTCAAGACGATATCCCAGATAATCTAGATCCGAATTATAAAATGAATCCGCCACTTCGTGATACTACTGATCGAGACGCATTAATTGAAGGATTGTTGGATGGGACGATTGATTTTATTGCGACGGATCATGCACCACATACAACTGAAGAAAAAAATGAGGGAATAGAACTTGCACCTTTTGGAATTGTTGGATTAGAAACAGCTTTTCCACTGCTATATACACACTTAGTCTTAAAGAACATTATGAGTCTTGAACAGTTAATCAACTATTTGACGAAAAAGCCGGCAGAAAGCTTTTCTCTTCCTTTTGGAAAAATGGAAGTAGGAGCCCCAGCAGACCTCGTTCTATTAAATCTTGACGAGGAAAAAGCAATTGATCCACAAGAATTTTTATCTAAAGGAAAAAATACGCCATTTGCGGGCTGGAATTGTAAGGGTTGGCCGGAAATGACAATCGCGAGCGGCGAAGTAGTTTGGGAGAAAGGACGTGTAACAGTATGAAAGCACAGTTAATTTTAGAAGATGGAACAATATTTATAGGTGAAGGTTTTGGAAGTCATATGGACACAATCGGAGAAGTCGTCTTTAATACAGGAATGACGGGCTACCAAGAAATCCTTTCCGATCCATCCTACTGTGGGCAAATTGTTATGCTGACCTACCCCCTGATAGGAAATTACGGTATTAACCGAGATGATTTTGAAACAATTAACCCTGCAGTGAAAGGCTTTATTGTCAAAGAAGCTGCTGAATTCCCTTCCAATTGGAGAAGTGAATTTACACTAGATGAATACTTTAAAATGAAAAATATCCCTGGAATTGCAGGCGTAGATACACGGAAATTAACGAGGATTATTCGCAAGTATGGGACATTAAAAGGAGCAATTTGCTCAATTGAAAGTGATCCTAATGAAGTAATTAGTAAACTAAGACAGACGAAATTGCCGATTGACCAAGTTAGAAGAGTTTCTACAAAAAATTCTTACCCAAGCCCAGGCAGGGGAAAAAGAATTGTGCTCGTAGATTTTGGGATGAAGCACGGTATTTTACGAGAATTAAATAAGCGAAACTGTGATGTTGTTGTCGTTCCCTATCACACAAGTGCTGATGAAATCCTTCAATTGAGACCAGACGGAATTATGCTTTCTAATGGACCTGGAGATCCAAAAGATGTCCCAGAGGCTATCCATATGATTAAGCAGCTACTAGGTCAGGTACCGATATTTGGCATATGTTTAGGACATCAATTATTTGCCCTTGCAAGTGGTGCCAATACGGTCAAAATGAGTTTCGGTCATCGAGGATCAAACCATCCTGTTAAAGATTTAGCAACAGGAAAAATCGCGATTACGGCACAAAACCATGGATATACAGTTGAAGAAAAATCATTAAAGAATACTAAATTAGCAGTTACCCATATTGCCTTAAATGATGGAACGGTAGAAGGCTTAAAGCATTTAGACTATCCAGCCTTTACCGTTCAATACCATCCAGAGGCTTCACCAGGACCTGAAGACGCAAACCATTTATTCGATCAGTTTCTTGCAATGATTGAATCTGAAAAACAGGAGGTTTCAACAACATGCCAAAACGTACTGATATAAACTCCATTTTAGTGATTGGTTCAGGACCAATTGTCATTGGCCAGGCAGCAGAATTTGATTATGCAGGAACACAGGCTTGTATCGCCTTAAAAGAAGAAGGTTATCGTGTAATACTTGTAAACTCTAATCCAGCAACAATAATGACAGATACAGAGATTGCGGATGCCGTTTATATTGAACCACTAACGGAAGAATTTGTAAGCAGAATTATTCGCAAGGAACGTCCTGACGCACTCCTTGCCACACTTGGCGGTCAAACGGGTTTAAATCTTGCTGTTGAATTATCAAAATCAGGAGTCTTAGAAGAGTGTGAAGTTGAAATTTTAGGAACAAAGTTATCAGCGATTGAACAAGCAGAGGACCGTGATTTATTCCGCACTCTAATGAATGAACTTGGTGAACCTGTTCCAGATAGTGAAATCATCCATGAATTAGCCGAAGCACATGCTTTTGTTGAAAAAATCGGATTCCCTGTCATCGTTCGCCCTGCCTATACACTTGGAGGGACTGGCGGAGGAATATGCCATAATTCCGAAGAGTTGGATGAAATCGTAACGAGCGGCTTAAAGCATAGTCCTGTAACTCAATGTTTGCTTGAGAAAAGCATTGCCGGTTATAAAGAAATCGAATACGAAGTAATGCGTGATGGAAATGACAATGCGATTGTCGTTTGTAATATGGAGAACATTGATCCTGTTGGTGTTCACACCGGTGACTCGA
The DNA here is from genome assembly GCF_030348765.1 of Neobacillus sp. CF12. GTDB lineage: Bacteria > Bacillota > Bacilli > Bacillales > Cytobacillaceae > Neobacillus. The sequence goes on along the minus strand of NZ_JAUCEU010000007.1, from coordinate 2,168,505 downwards.
TTGTTGTTGCACCAAGCCAAACCTTAAGCGACAGGGAATATCAATTATTAAGAAATGTTTCACTTAAAATCATTCGCGCGCTAGGAATAGAAGGCGGTTGTAATGTGCAGCTGGCCTTAGATCCTTACAGCTTTAACTACTATATCATCGAAGTAAATCCAAGGGTAAGTCGTTCTTCGGCCCTAGCCTCAAAAGCAACAGGTTATCCGATTGCTAAACTTGCTGCGAAAATTGCAGTAGGCTTAACGTTAGATGAAATGCTTAATCCTGTAACGGGAAAGACCTATGCAAGCTTTGAACCAGCCCTTGATTACATCGTTACGAAAATCCCAAGATGGCCTTTTGATAAATTTGAATCAGGGAATCGTTCACTTGGAACACAAATGAAAGCTACGGGCGAAGTAATGGCGATTGGAAGAACCTTTGAGGAGTCTCTATTAAAAGCAATCCGCTCGTTAGAAGCTGGTGTTTATCATTTCGAATTAAATGGTGCAGATGAAATCAGTAATGAGTTACTAGAAAAACGAATTTGCAAAGCTGGAGATGAGAGACTCTTTTATATAGCCGAAGCGATAAAACGAGGAATAACCGTGGAAACCATTCATCAATGGAGCCAAATCGACTTATTTTTCTTAAATAAGTTCCAGGGAATAATCGAATTAGAAACAAAGATTGCTTCTAACCCGATGGATATGGAAATCCTTAAGGAAGCAAAACAAAGAGGCTTCTCTGATAAAAAAATTGCGGAACTTTGGGGTCAGAAAGAAAAAGATATCTACTACCTGCGTAAAAGCTGCGGCATGATTCCGGTGTATAAAATGGTAGATACGTGTGCTGCTGAATTCGAATCAGAAACACCGTATTACTATGGAACATATGAGGAAGAAAATGAATCGCTTGTAACCGACAGAAAAAGTGTTATTGTTCTCGGTTCTGGTCCAATCCGAATCGGCCAGGGAATTGAGTTTGATTATGCTACTGTCCATTCTGTTAAAGCGATTAAAGAAGCAGGCTTTGAAGCAATTATTATCAATAATAACCCAGAAACGGTTTCGACTGATTTCAGTATCTCCGATAAGCTTTACTTTGAACCACTAACTATTGAGGATGTAATGAGTATTATTGATTTAGAAAATCCAATGGGTGTAGTTGTTCAATTTGGCGGGCAAACAGCGATTAATCTTGCTGAAGGATTAGCACAAAATGGTGTGAAAATTCTCGGAACAAGCCTTGAGGATTTAGACCGTGCAGAGAACAGAGATAAATTTGAACAAGCTCTTGTACAACTTGATATTCCAATGCCGCTTGGAAAAACAGCATTATCAGTGGAAGAAGCGGTGGAAATTGCTAATGAGATCGGCTACCCGGTTCTTGTCCGACCTTCATATGTTCTTGGTGGTCGTGCAATGGAAATCGTCTATCGCCAAGAAGAACTGCTTCATTATATGGAAAATGCGGTTAAAATCAATCCAGAACATCCTGTCTTGGTTGACCGCTACTTAACAGGAAAAGAAATCGAAGTAGATGCCATTTGTGATGGAGAAAATGTGTTGATTCCAGGCATTATGGAGCATATTGAGCGCGCAGGGGTTCACTCTGGGGATTCGATTGCCGTTTACCCGCCACAGACACTTTCAGATAGTATCAAACAAACGCTGATTGAATACACCGAAAAAATGGCGAGAGGTCTAAACATTGTTGGATTGTTGAATATTCAGTATGTAATTTCAAAGGATCAAGTATATGTACTTGAAGTCAATCCGCGTTCAAGTCGTACGGTTCCATTTTTAAGCAAAATAACAAATGTTCCGATGGCAAAAATTGCAACAAAGGCACTCTTAGGATTTTCAATTGTGGAACAAGGCTATTCACCTGGGATAGTCCCTGAAAAGAAAGGTGTTTTTGTAAAAGTTCCAGTTTTCTCCTTTGCTAAATTGAGAAGCGTTGATATTACGCTTGGGCCTGAAATGAAATCAACGGGTGAGGTAATGGGGAAAGATTGTACCCTTGAAAAAGCACTTTATAAAGGATTAGTAGCTTCTGGTATGAACATTCAAAAATTCGGTACGGTACTGTTTACTGTTGCTGATAAGGATAAACAAGAATCACTAAAGCTTGCGAAACGATTTGCAGCTAATGGTTATCGTCTTATGGCAACGAGCGGAACAGCGGCAGTCCTTACATCTGCTGGTCTGCCAGTAAGTGTAGTTGGAAAGATTGGCTCCGAAGGCAAAACATTGCTTGATGTTATTCATAATGGTGAGGCCCAATTCATTATCAATACCCTTACAAAAGGAAAGCAGCCAGAACGTGATGGTTTTAGGATCCGTCGTGAAGCAGTTGAAAATGGCGTTCCATGTTTAACATCATTAGATACGGCTGACGCTATTCTAAAGGTAATAGAGTCCATGAATTTTTCAGCTGATGCGATGGCTTTAGAAGAAGAAAGAGAGGTCGTTTTTGCATGATAAAAAAGGAATTATGCAAAATCATCTCTCAAAAAGAAATCGCTAAGGACATTTTTGAACTCACAGTAGAAGCAGATTTTGTAAATGAAATCCAAGCACCTGGTCAGTTCGTGCATATACGGATTGCAAAAGCACTAGATCCACTTTTGAGAAGACCGATAAGTATCTCTTCTTTTGATAGGTTGAGTTCACAATTTACAATGATTTATCGAAAAGAAGGAAAAGGGACTTCACAACTTGCTGAAAAAGGCCCGGGAGTACTGCTTGATATTCTCGGTCCTCTAGGCAATGGCTTTCCTGTCGATGAAGTAACAGCAGGGGAAACAGCTTTACTAGTAGGCGGAGGAATCGGTGTTCCGCCTCTCTATGAACTATCTAATCAATTGGTTGCGAAAGGGGTTAAGGTAATTCATGTCCTTGGCTTCCAAACAAAATCAGCGGTATTTTTTGAAAAGGAATTTTTAAAAAATGGTGAGACCTATATCACAACTGTTGATGGTTCATACGGCACCATGGGATTTGTCACAGATATAATCAAAGATTTACATTTTGATTGTTTATATACTTGCGGGCCAACTCCTATGTTAAAAGCGATTGAAAAAAAGTATTCACATAAGAAGGTATTTCTTTCCTTAGAAGAGAGAATGGGTTGTGGAGTAGGCGCATGCTTTGCTTGTGTATGCAAGACCAGCAGCGATCCTAGTGATGTATCATATAAAAAAGTTTGTAGTGATGGTCCAGTTTTCCGGGTCGGGGAGGTTTTAATATGAGCGGAGTACTAAACATAGAGTTACCTGGTTTAACATTAAAAAACCCAATTATGCCTGCGTCCGGATGCTTTGGATTTGGCAGGGAATATAGTCAATTCTATGATTTAAGTAAGCTTGGTGCTATTATGATTAAAGCAACAACAGTGGAACCTAGATTCGGTAATCCTACCCCGAGAGTTGCGGAAACATCATCAGGCATGTTAAATGCAATTGGTCTGCAAAATCCTGGTTTAGAAAAAGTTATCAGCAATGAGCTGCCATGGTTATCTCAGTTTGATGTTCCAATTATTGCGAATGTCGCCGGTTCAGTGGAAGAGGATTATATAGAGGTTGCCAGAAGCATTTCTAAAGCATCCAATGTTCATGCACTAGAATTAAATATTTCCTGCCCGAATGTAAAAACTGGGGGAATAGCTTTCGGTACAGTTCCAGAGGTTGCAAAACAATTAACTCGTAAGGTGAAAGAAGTCTCGGAAGTCCCTGTGTATGTCAAGCTTTCTCCGAATGTGACGAATATTGTGGAAATGGCAAAAGCAGTAGAAGCTGGCGGTGCGGATGGATTGACCATGATCAACACGCTAGTTGGTATGAGATTGGATTTAAAAACAGGAAAGCCGATTTTAGCTAATCGAACAGGTGGACTATCCGGACCAGCGATTAAACCTGTTGCCCTTAGAATGATTTATGAAGTAAGTCAAGTTGTAAATATTCCAATCATTGGGATGGGCGGTATAGAGACTGCGGAAGATGTGGTGGAATTCTTCTATGCTGGGGCAAGTGCAATCGCAGTTGGTACAGCCAATTTTGTAGACCCTTTTGTATGCCCAACGATTATCGAAGAATTACCACTGCTGTTGGAGCAATTAGGTTATGATCACATCAGTGAATGCAGGGGAAGGAGCTGGCAGAACCATGGATAACTCGCTTATCATCGCGCTTGATTTTGCAAATCGTAAAGAGGTGGAGCAATTTTTACAACCCTTTAAGGGGCATCAGCTGTTTGTAAAAGTTGGAATGGAGCTATTTTACCAGGAAGGTCCCGAAATCATACAATATTTAAAAGAGAATGGACATCGTATTTTTCTAGATTTAAAGCTTCATGATATCCCAAATACAGTGAAGAGTGCGATGAAGGGACTAGCAAGGCTTGAATGTGATCTCGTAAACGTCCATGCTGCGGGTGGAAAAGAAATGATGCGTGCGGCATTAGAGGGATTAGAGGAAGGAACTCCTAAAGGACGAAAGCGCCCTGCCTGTATAGCTGTGACGCAACTTACCAGCACATCAGAAGAACAAATGAACAAAGAACAGCTCATATCTGGATCTCTTGAAAAATCGGTTCTTCATTATGCTACTTTAGCAAAAGAAGCAGGTTTAGACGGTGTGGTTTGCTCTGCTTGGGAAGCATCATCTATAAGGGATAATGTAGGTAATCAATTTTATACAGTAACCCCTGGTATCCGGATGGTAGAAGACAATAAGGGAGACCAAAAAAGGGTTGCCACACCAGAATTTGCTAGGGATGCTGGCGTTACATCAATTGTAGTAGGTCGTTCCATAACAAGATCGATGGATCCAGTTAAAAGCTATCAAAAATGGATGGAAGCATGGAGGAGTGTTCAAGTATGAAAAAATTAATAGCAGAAAAATTATTAAGTATCGAAGCGGTTGCATTAAAGCCTAACGAACCATTTACTTGGACATCAGGTATACGCTCACCTATCTATTGTGACAACCGCCTGACCCTTTCGTACCCGGAAGTTCGGAGAGAGATTGCACAAGGGCTGCAATCGATTATTCTAGAGAAATATCCGGATGCAGAAGTTATTGCTGGAACTGCAACCGCTGGGATTCCACATGCTGCATGGGTCAGTGAGTTACTAAACCTGCCAATGTGTTATGTCCGTTCGAAAGCAAAAGGTCATGGTAAAGGTAATCAGATTGAAGGCAAAGTAGAACAAGGTCAAAAGGTGGTTGTGGTAGAAGATTTAATTTCTACTGGTGGAAGTGTCATAACCGCAGTTCACGCACTAAGAGAAGCAGGATGTGAAGTCTTAGGAGTGGTTTCCATTTTTACATATGGGCTTGAGAAGGGGAAAGATGCCTTCGCACAAGAAGAGATTAAAAGTGAATCACTTACAGATTTTGCGAATTTAGTTGAGGTAGCAATTGAAAAGGGCTATATAAGCCAGAACGATCAAGAGAGTTTACTCTCATGGAGCAAAGCTCCTGCGGAATGGAGTAAGGTATTCGAATAACAAAAAGCCCCGGAAATCCGGGACTTTTTTACTTTTTCTTAAGTTTTAGAACCATTTCCTCTTCTGGTGTTACATATAATGTTTGCTGATTATCATAAATAACAAAACCAGGCTTTGCTCCATTTGGTTTTTTTACATAACGTACCTTTGTATAATCTACAGGTACGGAGCTTGAATTTCTCGCTTTACTATAATAAGCTGCTAGGTTCGCTGCTTCATGAATGGTCATTTCAGATGGTTCTTTACTGCGTATGACAACATGTGAGCCCGGAATGTCCTTTGTATGAAGCCATATTTCATCTCGCGCCGCTAGTTTATTGGTTAAATAATCATTTTGCTTATTATTTTTACCCACAATAATTTCGGTGCCATCAGAAGAAAGGTAATGGTCTAGAATGGGCTTGGCATTTGATATTTTTTTCGCATTGCGCTTTTGCCGGTCTCGGATATATCCGCCTTCAACTAGTTCTTCACGAATTTCTTGGATGTCCTTAGGGGAAGCAGATTGTACCTGTTGAAGTAACGTGTCAAAATAAATGACTTCCTCACGAGCCTTTTCGATTTGTTCGATAACAATCGAAACAGAATTTTTTGCTTTCTGGTATTTAGAAAAATACTTTTGGGCATTTTCCGATGGTGTCTTCCGCGGATCCAAGAGAATCGCCACTGTGCCACCCATCTCATCGTAATAGTCAATCACTTCGATTTCCTTCATTCCTTTTTTGGCAGCGTAAAGATTTGCTGTCAGCAGTTCTCCAAAGCGCTGAAGTTGATCTGCTTTCTCAGCCTCTTTTAAGGTATCCTCTAATTTTTCAATTTTCTTTTCGTTTTTTTCTTTTTCATTCGTGATTAAACGCTCTATATCATTTCCTTGCTGTTTAACCCTGTCTCGTTCAGCCTTTCCAAAGTAAAAGCGGTCAAGCATCTCGCTTAAGGTTGGAAAGCTTTTTATTTCTCCTTTTACATGTTCAAGTGGAAAAAGGTAGAACACTTCTTTATTCCCAGTGGACATTATGGAAGGCTTCAGGTTTCCACTCTTAATCCTTTGAATCATATGAATAAATGTTTTTGGGACAGTTGTTCGATTAGCAATACCACTTTGGAATATGACTTCTTTCGCGAACAATGGTGAGGTTCCAGCAAAATGCTCAACGATCTGCCGGTCAAGTTTACCGCTATTAAAGTCTATTTTCTTCAGTACGTCATCTTCAATAGCCAAGAATGGATTTTGTTTATTTTGTTCAGGTGGAGATACATAGGGCTGCCCTGGCAAAATCGCTCTGTGACTATTTACTGCAAACGAAACATGTTTCACGCTATCGAGAATAATATTGCGGGTTTTATCGACCAGTACAATATTACTGTGCCTTCCCATAATTTCGATAATTAACTGCTTATAGCTTACATCGCCGATTTCATTTCTTCCTTTTATTTCAAAAATAATCATCCGATCATTTTCAACTTGATATACATCCTCTAATATATAACCCTCAATATGTTTTCTTAGCAGCATACAGAACATTGGCGGTTCACTCGGATTCTCATATGCTTCGTTTGTGAGCTGTACGCGTGCGTAGCTGGGGTGTGCAGAAAATAATAATTTTTGATTCACTCCATTCGCACGGATTGTAAGGATTACTTCATTTTTATAAGGCTGGTGAACTTTATTTATTCTTCCTCCCTTTAAAGTCCGAGCTAGTTCATCAACCATTGCTTTTGTAAATAAACCATCAAATGACATGGAAAACATCCTTTACTTCAAACTAAGTTCTTCCTTTTAGTATAGCTTACAACGTTAGAGTATGTCTCATTTTAGCTTGTTCATTCAGTAATCATAACTCATCTAAATTATCATAGCATTTTTTTGGACGAGGCTGAATAAGCTTTCTTTAGAGTATGTCCATACAATTAAGGGGGAAGTGAGATGGTCGGATGAAATTCCATGAGATGGAGATAAATCAAGTAGAAAAGGTCTTAGATACCGACTTTTCGTCTGGGTTATCACCAGAAACTGTAAAGAAACGTATAGCCCAGCATGGGCTTAATGAATTGCAGGAAGGAGAAAAGCAATCTGCTTTACTCTTATTTTTTAGTCAGTTTAAAGATTTTATGGTTTTAGTATTGCTGGCAGCTACGCTTTTATCAGGATTGCTTGGAGAGTATATTGATGCGATCGCGATTATTGCAATCGTCATTATTAACGGTATCCTTGGCTTCTATCAAGAAAGACGAGCTGAAAAATCCCTGCAGGCATTGAAGGAACTATCCGCTCCACAAGTTTCCGTTTTACGAGCAGGACAGTGGATAAAGATACCTTCTAAAGATATTGTCGTTGGAGACATTATTAAATTCACAAGCGGAGACAGAATTGGTGCCGATGTTAGGATTATCGAATCTAGGAGTTTAGAAGTTGAAGAGTCGGCACTTACTGGAGAGTCAGTACCGGTGTCTAAACATACAGATCCTTTAAAAACAGTTAACCCTGGTATAGGCGATATGGAAAACATTGCCTTCATGGGTACGATGATTACGCGGGGCAGCGGAATAGGGGTAGTCATCGGAACAGGGATGAAAACCGCTATGGGACAAATTGCTGACCTACTCCAAAATGCAGAAACACAGGAGACACCATTGCAGCGCCGCTTAGAACAGTTAGGTAAAATTTTAATCACGGTTGCTTTATTATTGACGGTTCTCGTGGTTGCGATTGGAGTTTTACAGGGGCATGAACTTTATACGATGTTCCTAGCAGGTGTTTCCCTTGCTGTTGCGGCTATACCTGAAGGATTGCCAGCAATTGTAACGGTTGCACTATCGCTGGGAGTACAAAAAATGATTAAGAAAAATGCCATTGTTAGAAAGCTTCCGGCAGTAGAAACACTAGGCTGTGCGTCAGTTATCTGTTCTGATAAAACGGGAACAATGACGCAAAACAAAATGACAGTTACCCATTTATGGAGTGGTGGTCATACTTGGACAGTAGATGGTGTCGGGTATCAACCCCGGGGAGATTTCTACCGTAATAATACACGTGTTCACCCAAAGGATGAGAAAGCATTACAACAAATGCTCGTTTTTGGGATGATTTGTAATCATTCAGATTTAGTAGTCAAGGATGAAGATTATATTCTTGATGGAGATCCAACAGAAGGTGCTTTGCTTGTTAGTGCCATGAAAGCCGGTCTGGATCGGTCAAATTTATTAGATGAATTTACAATCATCAAAGAGTTTCCTTTTGACTCTGCAAGAAAAATGATGAGTATGCATGTGAAAGATAAGCAGGGCAGGAATTTTATTGTTACGAAAGGTGCACCAGATGTAATTATTGGAAAGAGTGAGTCCATCCTCTGGGATGGAAAAACACAATATCTGGGACAAAATGTACAGAGTCAGGTTCAAGAAGCAATCAATGGTCTTGCTTCAAAAGCACTTCGGACGATCGCCATTGCCTTTAAACCGATTCCCACTAATACGGTTATCCTTAGTGAAAAAGAAGCAGAAAATAAACTAACTTTTATAGGGGTTCAAGGAATGATTGATCCTCCTAGACCAGAAGTTAAAGATGCTGTGAAGGAATGTAATGAAGCAGGAATTAAAACAGTAATGATAACAGGTGACCATGTCATTACAGCAAAAGCCATTGCCGCACAGCTTGGTATTTTAACAAAGAAAAGTAAGGTCCTCGACGGGAATGCTTTATCAAACATGTCAGTGGATGAGCTGGAAGAAGTAGTAGATGATGTATCGGTGTTCGCACGGGTTTCTCCAGAGCATAAATTGAAGATTGTCAAGGCTTTACAAAATAGAGGTCATATTGTGGCCATGACAGGTGATGGAGTTAACGATGCTCCAGCCATTAAAGCTGCAGATATTGGCGTTGCAATGGGAATTACCGGAACAGATGTGGCGAAGGAAGCATCTTCACTTGTATTATTAGATGATAATTTTGCCACGATAAAATCAGCCATAGAAGAAGGAAGAAACATCTATGAAAATATCCGGAAATTTGTTCGCTACTTACTTGCTTCAAATGTAGGCGAAATATTGGTTATGTTGTTTGCGATGATTTTAGCACTGCCGCTTCCGCTCGTGCCCATTCAAATTCTTTGGGTTAATTTAGTGACGGATGGTTTACCTGCAATGGCCTTAGGTTTAGATCGTCCGGAAGAAGATGTTATGAGACGAAAACCGCGGAGTCCAAATGAGGGTGTCTTTGCTCGAGGATTAGGCTGGAAAGTAGTCTCTAGGGGTTTTCTCATCGGAATTGTAACGTTGCTTGCCTTTATGATTGTCTATAATAAGAATCCTGAAAACCTTCCATATGCACAAACGATTGCCTTTGCAACCCTTGTAATGGCACAATTGATTCATGTATTTGATTGTCGAAGTGAAAAGTCGGTTCTATCTAGAAATCCATTCGGAAATCAATATCTTGTATGGGCAGTCATTTCATCACTTGCTTTAATGATTGCTGTTATCTATTATCCGCCATTCCAACCAATCTTTCACACCTTACCTATCTTAGCAAAAGACTGGCTTTTAATAATTGGATTATCTTCAATTCCAACTTTTTTACTAGCTGGATCATTTTTGTTAAGAAAAACAAAATAAAGTGTGTTATAATCCAAAAGGTAGTAGAGGTGACTCTATTACCTTTTGTTAGTTTGGCGCAAATAAATATTTGATACTTTACATAGTAGGTTATCGCTCATCTTCAATATGATTGGAGTGTACTTAATGGTTATAAGTATGACGGGCTTTGGGAGAAGCAGGATTGCCTCGGCTTCTTTTTCTGTGAATGTGGAAGTGAAAACAGTCAACCATCGTTTTAGTGAAATCAATGTTCGGATGCCTAGGCAGCTATTGAAGGTTGAAGATAAAATAAAGAAAAAATTGAATGAACATCTCCGTCGTGGCAGAGCAGAAGTCTATATAATGATAGAAGGAGAAGGTGCGGTTACACGGAAGATTCAGGTTGATTGGAAGTTGCTAGAAGAATACTACCTGTTTATCAAACAGGCACGTGATAAATTTAATATTGAAGGAACTGTATTACTTCAGGATTTATTAACGCGTAATGAATTTTTACATATCGAAGAAAACGAAGCTGGCAATGAAGAATTGGAAGAATTAGTACTTAAAGCAACAGAAGAAGCTGTATTACTATGTAAACAGATGCGAGTAATCGAAGGCGAAGAGCTTAAAAAGGATTTGCTAACATCATTAATACAATTGGATTCAAAGATAGAGGAACTGAAAGAATTTGCCCCCCTAGTTGTCTCAGCCTATAAAGAACGGTTAATAAAAAGAATTGAGGAATTAGTACAGGGACAAATTGATGAAACGCGTGTATTAACGGAAGTGGCTATATTTGCTGATAAAATTGACATTAATGAAGAGTTAACTAGATTAAAAAGTCATAACCAGCAATTTATGCAAACTTTAAGCGAGATGGAGCCAATTGGCAGAAAACTTGATTTTCTTGTTCAAGAAATGAACAGAGAAGCGAATACGATTGGTTCTAAAGCAAATGATTCAACGATTACAAAAAAAGTAGTTGAAATAAAAAGTTTGCTTGAGAAGTTGAAAGAACAAGTTCAAAATATTGAATAAGATGGTTTAGAAAGTGTTTGACACGGCAAAAATATATTATTGATGATTGGATGATAATCATGTCGATTAAATTGATTAATATTGGTTTTGGAAATATCGTATCTGCCAATCGGATAATTTCAATTGTAAGCCCTGAATCTGCTCCGATAAAAAGAATTATTCAAGATGCCCGGGATCGGGGTTCATTGATTGATGCTACATATGGAAGACGTACTCGTGCAGTAATTGTTATGGATAGTGACCATGTCATTTTATCAGCAGTACAGCCTGAAACGGTTGCCCATCGACTGGCAGACCGTGATGAAATTATAGATGAAGGGTAGGATATAGAAAATGCAGGAAAAAGGATTGCTTATCGTATTTTCTGGTCCATCTGGTGTCGGAAAAGGAACAGTTAGAAAAGAAATATTTTCCCATCCGGACACGGCTTTTGAATACTCGATATCAGCTACAACACGCTTACCACGCCCAGGTGAAGTAAATGGGGTGGATTATTTTTTTAAGTCACGAGATGAATTTGAAAAATTAATTGAACAAGGCAAACTTTTAGAGTATGCAGAGTTTGTAGGCAATTATTATGGAACCCCAGTGGATTATGTCCGTGAAACTTTGGATGCTGGAAAAGATGTTTTTCTAGAAATCGAAGTTAAGGGTGCGCGACAAGTTAGGGAAAAGTTTCCTGAAGGATTGTTTATCTTCCTAATGCCGCCGAGTCTTTCTGAGTTAAAGAATCGGATTGTTACAAGAGGAACGGAAACAGAAGAGTTAATTAACAATCGGATGTTATCTGCTCGGGAAGAAATTGAAATGATGGAATTATACGATTATGTTGTGGAAAATGATCAAGTAGAGTTGGCATGTGAACGTGTAAAAGCGATTGTTATCGCCGAACATTGTCGCAGGGAACGTGTAGAACACCGATATAAAAAATTACTGGAGGTAGAATAAATGTTATATCCTTCGATTGATTCTTTACTAAATAAAATTGATTCAAAATACTCGCTAGTTTCCGTGGCAGCAAAACGGGCTCGTTCCATGCAGCAAACACGTGACGAGAGATTATCAAAATATGTTTCCTATAAGCATGTAGGGAAAGCACTCGAGGAAATTCACAGTGGTGAATTAACATACCGGGTTCCTAATAAATCAGAAACAGGTGCTATTTACGGGAAAGATAGCAATATAGGCAAGTAATAACCACACAGGAAGGTCTGACAGCAGCAAAATGTCAGCCTTTTTTATTTTTTGGCTGTGTTAAAGGATACTATTGATTAGAACCTGTTGATTGGAGAGGAAGGCGCTTGATTCTCGAAAATGCTATCGCATTTTCTTCGTGCGGTGACTATTCGAGGAAGTAAATTCAATGTCCTGCGGGATGAACGAGCACCGTGAGACCCCGCAGGTCGGAACGACCGAGGAGGCTCACGGGCGAGCCCGCGGAAAGCATAGCGCCTCGTGACAGGCAAAAACCGCCTGTCCCTGCGATGATTATTCCAAGAAGCTTTACTTAGTGGAGCGCAAATCATCAGCCTAGTCTAACACATCCTTTTTTTAGAATCACAGTTGAAAAAGATGAAAAAATAATGTGATTCTAGCATAATAAAAGAAAAGATATTTTCTGGAATAGAAGTGGGGGACATATTCACAATGGATAAAAAGATATTACTATGTGTAACAGGTGGAATAGCCGTATACAAAGCCGCAGCATTAACAAGCAAACTTGTTCAAGCAGGTGCAAAAGTAAAAGTCATACTTAGTGACTCCGCAGCAAAATTTGTTTCCCCTTTAACGTTTCAAGCGTTATCCAAGAACGAAGTATATACCGATACCTTTGACGAGAAAAACCCCAATGTGATTGCTCACATCGATTTAGCTGATTGGGCTGATTTGATACTAGTAGCACCAGCGACTGCCAATACAATTGCAAAGCTCGCAAATGGGATAGCTGATAATATGATTACAACGACCTTACTGGCAGCAACCGCACCAGTTTGGATTGCTCCAGCGATGAATGTACATATGTATGACCATCCAGCAGTAGTAAAGAACATTTCAATTTTGGCATCCTACAATTATAAATTTATTGAACCGAGTGAAGGCTATCTTGCTTGCGGATATGTTGGTAAGGGGCGACTAGAGGAACCTGAAAAGATTGTCGAGTTAATAAAAATACATTTTATGAAAACAAGCACGTTAATGCTAAAAGACAAAACTGTTTTAATCACTGCTGGTCCAACCAGGGAAAAAATAGACCCAGTCCGTTTTATTACGAATCATTCTACAGGGAAAATGGGATATGCGCTGGCTGAAGCGGCGAAGAAAGAGGGAGCAAGAGTCGTATTAATATCAGGACCTGTTCATCTTTCTCCTCCGACAGGTGTGGAAATAGTAAAGGTTGAGAGCGCTGACGATATGTACCATGCAGTCATGAACAACTGTGATAGTGCGGATATTATTATTAAAACAGCGGCAGTAGCAGATTACACTCCTAAGGTCTCCTATGAACATAAAATGAAAAAGCAGCCTGGGGACAAGGTAATACAATTGGAACGAACAAAAGATATATTATTTGAACTTGGTACCATGAAAAGAAACAAGATTCTGGTTGGGTTTGCGGCTGAAACTGAAAATGTTGAGGAGTATGCCTTGAAAAAATTAAAAGCCAAAAATGCAGACATGATAGTCGCTAATAATGTAAAGTCAGAAGGTGCTGGTTTTGGCATGGATACAAACATTGTAACGGTATATAAGCGTGACGGAAGCAAACTCGATCTGCCTTTAATGTCAAAGCAAGATGTTGCACACAAAATCATTGAAGAAATTGCTGCATTACCAAAGGATTTGGAACCAAATGAGAATTGCTAGTGTGATTGTTGATGTGCCTGCAAAACAAACGGATAGGGCGTTTGATTATTTAATTCCTGCCCATTGGATTGAGACTATTCAGCCTGGAATGAGGGTAATTGTTCCCTTTGGCCCAAGGAAAATACAAGGTTTTGTTACCGAAATCAAAGCAGAATCAGAATTTAAGAAACTCCGGGAAATTATTGAGCCGATGGATTTAGAACCTGTTCTTAACCATGAGTTACTTGAGTTAGGGAATTGGTTGACTGATAATACGCTTTGCTTCAAAATTTATGCATTTCAGGCAATGCTTCCAGCCGCCTTAAAAGCAAAATATGAGAAGAAGGTAAAGCTTTCTCTCGATGCTAGACTAGAGGAATTACCTTTGCAGCTTCAAGTAGCATTTAAAAATGACGCATCTATTCTTTGGGAAGAAGCATTAAAAGATGGGCTTGTGCCTATTCTCCAAAAAGAAGCAGCTAAAGGCAATCTAGAAGTCATATATGTTGTGAAAGAAAGGCTAAAGAAAAAGAAATTAAAGTACGTCATCCCTCTTCTTTCCCCAGCAGATTTAGAAATTGCTGGTAATAACATGCCTCAAAGGGCGGATAAACAAAAAGAAGTACTTAGATATTTTGTTAACAACACCGAACCGGTTGAACTTAGACAATTACTTTCACAATTAAGCATTTCTGCAGCAACGGTGAAAGCACTTGTAGAAAAGGAAATTCTTACAGAAAAGGACATGGAAGTATATCGTGACCCTTATGAAAATCGGACCTTTGCCCGGACAGAGCCATTACCCTTAACCGAGGATCAGCACAAGGCGATTATGCCCATACTTGGCTCAATTGAAGATAGACACCATGAGGTTTTTTTACTTTATGGGGTAACGGGCAGTGGTAAAACGGAAATTTACTTACAATCGATACAGGATGTAATTGAAAAGGGCCGGGAAGCGATTGTTCTTGTTCCAGAAATCGCACTTACTCCACAAATGGTAAATCGCTTTAAGGGGCGATTTGGCAATTTGGTTGCTGTTTTACACAGTGGACTATCAGCAGGTGAAAAATATGATGAATGGCGGAAAATTCAACGAAAAGAAGTAAAAGTCGTGGTTGGTGCTAGGTCAGCGATATTTGCTCCTTTTGAAAACTTAGGAATCATTATTATTGATGAAGAACATGAAACAAGCTATAAGCAGGAAGAAATGCCACGCTATCATGCAAGAGATGTGGCGATAGAACGTGCTCAAAATAATAACTGCCCGGTTGTCCTCGGGAGTGCCACACCAGCATTGGAAACTTATGCAAGAGCGCAAAAAGGGGTATACAAACTGCTATCTCTCCCAAATCGGATGAATAAAAGAGCACTGCCCGCTGTAGAGATTATTGACATGCGGGAGGAACTTAGAGCAGGAAATCGCTCTATGTTTTCGAGAAAGTTGTTTGACTTGTTAAAAGAACGAATAGATAGAAAAGAGCAATCCGTACTATTTCTAAATAAACGTGGCCATTCATCGTTTGTTATGTGCAGGGATTGCGGATATGTTATGAATTGCCCTAATTGTGATATTTCTTTAACGTATCATAAGGTTAAGGAGCAAATGAAATGCCATTATTGTGGATTTGAGAGTTATGTACCTACCCAATGCCCCGAGTGTTCAAGTGATTATATCCGTTACTTTGGTACAGGAACACAAAAAGTCGAGGATGAACTCGGTAAAATTTTGCCTGAGGCAAAGGTAATTCGTATGGATGTAGATACAACTGGTCAAAAGGGAGCGCATGAGAGACTATTAAAAGAATTTCATGAAGGAAAAGCAGATATTCTTTTAGGGACACAAATGATTGCAAAAGGACTAGATTTTCCCAACATTACACTTGTTGGTGTTCTTTCTGCTGACACGATGCTTCATCTGCCAGATTTTCGCTCATCGGAAAAAACGTTCCAGCTTTTAACACAGGTAAGCGGCAGGGCGGGGAGACATGAATTGCCAGGTGAAGTAATTATCCAAACGTATACTCCTGAGCATTATAGCGTAGAACTCGCTGGAACACAGGATTATGATCGCTTTTATAATAGGGAAATGATGATGCGAAAAGCACATCATTATCCGCCCTTTTATTACCTAGCCTTAGTAACCATCAGTCATGAGCAGTTAATGACAGTAGTTTCAGCAACGGAAAAAATTGTTGCTTATGTCCGCTCCCGCATATCCAATCATGCAGTGGTTCTGGGACCTGCAGCATCGCCAATCCCAAGGATAAATAATCGATATCGCTATCATTGTTTAATTAAATATAAACGCGAACCCGAACTTAATAAAACATTAAAAGCCATACTCGACCAGTACCAAGCCGACCCCAAAAGCGGATTACTCGTATCAATAGATGTAAACCCATTTATTTTAATGTAAAACACATAAATTCCTTGATACAAAAGGTTATGTAGAAGTAAATTGGGTGAAAATGTATAGTAATAAATAACAAATAGATAAAAAAATATGACAACAACGAAATAGATGGAGGAACATCATTGGCTATCCAAAAAATAGTTACCTACCCAGCAGAGGTACTTGAAAAAAAATGCAGGCCTGTAGTGAAATTTGACAGAATGCTTGCTAAATTGCTTGATGATATGTATGACACAATGATTGAATACGACGGAGTTGGACTAGCTGCTCCACAAATTGGCATCGATCAAAGAATTGCCATCGTCGATATTGATAATGAATTAGGAACGATTGAGATGATCAACCCTCACATCATAAAAACATCTGGAGAGCAATCTGGTCCAGAAGGGTGTTTAAGTTTTCCAGACCTTTTTGGTGAAGTAACTAGACCAAATTACGTTATGATTGAGGCATATAATCGAAAAGGGAAAAAGTACACACTTGAAGCAGAAGAATTTCTCGCTAGAGCAATACTTCATGAACTAGATCATTTGGACGGGATATTATTTACAACGAAAGTTACTCGATATCTCGAGGAAGATGAGTTAAAAGGAGTAGAAATTGAATGACGAAAATCGTGTTTATGGGTACCCCCGATTTTTCAGTACCCGTGTTACGTAGAATTATTGAGGACGGTTATGAGGTTATTGGTGTAGTAACACAGCCTGACAGACCGGTTGGAAGAAAGAAAGTGTTAACACCGCCGCCAGTAAAAGTTGAAGCATTAAAGCATGGAATCCCGATTTATCAACCAGAGAAAATCCGTCAAAAAGAAGAGCTGGAAAAGATAATTTCCCTAAATCCCGATTTAATCATAACTGCTGCTTTTGGGCAAATATTACCGAAGGAGATATTAGAGGCTCCGGCACATCGTTGTATTAATGTCCATGCCTCACTTCTTCCCGAACTTCGTGGTGGAGCACCCATTCATTATGCCCTTATCCAAGGAAAAAAGAAAACAGGCATTACCATCATGTATATGGTAGAAAAATTGGATGCAGGTGATATCTTAACGCAAGTAGAAGTTGAAATCACCGAGGAAGATAATGTTGGTTCACTTCATAATAAACTTAGTGCAGCAGGGGCGGCGTTACTATCAGAAACACTTCCAAAGCTGTTAGAAGGTAAATTAACCCCAATCCCTCAAAATAATGATGAAGCAACGTTTGCTTATAACATTAAAAGGGAGCAGGAGAAAATTGATTGGTCCAAAACTGGGGAAGAAATCTATAACCATATTCGAGGATTAAATCCATGGCCGGTCGCTTTTACAACAATTGATGGCCAGACTTTGAAGATTTGGCGTTCTGAGAAGGTTATTGGTGTAAAGAGTGAAGACCATGGGATGATAATAAAAAATGATCCTGATGGTATTACTGTATCAACAGGTGATGAAACAGCTATTAAGATAAAAGAGCTTCAGCCCTCTGGTAAAACAAAAATGACAAGTGAAGAGTTTTATCGAGGTGCAGGATCTAAAATCTTAGTTGGCAGCAGACTAGGAGAATAAAATGACGAATAAACGAAGAAATGTGCGGGAAGCAGCAATGGATTTACTCGAAAACATTGAAAAGAACCAATCATACAGTAATCTACTGTTGAATAGTACCATTGAGAAAAACAAACTTTCTCCGATTGATACAGGGCTCTTGACAGAACTAACTTACGGAACTTTGCAAAGGAAGATGGCGCTGGATTTCTTTTTGAAGCCCTTTATTAAAAACAGTAAGAAGTTAGAAAATTGGGTACTACAGCTATTACGGATTACCCTTTATCAAATGGTTTATCTTGATAAAATTCCTGATCGAGCAGCCATTTTTGAAGCAGTAGAAATTGCGAAAAAGCGTGGTCATAAGGGAATTTCAGGGATGGTAAATGGAGTATTGAGAAGTATACAGCGTGAGGGTCTTCCATCAATGGATGCAGTAAGTGACCCAATTGAACGACTGTCCATCGAAACGAGTCACCCAGAATGGCTTGTTAAGCGGTGGGTAAGCCAATTTGGTTTTGAAAGAACCAAAGAAATGTGTGAAATTAACTTAACTGCTCCGTTACAAACGGCGAGAGTGAATTTAACAAAGACCACTGTACGTGAATGTATTGAAGATCTTGATGAAGAAGGCTTTCAAATTGAAAGAAGTCCTATTATTCCTGAAGCAATTAGGGCATTGAAAGGAAATCTAGCCTTTTCGAGGGCATTTAAAAAAGGTTTCATTACCATTCAAGATGAAAGTTCAATGCTTGCAGCCTATGCATTAGGACCAAACGAAAATGAATTGATTCTAGATGCCTGCGCCGCTCCCGGTGGAAAAAGTACTCATATTGCTGAAACAATGAAACTAACCGGAGGAGTTATTTCCCTCGATTTACATGAACATAAAGTAAAATTAATTAATGAAAATGCCAAACGTCTAGGTTTGGGTAATATAAGGACAATCGCAATGGATTCTAGAAATGCAGGAGACCATTTCGATAAAGAATACTTTGATAGAATACTTCTCGATGCACCATGTTCTGGACTAGGTGTAATGAGAAGAAAACCTGATATGAAATATACAAAAAAAGAACAAGACCTTTATCAATTAAGTACCATACAGCAAAATTTATTGGACTCTGTTTCCCCTTTAGTGAAAAAAGGTGGAATTCTTGTCTATAGTACGTGTACAGTAGATAAAGAGGAAAATGAAAATACTGTCAGCAAATTTTTAGACGATCATCCTGAGTTTGAATTGGACATTACATTTAAAGATAGAATGCCTGAGGCAATTCAACCACTAGTAACAGATGGATATTTGCAAATTTTCCCACAAGATTTTGGATCCGACGGGTTCTTTATCGCAAGCTTAAGAAAGAAGGTGTAACAGTTGGAACAATTAAATACAACTGAGAACAATACAACATTGGACATAAAAAAAACGTCTATTTATTCACTGGAACTTCATGAAATAAAGGATTGGCTGACGAATAATGGCGAGAAACCATTTCGCGCAGAACAAGTCTTTGATTGGCTCTACAAAAAAAGAGTAACTTCATTTGAAGATATGAGTAATTTACCAAAAGGGTTACGTGATAAACTATCAGAGAATTTCCAACTCACCACATTAAAAACCATTATTCAGCAAACTTCATCTGATGGAACCATTAAATTTCTATTTGAGCTTCACGATGGCTACTCCATTGAAACAGTTTTAATGCGTCATGATTATGGTAATTCGGTGTGTGTAACAACACAAGTTGGCTGCCGGATTGGTTGTACTTTTTGTGCATCAACACTTGGCGGGCTTAAACGTCATTTAGAAGCAGGTGAAATTGTTGCTCAGGTTGTTACGGTGCAGCAAGCTCTTGATGAGACTGATGAGCGCGTCAGTTCAGTTGTCATTATGGGGATTGGAGAGCCTTTTGACAATTATGATAATATGATGGCGTTTTTAAAGATTATTAATCATGATAAAGGATTGATGATCGGGGCACGCCACATCACAGTATCGACCAGCGGCATTGTTCCGAAAATTTATCAATTTGCGGATGAAAATATGCAGATTAATTTTGCGATTTCATTACACGCGCCAAACACGGAATTAAGGTCTCGGTTAATGCCTATCAACAGGGCGTATAAACTTGATGACTTAATGAAATCTGTAAGGTATTATATCGATAAGACAGGTCGAAGAATTAGCTTTGAATATGGACTTTTTGGCGGTGTAAATGATTCTGTTGAACATGCAGAAGAGTTAGCCAGCCTTTTGAAGGGGCTAAAATGCCATGTTAATTTAATTCCTGTGAATTATGTACCCGAGAGGGACTATGTACGGACTCCAAAGGATAAAATTTTTGCATTTGAAAAAACGCTCAAAAATCGTGGTATTAATGTTACGATTCGCAGGGAGCAAGGTCACGATATTGACGCAGCATGTGGACAACTTCGTGCAAAGGAGCGAAAAGAGGAGACGAGGTGAAAGTTTTGAAAGCAGTATTTATGACTGATCAAGGCAAGGTCAGACAACATAATGAAGATGCTGGAGGAATATTTGTAAATAAGGACGGTCACCGCTTAGCCATTGTTGCAGATGGTATGGGCGGTCACCGTGCTGGTGATGTTGCAAGCGAAATGACCATCACTCAGTTGAAGAACGACTGGGAAACTTCAAATGGTATTTCAACTGCTGGAGATGCAGAAAATTGGTTAAGAGAGCAAATTACAAACGTCAATAATTTGCTTTTTAATCATGCATTGAACCATTTAGAATGTGATGGTATGGGGACTACCGTTGTTGCAGCAATAAGTACCGAACGATTTGTTACAATTGCAAACATAGGTGACAGTCGTTGTTATTTATTGAATGAGTCAGGTTTTAAACAGGTTACAGAAGACCATTCATTAGTAAATGAACTTGTTCGAACAGGTCAAATATCTCGAGAAGATGCAGAGCATCATCCCCGTAAAAATGTACTCCTTAGAGCTCTTGGGACTGAAAAAGCAGTCGAGATGGATATCAAAACGATTATATTTGAGGAGGGGGATATTCTTCTATTATGTTCTGATGGTCTTTCAAATAAAGTAAATGAAAAAGAAATGAAAACCATTCTGACAAATGAAGAACCTTTGGAGCAAAAAGCAAGTACCCTTATTTCCCTTGCAAATGAGAATGGGGGAGAGGATAACATTACACTTGCGATTGTAGAGTTTTCTGATTTTTGCGAGGGTGATGAATAATGTTGATTGGAAAACGATTAAGCGGTCGCTATAAAGTCCTAGAAATGATTGGCGGGGGCGGAATGGCCAATGTTTATTTAGCCCACGACATGATTCTAGACCGTGATGTAGCTGTCAAAATGCTTCGCCTTGATTTTGCTAACGATGAAGAATTTATCCGCAGATTCCGTAGAGAAGCCCAATCCGCAACAAGTTTAGCGCACCCTAATATTGTTAGTATCTATGATGTTGGGGAAGAAAATGATCTTTATTTTATTGTTATGGAATATGTTGAAGGTCAAACATTAAAACAGTACATACAACAAAATTCACCGTTGAAGGTTGAAGATACAATTGAAATAATGAAACAACTGACATCTGCCATATCACATGCCCACCAAAACCATATTATACACCGGGATATCAAGCCGCAAAATATCCTTGTTGACCGTTATGGTACGGTAAAAATTACTGATTTTGGCATTGCAATGGCGTTAAGCGCAACCAGTATTACCCAAACCAATTCAGTTCTTGGCTCAGTACATTATTTGTCACCAGAACAAGCTCGTGGAGGTATGGCAAATAAGAAATCTGATATTTATTCTTTGGGGATTGTCATGTTTGAATTATTAACAGGCAGGCTTCCTTTTTCAGGTGAATCTGCTGTTTCAATTGCCTTGAAGCATTTGCAATCGGAAACACCCTCAGTAAGAAGGTGGAACCCGAACATCCCACAGAGTGTTGAAAATATTGTTCTGAAGGCAACAGCAAAGGATTCCTTTCATCGTTATAACTCAGTAGAGGAAGTGGAGGAAGATTTAAGGACAGCACTGGATTCAGAGAGAATAAATGAAACGAAATTTGTTATTCCGATTGATGACGAGGCAACAAAAGCAATCCCGATCATTACGAATGATCATCGTCCTCTCCAAAATCTAGATGAAACATTGGTACATAGTCAGGATAAAAATAAAGGTAATGATAACGTAACAAAAGGAAAAGAGAAGAAAAAACGTAAAAAGTGGCCGGCTATCTTAATCACAACTTTCTTAGTGTTATCATTATTAGGGTTATTTACTTTTCTAGTATTACCAGGCCTGATCTCTCCTAAAGATGTTACCATTCCTGATGTTAGCGGCATGGAATTAGATGAGGCAATTGCAAAAATAGAGGCTTCGGGTCTGCAGGTTGATGAAGAAATCGAGAGTACCCATGAAGAAATAGAAGAAGGAAAGGTAATAAAAACCAATCCTGAAGAAGGAAGTACCGTAAAGGAAGATACTGCTATTACGATCTATTTCAGTATTGGAAAAGAGAAGTTTGAATTATCCGATTATACGAACCGCAATTATAATGATGTGATTCGATTACTTGATAACCAAGATTTTAAGGATATTAAAATAACGGAAGTATTCGATGATAGTGACAAGGGAACAATCCTAAGTCAAAAACCTGAAAGCGGCGAAGAAGTCGTCCCTGAAGATACAATCTTAGAGTTTGAAGTTAGTAAGGGGCCAGAGAAAATAATCTTAAGAGATTTAACGCAATCTAATACAAAAGGTGCTCAAGATTATGTTGATTCCGTCGGTCTTACCCTTGATGCTACAGAGGAAAAATTCGATGATAATGTTCCTGTAGGAAATATTATTTCTCAGTCTCCTCCACCAGGAACTGAAATGAAAAAGGGTGAGACGGTTTCTGTTGTTATTTCAAAAGGAAAAGAAGAGAAGCCGCCTAGAACTGTTTTTCGAGAAATAACTGTTGAATATACTGGTACGGAACCAGGTCAAGAGCAAAAAGTACTTATTTACATTCAAGATGCTAATCGCAGTATGACAACACCAGCAGATACCCGAACGATTACGGCAACAACTAAAATTACAATTGAACTCTTAGTTCCACCTGAAGGGGAAGCTGGATTTAAGGTTATTAGAGAAGATACCGTGGTTGCAGATGAGTCTGTTCCTTATCCAGAGTAATGTTATGAAATATCAAGGAGTGTGGCTATGCCTGAAGGAAAAATTGTAAAAGCATTAAGTGGTTTTTATTATGTGCTTCATAATGGAGAAATGATTCAATGCAGGGGAAGAGGTGTGTTTCGGAAAAACAAAATTACACCTCTTGTCGGCGATGAAGTTATTTTTCAGGCGGAAAATGATCGAGAAGGTTATATTATGGAAGTAAAGGAAAGGAAGAATGAACTTGTTCGTCCGCCTATTGCAAATGTAGATCAAGCTATTCTTGTCTTTTCCGCAGTTGAACCAGCCTTTAGTACCGTGCTTTTAGATAGGTTTCTTGTTCTTGTCGAATATAATCATATTCAACCACTTATTTGTATTACAAAAATGGATTTAACCAACGACAATGAAAAACAGAAGATTTCGGAATACGCTGATCAATATAGAAAGATTGGGTATGAAGTATTACTTACTTCATCTGAAACCGAAGTAGGTATTGAGGCTTTAAATCCACATGTCGAAGATAAAATATCTGTTTTTGCCGGCCAATCGGGAGTCGGCAAATCATCGCTTTTAAATGTGCTGCGACCTGACCTTGAACTAAAAACCAATGATATTTCTTCCCATTTAGGCAGAGGTAAACATACCACCCGACACGTTGAACTAATTAGTATCGGTAAGGGTCTGATTGCTGACACACCGGGATTTAGTTCATTGGAATTTACGACTATTGAAGCAGAAGAGTTGGCATATTGCTTTCCAGAAATGCAAAGGGAAAGTGAAAATTGCAAATTTAGAGCCTGTTTACATATTAGTGAGCCTAAATGTGCTGTAAAACAAGCGGTTGAATCACAAGTAATTACTCAATATCGTTATCAGCATTATGTTGATTTCCTTCAAGAAATAAAAGATAGAAAGCCGAGGTATTAGTTATGGTGAAAATTGCACCTTCCATCCTTTCTGCTGATTTTGCCAGATTAGGTGAAGAAATCGCTGCAGTTGAAAGGGCAGGGGCTGACTATATTCATATCGATGTTATGGACGGTCATTTTGTTCCAAATATTACGATAGGGCCATTAATTGTTGAGGCAATTCGTCCAGTCACAAAGCTTCCCCTGGATGTACATCTTATGATAGAAAATCCAGACCAATACATTGAGAACTTTGCTAAAGCAGGAGCAGATTACATTACTGTTCATGTTGAAGCGTGTCGACACCTTCACCGAACGATTCACCATATTAAATCATTTGGAATAAAAGCCGGAGTGGTGTTAAACCCCGCTACTCCTGTTGACAGTATTGAGCATATATTAGCAGATATTGATATGGTGTTGTTAATGTCCGTAAATCCAGGCTTTGGTGGACAAAGTTTCATCCCTGAAGTCCTTCCTAAAATAAGGAAAGTAAAGAAAATGGCGGATGAAAAAGGAAAAGAAATTGAGATAGAAATTGATGGCGGGGTAAATCCTGAAACTGCAAAATTATGTATTGAAGCAGGTGCTAATGTTCTAGTTGCAGGTTCTGCTATTTATAATAAAGAGGACTACGAAGCAGCCATATTATCAATAAGAGGTTAGAAAACTCAAAGCCGGCTATTTTGCTGGCTTTTTTTGCAGTAAAAAGGGGGATTGAAGTGCAAATAAATATTTTAGCTGGAGGTCCTGAGGAACTTCTGCCCAATTTAAATGATTACATAGGAGACAGAGAGATTTGGGTTGGTGTAGACCGAGGGGTCTATACCCTGATAAAAAAGAATATTACACCTAAGATAGCTTTTGGAGACTTCGATTCTGTTTCCGAAGAAGAATATATGCTGATTGAAGGATTTGTTAAAGACCTGAAGAGGTATAAGCCTGAAAAAAATGAAACAGATATGGAGCTTGCTTTGAATTGGGCCATCGAACAAAAACCAGATCAAATCAGAATCTTTGGAGCAAGTGGTGGCAGGTTAGACCATTTTTTAGCAAATGTCCAATTAATGGTAACGCCATTAATGGAAACAAATAGCTGCAACATTTTTCTTATTGATAAACAAAATATCATATCATTAAAAGGTCCAGGAAGTTATAAAATAAATAAGAGGGAAGATAAAAAGTATGTTTCGTTTGTTCCCCTAACCCTTCATGTAAAAGGTCTCACTCTTGATGGCTTTAAATATCCATTAAAAAATCGTCATATTTCTATCGGCTCAACATTATGTATTAGTAATGAACTTATTAGTGATAATGGTACTTTTTCATTTTCGGAAGGCATATTATTAGTGATAAGAAGTAATGATTAATACCGATTTATGAGGTACTGATTTCGTCCGTGTGAATAAAATAGTAAGGGCGTACGAGAGAAGTTAGATGTGTGAGATGGTGAGGAGGGACATAATGAAGTTTTATACAATTAAACTGCCAAAGTTTTTAGGTGGACTTGTCCGAGCGATGATTGGTGCATTTAAAAAGAATGAATAGAATAACTGTCTAAGCACCTTTTATAGGGTGCTTTTTTATTTTGTGGAATTATGGGAAAGATAATAAGAAAGGGCACCCTATTGAAGGATGCCCAAACATATTAAACGCGTTCTACTTTACCAGATCTTAACGCTCTTGTAGAAACCCAAACACGCTTAGGCTTTCCATCAACAAGAATACGTACTTTTTGTAGGTTAGCACCCCATGTACGCTTGTTCGCGTTCATAGCGTGAGAACGTGCGTTACCAGTTGTAGTTTTCTTTCCAGTTACAACACATTTACGTGGCATAATGATTCCCTCCTTAATACCCAAAGCTTTATACAGCATTTACGTTATTGTCTAAAGATACCTTAATAATTTATCATACAACCTTTGTGAATGCAATAGTGTTTAATAAAGGTTTCAAGAAAAATACCTTGACATGCATGATTAATGTCTCTAAAACCAATAAGAAGAAAGTATCGCTTTCATATTTTTCTTGACTATAGTAAAATGACCTTAGTCAAGGAGCAATTTCCAAAAGGGGGAACGATTCATGTCCATCGAATTAAAAACCAAGTTCGGACAAATTGATATTTCAAATGAAGTAATCGCCACCATCGCTGGAGGTGCCGCTATCGATTGTTATGGTATTGTCGGTATGGCTTCCAAGAGTCAAATAAAAGACGGTCTTACGGATATTTTAAGAAGAGAAAACTTTACTCGTGGAGTTATTGTCCGCCAAGAGAATGAAGAAGTACATATTGATATGTATATAATTGTCAGCTATGGTACGAAAATTTCTGAGGTTGCCCATAACGTGCAATCAAAGGTGAAGTACACACTTGATAAGACCGTTGGACTTGCCGTTGACTCGGTAAATATTTACGTTCAGGGAGTTCGTGTGACGAACCCATAAGTTCGTAATGAACCGACAAGTGAGGAGGAAAGTTTGTGTCAATAACAGCTTTAGATGGGAAACGTTTTGCAGAAATGGTGATTCAAGGTGCGAATCATTTAGGAGCAAACGCAAAAATGGTTGATGCGTTAAACGTTTTTCCTGTGCCCGATGGTGATACTGGAACAAATATGAATTTATCAATGACCTCAGGGGCTAAGGAAGTAAAAAATAATGTTCAGGAACATATTGGTAAAGTAGGAGTGGCCCTATCAAAGGGTTTGCTTATGGGTGCACGTGGAAACTCTGGTGTAATTCTTTCCCAATTATTTCGTGGATTTTCAAAAGCAATTGAAGCAAAGGCTACAATCTCTGGAAAAGAATTCGCTGCGGCTTTGGATTCCGGTGTTGAGACAGCATATAAAGCGGTTATGAAGCCTGTCGAAGGAACAATTTTAACCGTTGCAAAGGATTCCGCTAAAAGAGGTGTTCAGGCGTCCCAAAAATCGAATGATATTATCGAGATTATGGAAGAAGTTTTAATAGAAGCAAGAGCTTCGCTTAAGCGTACACCTGACCTGCTCCCTGTTCTAAAGGAAGTTGGAGTAGTGGATAGCGGGGGACAGGGGCTTGTCTTTGTTTACGAAGGATTTCTTGCTGAATTAAAAGGTGAAAAGCTGCCAGATTCTCCTCAAAGCTATCCTTCAATGGATGAAATGGTTAGTGCAGAACATCATAAAAGTGTTCAAGGGTTTATGAATACTGAGGACATTGAATTTGGCTATTGTACGGAATTTATGGTCAAGTTTGAAGAGGAAAAATTAGCCAAAAACCCTTTCAATGAACAGGTTTATCGAAATGATCTAAGCAAGCTTGGAGATTCCCTGCTCGTTATCGCGGATGATGAGGTTGTAAAGGTACATATACATTCTGAACAACCTGGGGATTGCTTAAGCTATGGACAGAAGTACGGAAGCTTAATCAATATTAAAATTGAAAACATGAGACAGCAGCATTCTAATATAGTTGGAGAAACTCTAACACCTTTAGTTTCCGATAAACATCAAGTTCCAAAAGTACAGCAAGAGTACGGTATTGTTACTGTATCAATGGGTTCTGGAATCGCGGAATTGTTCAAAAGTATCGGAGCACATGCGGTAATTGAAGGCGGTCAAACAATGAATCCAAGTACAGAGGATATTGTTAAAGCCGTAAAAGAAGTGAATGCTAAAAAAGTATTTATTCTGCCGAATAATAAAAATATCATTATGGCTGCACAGCAAGCGGCTGATGTATCAGATGAAGAAATCTATGTCATTCCGTCTAAAACAGTTCCGCAAGGACTATCTGCGCTTTTAGCATTTAATCCAGCTGGAGATGTTAAGACAAATGAAGCACAAATGACGGATGCCATGCAGCATGTTAAGACGGGTCAAATTACATTTGCTGTTCGCGATACCCAGATTGATGGTTTAGAAATTGAGAAAGATGATTTCATGGGAATTGCTGAAGGCAAAATTGTTGTGAAAAACAAGGATAAAGGGAAAGTTGCGGAAGATTTGCTTTCTCAGATGGTGGATGAGGATTCGGAAATTTTAACCATCATTTATGGTGAAGACGTCACTGAGGATGAGGTCAATTCGCTTGTAGCGTATGTTGAGGAGCATTTTGAGGATGTCGAAGTTGAGCTTCATAACGGAAAACAACCATTATATTCTTTTATCTTTGCAATTGAATAAGTGATAAAATAGAAGGGGAAAATCCCTTCTATTTTCTTTTTTCTGTGTTATAAATATAGATGGATAAACAAATGAGATATTTGTCCTAGGGGGAGAAGAATAATGAAGTACAGAAGCGTGTTTGACATAATTGGACCTGTAATGATTGGCCCTTCTAGTTCGCATACGGCTGGGGCAGCCAGAATTGGAAGAGTTGCCAGAAGCTTATTCGGCAGGGAACCAAAATGGGCAAATATTTCTTTATACGGATCATTTGCTAAAACGTATAAAGGGCATGGTACTGATGTAGCGATCGTTGGTGGTTTGTTAGATTTTGATACCGATGATGTTAGGATAATAAATGCAATAGATATTGCGAAGGAACGGGGGATTAAACTCCGATTTATAGAAGAAGAGGCCATAACAGATCATCCTAATACAGCCAGAGTGATTATTGGCGATGATAAAGGTGAATTAGAGTTAGTTGGAATTTCAATTGGCGGCGGGAAAATTGAAGTTACGGAGCTAAATGGTTTTGAATTGAAATTATCAGGAAACCATCCAGCAATATTAGTTGTCCATAATGATCGTTTTGGTGCAATTGCAAGCGTATCAAATGTATTAGCAAAATACGAAATCAATATTGGTCATATGGAAGTTTCAAGAAAAGAAAAAGGAAAGCTTGCACTAATGACCATTGAAGTTGACCAAAACATCGAAGATAAAATCCTTCAAGAACTTGAACAATTATCAAATATCTTGAAAGTAACCAAGATAGTAGACTAGCAAGACATATACAATAAAACAACAAGGGGGAAGGCAATTGTTTCGTAATGTGGCTGAGTTAGTAGAGCTTGCAATGAGTAAAAATAAAAAAATCTCCGAAATTATGATCGAGCAAGAAATGGAAGTTACCGGACGTACGCGTGAAGAAGTAATGGCCTTTATGGATCGTAATTTAAGAGTCATGGAAGAAGCGGTTGAGCGGGGGATTAAAGGAGTAAAGTCCCATTCTGGTTTGACCGGCGGGGATGCAGTTCTTATGCAAAAATATATTGAAAAAGGCAATTTCTTATCCGGTAAAACGATCCTTGATGCAGTTAGCAAAGCCGTAGCGACGAATGAAGTCAATGCAGCAATGGGAACGATTTGTGCTACTCCGACTGCAGGTTCAGCTGGAGTTGTCCCTGGAACATTATTCGCAGTGAAGGAAAAACTGAATCCTACTAGAGAGGAAATGGTGGCATTTCTTTTTACAGCAGGAGCTTTTGGTTTTGTAGTTGCTAACAATGCTTCTATCTCAGGTGCAGCTGGTGGATGTCAGGCAGAGGTTGGATCTGCCTCTGGAATGGCAGCGGCAGCAATTGTTGAATTGGCAGGTGGTTCACCTGAGCAATGTGCCCAAGCAATGGCGATTACACTAAAAAATATGCTTGGACTTGTATGTGATCCTGTTGCTGGTTTAGTGGAAGTCCCTTGTGTAAAAAGAAATGCAATGGGTGCCGCAAATGCGATGGTTGCGGCGGATATGGCATTAGCGGGCATTACCAGCAGGATTCCGTGTGACGAAGTCATTGACGCCATGTATAAAATTGGTCAAACCATGCCAACGGCTTTAAAAGAAACAGCACAGGGAGGGTTGGCGGCAACTCCGACAGGTCGTGAACTCGAAGCGAAGATCTTCGGTATACCGCGCGTATAAAGTGAATCAATATCTTAAACAATCAGTTACCGTAATAAAGGGTATTGGGGAAGAAACAGCTGAGAGTTTAGCAGAAATGAAAATTTTTACGATTGAAGATTTATTAGAGTATTTTCCATATCGTTATGAAGATTACCGTTTACGTGAACTCACAGAAGTACAGCATGAAGAGAAAATTACAGTTGAAGGGAAGGTTCATAGTGAGCCTTCTCTTACATATTTTGGCCGGAAGAAATCGAAGTTAATGATTCGAATGTTCGTGGGGCAGTACCTTATTAAAGTTGTCTTCTTTAACCAGCCATATTTAAAAAGTAAGATGGTCATGAATGAAACAATTACGGTTACAGGCAAATGGGATGCCCACCGGCAAACCATTACTGGTAATGAAATGCAGGTCGGACAAAATGCTAAAATTCAAGATTTTGAGCCTGTCTATTCGTTGAAAGGAAAAATAACGACAAAAGGAATGCGAAAATTCATTTCGATTGCCTTTCAACAATTCGGACAATATATTGAAGAAAGTCTACCGTTATCACTGGTGAAAAAGTATCGTTTGGTAAATCGTACTGAAGCTATGAGGGCGATGCATTTTCCGGTTAACCAAGAAGACGTAAAACAGGCCAGACGCCGTTTAGTTTATGAAGAATTTCTACAATTTCAGTTGAAAATGCAGGCGTTAAGGAAATTTGAAAGAGAGCATTCCCCTGGAATTGAACAAAACTATCTCGAAACAAAGGTAAATGAATTCATTCAATCTTTGCCTTTTCCTTTGACGAATGCACAGATCCGTGTGGTAAATGAGATATTAAATGACTTAAAATCACCACTAAGAATGAATCGCCTCTTGCAGGGTGATGTTGGTTCAGGAAAAACAGTGGTAGCAGCGATTGGATTATATGCTAGTTATACAGCAGGTTACCAAGGGGCGTTAATGGTTCCAACGGAAATTCTAGCAGAACAGCATGCGGAATCTCTCAAGGGGTTATTAGAACCTTTTGGACTAAGATGTGAATTATTAACTAGTTCAGTCAAAGGAAAACGAAGAAGGGAAATTCTTCAAAACTTAGGAGAAGGACAAGTAGATATTTTAATCGGTACACATGCCCTGATTCAAGATGAGGTAACGTTTAAGAAACTAGGATTTGTTATTACCGATGAACAGCATCGATTTGGCGTTGAACAGCGAAGAGTGTTAAGGGAAAAAGGAGAGAATCCTGATGTTCTATTTATGACAGCAACACCAATACCTAGAACACTTGCGATAACTGTATTTGGCGAGATGGATGTTTCTGTTATTGACGAAATGCCGGCGGGGCGAAAAGCGATAGAAACCTATTGGGCAAAACCAGATATGTTAGGAAGAGTCCTTTCCTTTGTAGAAAAGGAACTGGTAAAGGGGCATCAAGCTTATGTCATTTGCCCATTAATTGAAGAATCAGATAAAATAGATGTCCAAAATGCTATAGACGTTCATACTACGCTAACTCACCACTTTCATAATCGGTATAAGGTTGGACTCATGCATGGGCGGTTAAGTTCAGAAGAGAAAGATACCATTATGAAGGAATTTAGTGTTAATGAGGTCCAAGTGTTGGTGTCAACAACAGTAGTAGAAGTGGGAGTCAATGTTCCGAATGCAACCATGATGGTTATTTATGATGCCGAAAGATTTGGACTGTCACAACTCCATCAGCTCCGTGGGCGGGTAGGGAGAGGCAGTGACCAATCTTATTGTATCTTGTTAGCAGATCCAAAGTCCGAAGTAGGTCAGGAAAGAATGAGAATTATGACCGAAACAACGGATGGGTTCGTTTTAAGTGAAAAGGACCTTGAGTTACGGGGTCCAGGTGACTTTTTTGGAAAAAAACAAAGTGGTGTTCCAGAATTTAAGCTTGCAGACATGGTACATGATTACCGTACACTCGAAACAGCAAGAAACGACGCCGCACTTATGATACAGTCAAAAACCTTTTGGAATGATAAAGAGTACGAATACCTAAGAAAACAACTCGATAACTCAGGCATTTTAGAAGGAGAAAAACTAGATTAATTTTGGCTGTGTGAAAGGTTATTGTTGATTTATAACTAAACTAAGTTGATTTGTGCGGAAGGCGCAAGACTCCTCGAAAATGCACGCATTTTCTTCGTGCGTGGGCAGATTCGAGAATGTAAATCAATGTCCTGCAGGAGGACGGGACAGGGGAGACCCCGCTTATCTCTTAGCGCCGAGGAGGCTTCCCCGAACCGCCTGCGGAAAGCGAAGCGCCTCGTGACAGGCAGAGACCGCTTGTCACTGCGGTGATTATTCAAAGAAGCTTTACTTAGTGGAGCACAAATCAACTGGCTATTAATAATAAGACTTAAGGGCAGATTACAAGAATAAAAACTAATTCTTGCAATCTGCTTTTTCTAATTTTATACTACTATTAGTACCTAGTCATAATAGCTCGGACGGTGTGATGATGAGAAGAACAAAAAAAGAACGACAGCAAATGCTAACAGAAACGATTAAGGAAAATCCATTTATTACGGATGAAGACCTTGCTGAAAAATTTCACGTAAGCGTTCAGACTATACGCCTTGATCGTTTGGAACTATCCATACCTGAGTTACGGGAAAGGATAAAATATGTTGCTGAGAAAAAATTTGTAGATGAAGTTCGATCCCTCCCTATAGAAGAAGTCATTGGAGAGATTATTGATATGGAATTAGATCAAAGCGCCATATCAATCTTTGATGTTAGAGAAGAGCACGTTTTTGTTCGGAATAAGATTGCTCGTGGACACCATGTTTTTGCACAAGCAAATTCACTAGCAGTAGCGGTAATAAATGACGAGTTAGCATTAACAGCAAAGGCAAATATTCAATTTAAGCGTTCAGTAAAACAAGGTGAACGTGTGGTAGCTAAGGCAAAAGTGATAAAAATAGATGATGGTCTTGGCAGAACCATTGTTGAAGTAAAAAGCTATGTCAATAACGAACTTGTTTTTAAAGGCGAATTCGAAATGTACCGTTCAGAAAAATCATTAAAGGATGAGAAAAGATGAAGTTAGCTATCGATGCAATGGGTGGCGATCATGCTCCTAAAGAAATAGTAATCGGTGCAATGAAAGCTGTAAAGGCTTTTTCAGATATACATATAACCCTCGTAGGGGATGAAACAAAAATTAATGAATACTTAACAAATACCGAACGGATTAGCATTTTACATACAACCGAGGTGATCCTTGGTACCGACGAGCCAGTAAGGGCAGTTCGTCGAAAAAAAACGGCCTCTATGGTACTAGCCGCACAACAAGTAGTTGATGGAAATGCTGACGCGTGTATTTCAGCCGGTAATACAGGTGCATTAATGGCTGCAGGATTGTTTGTTGTAGGCAGGATTGAAGGGATAGACCGCCCTGCGCTTTCACCTACATTACCTACAATTGGAGGAGAAGGTTTTCTTCTATTGGATGTTGGGGCAAATGTGGATGCCAAGCCTGAGCATCTGCTGCAATATGCAATCATGGGTTCTATCTATAGTGAAAAAGTCCGAGGAACAACTAAACCTCGAGTGGGTCTTCTAAATATCGGAACGGAAGAAAAGAAAGGGAATGACCTAACAAAACAGGCATTTGATCTTTTAAAAAATGCAAATATTAATTTTGTTGGAAATGTTGAGGCCAGGGACCTGCTTGATGGCGTTGCAGATGTAGTGGTTACGGATGGATTCACTGGTAATATGGTATTAAAAACCGTTGAGGGTACAGCACTAGCAATGTTTAAAATGTTAAAAGCAACGTTAATGAGCAGTCTAAAAAGTAAACTTGCGGCCGCGGTATTAAAACCAGAATTTAAAACATTAAAAAACACATTAGACTATTCAGAGTATGGCGGAGCAGGTCTTTTTGGTTTAAAAGCGCCGGTTATCAAAGCACATGGCTCCTCAAACGGACAAGCAATCTTTAGTGCCATTCGCCAAACAAGAGAAATGGTCGGAAGTGATGTCGTCGGGCTTATTCAAAAGACCGTCGAAGAAGAGAAAATATCTAAAATAGAAGTGTAAAACGGGGTGCGAAAAATGGGAAAGATAGCGTTCGTATTTCCAGGGCAGGGCTCACAGACAGTTGGTATGGGTAAGCAGCTTGCTGAGCAGTATCCTGAGGTAATGCAATATTTTAAAAAAGCAGACGAAACACTTTCGGCTGAATTAAGTAACCTTATATTTGAGGGACCGCAAGAAGAATTGACCAAAACTGTAAATACGCAGCCAGCCTTATTAACGACTAGTTTGGCAATTCTAGAAAGATTCCGAAAATCCGCAATCAAACCTGATTATGTTGCTGGACATAGTCTAGGTGAATATACCGCCCTTGTAGCAGCAGGTTCGTTAACCTTTGAAGACGGTGTCTATGCTGTTAGAAAAAGAGGCGAATTTATGGAGGGTGCCGTACCGAATGGTGAAGGTTCAATGGCAGCCATTTTAGGGCTTGATCGTGAACCTCTTGCCCAAGTAACAGATGAGGTTAGTGACTCAGGTTTTCCGGTTTCCTTAGCGAATTTAAATTGTCCTGGTCAAATTGTTATCTCGGGATCTAAAAAAGGTGTAGAGATTGCTGGGGTAAAAGCGAAAGAAGCTGGCGCTAAAAGAGCGATTCCTTTGGAAGTCAGCGGACCGTTCCATTCATCATTAATGAAACCTGCAGCAAGTGAATTACGTGGAGTTTTGGATGAACTTGATATGAAGGATGCTGTTGTTCCGGTCATCGCCAATGTGTCAGCAAATCCAATGACTGCAGCAGAGGAAATAAAGGAAAATTTAATTGAACAGCTGTATTCACCTGTTTTGTGGGAAGATTCTGTTGTGAAAATGATTGATTTAGGTGTTGATACATTTATTGAAATAGGTCCTGGGAAGGTACTTTCTGGGTTAATAAAAAAAATCAACCGTAGTGTGAAAACTTATTCGGTTTCTGATGAGGAAAGTTGTCAATCTGTAATCGAGGCATTGAAGGAGGAAAACCTATGACTTTAGAAGGTAAAATTGCCTTAGTAACCGGTGCATCAAGAGGGATCGGCAGAGAGATTGCCCTTGAACTTGCAAGACAAGGTGCAAATGTCGCAGTGAATTATGCAGGTAGTGAAGGTAAAGCTAATGAAGTGGTAGATGAAATAAAAGCCATTGGCAAAGAAGCATTTGCGATAAAATGCGATGTATCCAGTAGCGAAGAAGTAGCTGCTATGGTGAAAGAAACGGTGGATCGATTTGGTAAATTGGATATACTTGTTAATAATGCGGGTATAACGAAAGACAATTTATTAATGCGAATGAAAGAAGACGAATGGGATGATGTCATTAACATTAATCTTAAGGGTGTTTTTCTTTCCACAAAAGCGGTAACCCGTCAAATGATGAAACAGCGTGTTGGCCGTATTATTAACATCACATCCGTCGTTGGGGTAAGTGGAAATCCTGGTCAAGCAAACTATGTAGCAGCCAAATCGGGCGTTATTGGGTTAACAAAAACGACCGCAAAAGAGCTTGCTTCGCGCAATATCACCGTTAATGCCATTGCACCAGGATTTATTACTACCGACATGACAGATAAATTATCAGAAGAGGTAAAAGCTGAAATGCTAAAACAAATTCCGCTAGCCCGTCTTGGGGAGCCAAAGGATATTGCTAAAATGACAGCTTTCTTGGCGTCGGATGACTCTTCTTACATTACAGGGCAAACGCTTCATGTTAATGGTGGAATGGTAATGTAGCTAGAAAAGCGGAAGCGCCTTGCCTAGGGGCTTAGACCTGAGAGCCCCTAGGCGCTGCAGCTGGACATTAATCAAAGTTAAGGATATATTTATTATTTTTTATAAGTGTATTATTTTGTTGATATACTTTATAATAGCTTGAGGGGAGGTGAATTCGAATGGCAGAGGTATTAGAGCGTGTAACAAAAATCATCGTTGACCGTTTAGGCGTAGATGAGTCACAAGTTAAACTTGAAGCTTCATTCAAAGATGATCTTGGTGCTGATTCCCTTGACGTAGTTGAACTAGTTATGGAATTAGAAGATGAATTTGATATGGAAATTTCTGACGATGATGCTGAAAAAATCGGCACAGTTGGCGATGCTGTTAATTACATAAATAGCAAGAATTAATTCGTTGGATTTCTTCAAAAGCTCCGTTTTCAAACGGAGCTTCTTTCTGTATTATAGAACTTGGCAGCCTTTAAAAAATCCTGCCAAGTTTCTTTGCGTTTTGATTTAAGTTTACTTAAACTATTGATAGGTATGTGTGTAAAAAATATGCAAGGTGGAGACTTTAATGCGCAGAAAAGGTAAAGAAAAAGAAATGAACAATCGCGCAAAGGAAAATCAATTTAAGGATTTTCAAACGAAGATCGGTATTCATTTTGAAAATGAAAAGCTATTAAAACAAGCTTTTACTCATTCATCCTATGTGAATGAGCATCGCAGAAAGCCTTATGAGGATAATGAGAGGCTTGAATTTCTAGGAGACGCGGTTCTAGAGCTTACTGTTTCAAAATTCCTGTTTCAGAAGTATCCAATGATGAGTGAAGGTGAATTAACAAAACTCAGAGCGGCTATCGTCTGTGAGCCCTCTCTTGTAACCTTGGCCAATGAACTAAGCTTTGGCACATTAATCTTGTTGGGAAAAGGTGAAGAAATGACAGGTGGCAGAGAGCGCCCTGCACTTCTAGCTGATGTATTCGAAGCATTCATTGGTGCACTTTACTTGGATAAGGGAATTGAAGTAGTAGTTGAATTTCTAGATAAAGTAGTTTTTCCTAAAATTAATGAGGGTGCTTTTTCTCATGTGATGGATTATAAGAGCCAACTTCAAGAGTTAATCCAGAGAGATGGGACCGGTTTGATTGAATATAAAGTTTTAATTGAAAAAGGTCCTGCCCATAGTAAAGAATTTGTTTCAAGAGTTTCATTAAATGGTGAAGAATTAGGTATCGGTACAGGTAAATCGAAAAAAGAAGCAGAACAGCATGCCGCCCAAATGGCATTGGAGGTTCTAAAAGCTAAAACATCATAGAAAAACAACGAAAGAATGCTAAGGAAGATTCCGGCCAAGCTCTAGGGAGGAAAAGAAATGTTTTTAAAACGGTTGGACGTCATTGGCTTTAAATCTTTTGCAGATCGTATTGGGGTGGATTTTGTTCAAGGAGTCACTGCGGTAGTTGGTCCAAACGGAAGTGGGAAAAGTAATATAACAGATGCGATTCGCTGGGTTTTAGGTGAACAGTCTGCTAAATCACTTAGAGGCTCTAAAATGGAAGATATCATTTTTGCGGGAAGCGATACGAGAAAGCCGTTAAATTATGCGGAAGTAACCTTAACTCTTGATAATCAAGACGAAGGATTAGCGATTGATTACAATGAAGTGAGTGTAACAAGAAGGGTCACTCGTTCGGGGGATAGTGAATATTTAATAAATAAACAGCCTTGCAGACTTAAAGATATTATAGATTTGTTTATGGACTCGGGCCTTGGCAGAGAGGCTTTCTCGATTATTAGCCAAGGCAAAGTAGAAGAAATTCTTAACAGTAAAGCAGAGGACCGAAGAACAATATTTGAAGAAGCAGCTGGAGTATTAAAATATAAAAATCGTAAGAAAAAAGCTGAGGTTAAACTACTAGAAACACAAGATAATTTAAATCGAGTAAATGATATCCTTCACGAACTTGAAGGTCAAGTTGAGCCCTTAAAGATTCAGGCTTCAATGGCAAAAGACTATTTAGAGAAAAAAGAAGAACTTGAAAAAATTGAAGTAGCCTTAACGGTTTACGATATTGAAGACTTACATCAAAAGTGGACAAATTTATCACGGCAACTCGAAGAGCACCAAAAGGAAGAAATAAAACTTTCTGCTCAACTGCAGGTAAAGGAAGCAAAAATAGAAGAAACAAGAGATCATATTGCTGCACTTGATGAATCTATCACGGATTTGCAAAATGTCCTCCTATATGCCAGTGAAGAATTGGAAAAATTAGAAGGCAGGAAAGAGGTCTTAAAGGAACGAAAGAAAAATGCAACGCAGAATCGGGCACAGCTTGAAAAAAGTGTAACTGAACTTGCCGATAAAATCTCACAATTAAAAACCAATAGAGATATACAGTCTGAACTAGTTAATAAACTGATACAACAAGTAAATTTTCTTCAAAATCAACTAAAAGAAAAACAGGAAAAATTAGCGTTATTCACCGAAAATATTGATGAAAAAATTGAATCCTTAAAAAGTGAATATATTGAACTGCTAAATGATCAAGCTGGAGCGAAAAATGAGCTTAAATATATCGACCAGCAACTAGAACAGCAGGCAGCAAAGAGCTCACGCCTTGACTCTGAAAATGTAAGATTTATTGAGGAGAGACAAAAAGCTCAAAAGAGGATGCTGGAAATACAATCAGCATTAGAAGAAGTTCAAAATAATCTTTCCAATCAGGTTACGACTTTCAGGGAGAAGCAGCGTAAGCTTGAAAATGGGAAAAACAATTATCAAAAGCAAGAAAAAACTTTATATCAAGCCTATCAAATTCTTCAACAGGCAAAATCAAGAAAAGAAATGCTTGAGGAAATGGAAGAGGATTATTCAGGTTTCTTCCAAGGGGTAAAAGAAGTATTAAAAGCCAGGGGGAAAAAGCTTCAAGGTATTGAGGGTGCTGTTGCGGAGTTAGTTACAGTGCCAAAAGAGTACGAAACAGCACTTGAAACAGCATTAGGCGGGGCATTGCAGCATATTGTTGTTGATAATGAACAAAATGCCCGGATGGCGATTACTTTCTTAAAACAAAATTCATTCGGTCGGGCTACCTTCTTACCATTAAACGTTATTAAAGGCCGATTGTTGTCTTCTTCACAGCGGGCGTCAATCCAAAACCACCCTTCATTGGTAGGGAGTGCTGTAGACCTAGTCAGTTTCGATTCCAAATATGCAGATGTCATCAGTAACCTTTTAGGCAATGTTGTCATTACGAAAGATTTAAAGGGCGCAAATGAACTGGCCAAGATTCTTCAGTATCGCTGTCGACTGGTAACTTTAGATGGAGATATTGTAAATCCTGGCGGGTCGATGACAGGTGGGGCACAGAAACAAAAGACAAGCTCTTTACTGACAAGAAAAGGCGAACTTGAAGAGTTGAAAGAAAAACTTATTGTAATGTCTGAAAAAACGTCAAGTTTAGAAAGCCTTGTTAAGTCATTAAAACAAGAGGTCAAAATACAAGAACAAGAGCTTGAGGATATGCGGAAGTTTGGGGAAATCCTTAGACAAGATGAACAGACGTTAAAGGGAGACCTTCGTGAAGCTGAATTCGAGGCAAAGAATATTAATGACCGCTTGACGATGTATGATCTCGAAAAAGGTCAGTTTGTAGAAGAACAGAAAACCTTAACAAAACGTAAGAATGAACTTTTTGAAGCAATGGATTCCTTCAAATTAAAAATTGCTTCTCTTGATAAACAAATCGCAAAGTTTACAGAACAAAAAACAAATGATATCTCCTCAAAAGAAACGCTAACAAAAGAAATAACGGATTTAAAAGTTGAATACGCAGCAAAAAATGAGCAATTTGTAAACACAAAAGAACGATTTGCTTTAATCGTGAAAGAATTAACCGAAAGTGAAGAAAGGCATGCACTTTATACGGAGGATTTAATGTTGCTAACATCTGAGATGGAAGGCAGTACTTCCGGAGAAGAACAGTTGGAAGTTGCCGCAAAACGGAAGCAGCAAGACAAGGAAGAAACGATCGCGCTTATTTCTTCAAGGAGGCAGGAGCGTCTCCACATGCACTCAGCACTAGAAGATGCTGAACTTGAAGCAAAAGAGATAAAGAGACTCCATAAGGGCATGGTTGAAGTTTTAAAAGATGAAGAAGTAAAGATTAACCGTCTAGACGTTGAACTTGAAAACAAACTTGCCCACCTTAGAGAGGAATATTTACTTTCCTTTGAGGGTGCGAAAGAACAATATCCACTTACAATGCCATTGGAAGAAGCCAGGAAAAAAGTAAAGTTAATAAAACTAGCAATTGATGAACTTGGTAGTGTTAATATTGGAGCAATTGAAGAATATGAAAGAATTTCAGAACGTTATCTGTTTTTGAGTGAACAAAAGAATGACCTTCAAGAGGCGAAGGATACGCTCTATCAGGTAATTGATGAAATGGATATTGAAATGAAAAAACGTTTTGAACAGACGTTTACTGGCATTCGTGAGCACTTTGAGCCTGTATTCAGAGCGTTATTTGGTGGCGGAAGAGCAGATTTAAAGCTAACGAATCCTGAGGATTTATTAAATACAGGAGTAGAAATCGTTGCTCAGCCGCCTGGAAAAAAACTACAAAATTTAGGATTGTTATCCGGTGGTGAGAGAGCTTTAACTGCCATTGCACTTCTTTTTGCCATTTTAAAAGTTCGCCCTGTTCCTTTTTGCATTCTAGATGAGGTTGAGGCAGCTCTAGATGAAGCAAACGTTTTTCGTTTTAGTCAATACTTAAAAAGGTTTAGTGCAGAAACTCAGTTTATTGTTATCACCCATAGAAAAGGCACGATGGAAGAGGCAGATGTTTTATATGGTGTTACCATGCAGGAATCAGGTGTCTCAAAGCTTGTTTCAGTCCGTCTCGAGGAAACGAAGGAACTTGTTGAAACTTAAATAATAGGAAGTGAAGAAAAGTGAGTTTTTTTAAAAAATTAAAAGAGAAAATAACAAAACAAACGGAAGCAGTAACGGAGAAATTTAAAGATGGTCTTTCGAAAACGAGAGACAATTTCTCTGGAAAAGTAAATGACCTTGTTGCTAGGTACCGCAAAGTGGATGAAGATTTCTTCGAGGAATTAGAAGAAATCTTAATACAAGCAGATGTAGGCTTCGATACGGTCATGAAACTA
This sequence comes from Neobacillus sp. CF12, assembly GCF_030348765.1. Lineage (GTDB taxonomy): Bacteria > Bacillota > Bacilli > Bacillales > Cytobacillaceae > Neobacillus. Next base: position 2,127,779 of record NZ_JAUCEU010000007.1, on the reverse strand, counting down.
ATCGAAGAGTTGAAGATGGAAGTCAAGCGTCGAAATATACAAGATCCCGGGGAAGTTCAAAGTGTAATCTCTGAGAAGTTAGTTGATATTTATAATGCGGGTGAGGAACAATCGTCTAAATTAAATATTCAAGAGGATGGGCTTACTGTTATTTTATTTGTCGGTGTTAACGGTGTGGGGAAAACAACGACAATCGGTAAACTCGGTCATAAATTCAAAAGTGAAGGAAAATCAGTCTTACTAGCGGCAGGAGACACCTTCCGTGCAGGTGCAATCGAGCAGTTAGAAGTATGGGGAGAAAGAGTGGGCGTTGATGTGATTAAACAGGCGGAGGGATCAGACCCAGCAGCTGTGATGTTTGACGCGATTAAGGCTGCTAAATCCCGGAAAGTAGATATTTTAATTTGTGATACAGCCGGACGGTTACAGAATAAAGTTAACTTGATGAAAGAACTTGAAAAAGTTAAACGGGTAATTGAGCGAGAGGTACCGGGAGCCCCCCATGAAGTCTTGCTTGTTTTAGACGCAACTACTGGCCAAAACGCACTCATTCAGGCAAAGACCTTTAAAGAAGTAACAAATGTGAGCGGGATTGTGCTTTCCAAATTAGATGGAACGGCAAAGGGCGGAATCGTTTTAGCCATTCGGAATGAATTAAAGATACCTGTGAAATACGTTGGTCTCGGTGAAAAAATGGATGATCTTCAGGAATTTAATGCAGAACAATATGTTTATGGGTTATTCGCTGACCAAGTGGATAATGCTGTAAATTGATGTAAAGATATTTTCTTGACAGACTGCGAACGACTGTGTAAACTACATTTGTAAAGGCTTTTCACTTAACAACGGGAGGTATAGTCGTGCTTGAAAAAACAACGCGAATGAATTATCTTTATGATTTCTATTATTCGTTGTTAACACCAAAGCAGCAAAGCTATATGTCTCTCTATTATTTAGATGATTACTCACTTGGAGAAATCGCAGAAGAGTACGATGTAAGCCGGCAGGCTGTGTATGACAACATCAAACGTACGGAAGCTATGCTTGAGGAGTATGAAGAAAAGCTATTACTATTTCAGAAATTTCAAGAGCGCAGCAACTTATTAAGGCATATAAAAGAATTGCTAAATGAAGAACACCCATCAAAGCAGGCAATGATGGAAGTGGTTGCCGAGCTTGAGAAATTAGATTAGGAGGCGGCATTAATGGCATTTGAAGGATTAGCCGACCGACTGCAGAATACGATTCAAAAAATCCGTGGAAAAGGAAAGGTCACTGAAGCGGATGTAAAAGAAATGATGCGTGAAGTCCGCCTTGCACTACTCGAGGCTGATGTAAATTTTAAGGTCGTTAAAGATTTTGTGAAAAAAGTCAGCGACCGTGCAGTTGGACAAGAAGTGCTGAAAAGCTTAACCCCTGGGCAGCAAATCATTAAAATTGTTAATGAGGAATTGACTGAATTAATGGGCGGTGAGCAAAGTAAAATTGCTGCTTCTAATCGTCCACCTACTGTTATTATGATGGTTGGGCTGCAGGGTGCTGGTAAAACGACCACAACAGGAAAACTTGCCAACTTGCTCCGGAAAAAATATAACCGTAAGCCTATGCTTGTAGCTGCTGATATTTATCGTCCTGCTGCGATTAAGCAACTTGAAACCCTTGGTAAACAATTAGATATGCCTGTTTTTTCTCTTGGTGATCAAGTAAACCCAGTAGAAATTGCAAAGCAAGCGATTGCGAAAGCAAAAGAAGAGCATCACGATTATGTCCTGATAGATACTGCTGGACGTTTACACGTCGATGAAAACCTTATGGGCGAGCTAAAGGATATTAAAGAGCTTACGAAACCAGATGAAATTTTCCTTGTTGTTGATGCCATGACTGGTCAAGACGCCGTTAATGTGGCTCAAAGTTTTAACGAACAGCTTGGGTTGACAGGAGTTGTCTTAACGAAGCTTGATGGAGACACACGAGGCGGAGCTGCACTTTCTATTCGTGCGGTAACCCAGACGCCAATTAAGTTTGTCGGTCTAGGGGAAAAGATGGATGCAATTGAACCTTTTCATCCTGAACGGATGGCCTCTAGGATTCTCGGCATGGGTGACGTCCTAACGCTGATTGAGAAAGCACAGGCTAATGTTGATGAGGAAAAGGCAAAAGAACTTGAACAAAAAATGCGGACGGCGACTTTTACACTCGATGACTTTTTGGAGCAACTCGGACAAGTCCGTAATTTAGGACCACTTGATGAATTGTTAAAAATGATGCCGGGTGCCAATAAAATTAAAGGTTTGAATAATATTCAAATTGAAGAGAAACAAATTTCGCATGTTGAAGCTATCATTAGGTCAATGACAAAAGCAGAAAAAGAACATCCAGAGATTTTGAATTCAAACCGTAAAAAACGGATTGCCAAAGGGAGCGGCAGAACTGTTCCTGAGGTTAACCGCCTATTAAAACAGTTTGAAGACATGAAGAAGATGATGAAACAAATGACTGGAATGCAGCAAAAAGGTAAGAAAAAAGGCGGTTTCAAGTTTCCTTTTAAACCGTTTTAAAGAAGAAAAAATTGGCAATACTAGTGTAAAGAAAAAACACTTTACAAATGAATTAATAATTGATAATATACTATCTTGTGTGAAACTATTCGGAGGTGCTTATTTAAAATGGCAGTAAAAATTCGTTTAAAGCGTATGGGAGCTAAAAAGACTCCTTTCTATCGTATCGTAGCAGCAGATTCTCGTTCTCCTCGTGACGGACGTTACATTGAAGTAATTGGAACTTATAATCCAGTAGCTCAACCAGCTGCAATCCAAATCAACGAAGATTTGGCTCTTAAATGGTTACTAGATGGTGCAAAACCATCTGATACCGTTCGTAACCTTTTCTCAAACCAAGGCATCATGGAAAAATTCCATAATGCTAAGCATAGCAAATAATTGCTATGAAGCAATTAATTGAAAGCATTGTAAAGCCCCTTGTTGATTTCCCTGAAGATGTGACTGTTAAAGTCAACGAAGAGGATCAACGAATCACCTATCACCTTACAGTCAATAAGACTGATATGGGAAAAGTGATTGGAAAGCAAGGGCGTGTTGCAAAAGCCATTAGAACTGTTGTATACGCAGCAGGATCATCACAACAAAAGAAAATTTTTCTAGAAATTGGTGAATAGCTTTTTGCATCTAGATGAAAGGGGGGAATGAAATTCCTCCCTTTTTTGCTATCATGAAAAGCGGAAGCGTCTTGCACAAGGAAAACAGATACTTGAGGGGGAAGCGATTTTATGCAACTTATTCAAACTGTTATCGTGAAGCAAATTTTAACGGAAAAGAGCAAACAAAAGTTGCTTGATAAGTATTTTGCTGGAAAGTTGCAAATGCAAAAAGAATATGAGCAACTTCAATTTGAGTTGAAAAAGCTAGAAAAAGCAAAAAAGTATCAACCTAGCGCACTTAAAAGTCATTTTGAAAAAGAACTGCAAAAACGTCATGATAAAGAAAAGCTTTATGAGTTTCAAATTGAACAATTACATATGCTACCACTAGGAAGTGAATTAAAGGAAAAGGAAGTCCAAGCCCTTGTTGAGGTAAATGTTGGCGACTATTGGGAGGAGTCAATGGGACAAACGGTAATTATCATAAAAGACGGCATTATTGAGGAAATAAGATAGAGGTGACGAACTGAAATGGAAAAATGGTTTAATGTTGGCAAAATCGTCAATACACACGGACTAAGAGGTGAAGTCAGGGTAATTTCAAAAACGGATTTCCCTGAACAGCGCTACAAAGTGGGAAATATCTTGTATTTGTTTATGCCAGGATCTAAGCAGCCTATCGAATTGAAGGTAAAAACCCACCGTAGCCACAAAAATTTTAACTTACTAACCTTCGAGGGTTTTGAAAATATCAACGAAGTTGAAAAGTTTAGGGACGGAATCCTTAAGGTGCCAGAATCTCAACTTGGTAATCTTGAAAACGATGAATATTATTATCACGAAATTATCGGGTGCCAAGTCGTTACAATTACTGGAGAGGAAATCGGTAAGGTAATAGAAATTTTATCCCCCGGTGCGAATGATGTATGGGTAATTAAATCAAATACAGGTAAGGAGATATTGATTCCTTATATTGAAGATGTAGTGAAAAAAGTGGATGTTAAAGAAAAAGTCATTCTAATTGAACCGATGGAAGGGCTCCTTTCATGATGAAAATAGATGTACTTACATTATTTCCTGAGATGTTTTCGGGTGTATTTGGACATTCGATTTTACATAAAGCTTCTGAAAAATCTGCTGTTCAATACAATGTTGTCAATTTCCGCGACTATGCTGATAATAAACATCAGACTGTAGACGACTATCCCTATGGGGGTGGAGCAGGAATGGTTTTGAAACCCCAACCACTATTCGACGCTGTTGCAGCATTAAAGGAGAGGGCCGAAAGTAACAAAACAAGAGTGATTTTACTTTGTCCTCAAGGAAAACGCTATGACCAAAAAAAAGCAGAAGAACTAGCGAAAGAAGAACATCTTATTTTCGTTTGCGGCCATTATGAGGGCTATGATGAAAGAATTCGTGAACATATTGTAACAGATGAAATCTCAATCGGTGATTATGTTTTAACTGGTGGAGAAATTGGGGCTATGGTAGTGATTGATAGTGTAGTCCGTCTATTACCGGAAGTCTTAGGAAATGCAGAATCACATATGAAAGATTCATTTAGTACTGGGATTTTGGAGCACCCGCATTACACAAGGCCATCTGATTTTCGTGGCATGAAGGTTCCGGAGGTCCTCCTGCAAGGCAATCATAGATTAATCGAAGAGTGGCGAAGCAAAGAAGCTCTCCGTCGGACATTTCTAAGAAGACCTGACCTACTAGACAAAATTGAATTAAGTAAGGAACAGGAAAAATGGCTGAATGAAATTAAAAAAGAATATGAGTAGTTATTGCATGGAGTTGCCTTTTATGGTATGATACTTCTTGTGACTTGAGCTGAGTGCCTAAATTCAGTATGGTCTTATAACGATGTTCCGCTGCAATGATATAGGATAGTAGATATGCAAGAGCGTCTGTTGGAAGGAGTTGAAAACGATGCAAAAATTGATTGAAGAAATCACAAAAGAACAACTTCGTTCTGATTTACCTGCGTTTCGTCCTGGTGATACTGTACGTGTACACGTTAAAGTTGTCGAGGGTACTCGTGAGCGTATTCAGTTATTCGAAGGTGTAGTGATTAAGCGTCGTGGTGGTGGAATTAGCGAAACTTTCACAGTTCGTAAGGTTTCTTACGGAGTAGGCGTTGAGCGTACTTTCCCTGTACACACACCTAAAATTGCGAAGCTTGAAGTATTGCGCCGCGGTAAAGTTCGCCGTGCTAAGCTATACTACTTACGTAAGCTACGTGGTAAAAAAGCTCGTATTAAAGAAATTCGATAATAAAAGAAAGAGCTTGCTCTGCAAGCTCTTTTTTCGTACATATCGTTTTATATTCGTGCAAGAATATTAATATTAAAGTTTGGTTAAAAAAAGCAGCCCCACGTGTTTAATATACAATTTTTATGTAAAATAAGATGATAGCAAACATTTTTTTTGTGATTGGCGGGGAAAAGCATGATAAAGAAGAAAAATGAACTTTGGGAATGGACGAAGGCTCTTTTAATTGCTGTTGCACTGGCAGCTGTCATTCGTTATTTTCTTTTTGCACCAATTGTTGTAGACGGGCTATCCATGATGCCTACGCTGCAGCACCAAGACCGTATGATAGTGAACAAGCTAAGCTATAATATAGGGGAGCCAAAACGGTTTGATATTATCGTCTTTCATGCGCCTGAACAGAAGGATTACATCAAAAGAGTAATTGGACTTCCGGGCGACCGTATTGAATATAAAAATGATACTTTATATGTAAATGGTAAAGCATATGAAGAACCATATTTAGATGAATACAAGAAGAAAGTTGAAGGACCGTTAACAGATGCTTTTACTCTTGAGGAAACACCTGCAGGTACAGAAACTGTACCAGAGGGTGAGTTGTTTGTAATGGGTGATAACCGTCGTTTCAGCAAAGATAGCAGGCATATCGGAACCATTGCAATGGACAAAATAATTGGCAAAACAAGTATAGTGTACTGGCCAATAAAAGATGCACACATCGTGAAATAGATTTAGGAGGTGACTTGCTTTGACAATCCAATGGTTTCCTGGCCATATGGCAAAAGCTCGAAGAGAGGTCACGGAAAAGTTAAAACTGGTAGATATCATTTATGAATTAGTAGATGCAAGAATACCCTATTCCTCTCGCAATCCGATGATTGATGAAATTATTCAACACAAACCAAGGCTGGTCCTCTTAAATAAGGCTGATTTGGCAGATAAAGCAGCTACAAAACAATGGATTGCCCACTTTTCTGAACAAGGAATTAAAGCAATTGCTATTAACTCTCAAGCTGGAGAAGGAATGAAGGAGATCGTTCAGGCGTCTCATGAAATCCTAAAGGAAAAATTTGATCGTTTAAGAGCTAAGGGCGTTGTTAACCCCAGAGCCATTCGTGCTATGATCGTTGGAATTCCCAATGCAGGAAAATCAACGTTAATTAATCGACTTGCTAAGAAAAATATTGCAAAAACAGGTAATACACCGGGGGTAACAAAAGCTCAACAATGGATTAAAGTTGGAAAAGAATTAGAATTATTAGATACTCCAGGGATTCTTTGGCCAAAGTTTGAAGACCAAGAGGTTGGGAAGAAGCTGGCAGTGACTGGTGCAATAAAAGACACTCTCCTAAATTTACAGGACCTTGTTGTCTTTTCGCTTAAATTTTTAGAAGAACATTATCCAGAAAGACTAAAGGAACGGTATAAGCTTGAATCAGTTCCTGAAAATGTAGTGGAAATGTTTGATCAAATAGGTGAGCTCAGAGGCTGTCTAGGAGCCGGTGGAGTTGTTGATTATGATAAGGTCTCAGAGTTGGTTATTAGAGAAATTAGATCTGAGAAATTTGGACGCCTGACGTTTGAGCGACCAAGAGATTTAAAAGATGATGCGCAAATGGGTAAATAAACGAAGGAAAACTCTCCAATCGGTGAGTTTTTTTTGTTTATTTTTGTCATTGAAATAAAACGGTTGAGAAGGTATCATTACAACGGGTGAAGAAAATGAAAGTACAAACAATAGCAGAAATAGAACAACAACTCACAAATATAAATGCTGAGAGTGACCCTTTATTCCAAAAACTCGTGAATGATGAGCGCAAAGGGGTTCAGCAGCTAATACATAAATGGCATAAGAGAATGGAACAGGAAAGACAACTGCAGGAAAAGTTTATTGAAATGAATGTCTATGAAATGAAATGGCGAGCCCAGGGATATAAAATGATTGCTGGTGTCGACGAAGTTGGCAGGGGCCCGCTTGCAGGACCGGTGGTAGCAGCGGCTGTTATTCTGCCTAGTCATTTTTTCTTACCGGGGATTGATGATTCAAAGAAGCTATCTGAAAAAAAGCGGAATGAATACGATGAAATCATCAGAAGAGAAGCGTTGGCTGTAAGTGTGGCAATGATAGACGCGGTTGAAATCGACGCCATAAATATTTACGAGGCAACCAAAAAGGCAATGAAAGCAGCGATTGTATCATTATCCTCTAATCCTGAAGTGTTGCTTATAGATGCGATGAAGATAGAATCACCCTTTGTTGTGGAGTCAATCATAAAAGGTGATGCAAAAAGTGTGTCGATTGCTTCGGCTTCCATTGTAGCAAAAGTAGCGAGAGATAATCTAATGGTTGAGCTATCAGCTGCGTATCCGGAATATGGCTTTCAAAACAACATGGGGTATGGGACCAAAGAACATTTACAGGCTATTCAAACTCATGGCATTACACCTTACCATCGAAAGAGTTTTGCTCCAATAAAAGATATGGTACTTAACAATAACAAAATGAGCTAACCTGCTTGTTTTGTTATTGTTATAAAATAATTTGTTGTTAATTTTTGGATTCTTCGTTTATGAAAGCGCTTTAATTATAAGGTATAAGAATTCGTAATATTATGAGGATAATAATTTTTTTGTGCATAACGGTGGACAAGGTATCTCTCATTATATAAAATGAAAACGGAGTCAATTTTTTGAAGAGTTTGATAGGAGGATGGGAAATGAATATCCATGAGTATCAGGGGAAAGAAATCCTCAGAAAATACGGGGTAAGTGTTCCTAATGGCAAAGTGGCATTCACGGTTGAAGAAGCAGTTGAAGCCGCAAAAGAACTAGGCACGCAAGTATGTGTAGTAAAAGCGCAAATTCATGCTGGTGGTCGGGGTAAAGCTGGCGGAGTGAAGGTTGCAAAAAACCTTGATGAAGTGCGTACATATGCAAATGAAATCCTTGGGAAAACATTGGTTACACACCAAACAGGTCCTGAAGGAAAAGAAGTTAAACGATTATTGATTGAAGAAGGCTGCGACATTAAGAAAGAATACTACGTTGGCCTTGTTTTAGATCGTGCTACTTCAAAAGTTGTGCTTATGGCTTCTGAAGAAGGCGGAACAGAAATTGAAGAAGTAGCTGAAAAAACTCCGGAGAAAATTTTCAAAGAAGAAATTGATCCGGTTGTTGGCTTAATGCCTTATCAAGCTCGCCGAATCGCATTCAATATCAACATTCCAAAAGAGCTTGTCAATCAAGCTGTTAAATTCATGATGGGCTTATACAATGCCTACATTGAGAAAGATTGCTCAATCGCCGAAATTAATCCGTTAGTTGTTACTGGTGACGGACAAGTAATGGCGTTAGATGCAAAATTAAATTTTGATTCAAACGCATTATATCGTCAAAAAGACGTGCTTGCTTACCGTGATCTGGAGGAAGAAGATCCGAAGGAAATCGAAGCTTCCAAATATGATTTAAGCTATATTTCTTTGGATGGAAATATCGGCTGTATGGTAAATGGTGCGGGCCTTGCGATGGCAACAATGGATATTGTGAAGCACTACGGAGGAGACCCGGCTAACTTCCTTGATGTTGGGGGCGGTGCGACGGCTGAGAAAGTTACAGAAGCATTCAAGATTATCCTTTCTGATCCAAACGTAAAAGGTATTTTTGTAAATATCTTTGGCGGAATCATGAAATGTGATGTCATTGCTGAGGGTGTAGTAGAAGCAGCAAAACAGGTTCAACTAAGTGTACCTCTGGTTGTTCGATTAGAGGGAACAAACGTTGATTTAGGTAAGAAAATTCTTGCTGAGTCTGGTTTAGCTATTACTCCTGCAGAATCTATGGCTGACGGTGCACAAAAAATCGTTTCATTAGTGAAATAGGATCGAAAGAAAGGGGAATTAACGTGAGCGTTTTTATTAATAAAGATACAAAAGTAATAGTTCAAGGGATTACAGGTTCTACTGCCCTTTTTCATACAAAACAAATGTTAGAATACGGTACACAAATTGTTGCTGGTACCACACCTGGAAAAGGCGGCATGGAAGTAGAAGGAGTACCTGTTTTTAACACAGTGAGTGAAGCTGTTGCGGCTACTGGTGCTACGGCTTCTGTTATCTATGTTCCAGCCCCGTTTGCTGCAGATGCCATTATTGAAGCGGTCGATGCTGAATTAGATTTAGCTATCTGTATTACGGAGCACATCCCGGTATTAGATATGGTTAAGGTTAAACGTTATATGGAAGGCAAAAAGACCCGCTTAGTAGGTCCTAACTGCCCTGGTGTTATCACTGCGGATGAATGTAAAATTGGTATTATGCCTGGTTACATTCATACTAAAGGCCATGTTGGTGTTGTTTCCCGTTCTGGAACATTAACGTATGAAGCCGTTCATCAGTTAACACAAGCTGGAATTGGTCAAACGACAGCGGTTGGAATTGGCGGCGATCCAGTTAACGGTACAAACTTCATTGATGTATTAAAAGCATTTAATGAAGACCCTGAAACGTATGCTGTTATCATGATTGGTGAAATTGGTGGTACAGCTGAGGAAGAAGCTGCGGAGTGGGTTAAAGCCAATATGACGAAACCTGTAGTCGGCTTCATCGGTGGGCGTACAGCACCTCCAGGAAAACGTATGGGCCATGCTGGTGCGATTATTTCAGGTGGTAAAGGAACTGCTGACGAAAAAATCCGTGTCATGAATGAATGCGGAATTAAAGTGGCAGATACACCATCTGTTATGGGTGAAACATTAATCGAAGTACTAAAAGAACAAGGCATTTACGATAAGTGTAAAACACACTAAGAATAGTAGAAATAGTCCCTTCTAATTAGGGGCTATTTCTTCTTTTTTATATTAATCACTGGAGGCCTAAAATGGATGACTTTAGAGAAAAACTCATAGCTTTAATGCATTACCCAGGTATTACGTGGAATGCAGTTCTAGACTATTTAATAAAAGATTCATCTCTCCAATTGAAACCACAATACATCCAACAAAACCTATTCTCTTCCACAAAACATTCAACCCTTCTTTCGCCAACTTCTTTACAAACCGGAACCATGATTGAACAAATCCGTCAATATGAACAAAACGGAATAAAGGTCATAACCATCCTAGATGAAAACTACCCCAGCCTACTAAAAGAAATCTATCAACCACCTTGGGTGTTATTTGCAAAAGGTGATATATCCTTGCTTCGGAAAGAGCCAAAGCTTGCAGTGGTTGGTTCAAGGCAAGCGACTCAATATGGTAAGAGTGCAATTAATGTAATGTTTCCTCAATTAGTAGAAAAAGGAGTCGTTATTATCAGCGGCTTGGCTGCTGGTATAGATACACTTGCACATGAGTGTGCAATGAAGAATGGCGGACACACCATTGCGGTAATAGCAGGAGGATTGGCTCATATCTACCCAAAAAAGAATGCTGAATTAGCAAAAGAAATGATGGAGACACAGCTAATTGTCTCTGAATATCCTCCAACTACTAAACCACAGCGATGGCATTTTCCAGCTCGGAACCGAATCATTAGCGGGATGTCAAAGGGTACATTTATAATAGAAGCAAAACGAAAAAGTGGTTCTCTCATCACGGCTAATTATGCGGTAAACGAAGGTCGAGAGGTTTTTTCTCTTCCAGGAAGTATCTTTAATCCATTTTCTATGGGAACGAATGACTTAATCCAACAGGGGGCAAAGCTTGTAACAAGCAGCGAGGATATTTTAGAAGAACTTCGGTTATAACATTTATTAACTGCCAAAATTATTTATCAAAATCAAATTTTTAAAAGGTTTTTCTCAGTTTATTGGAGAATTAAGCAAAAAAGCTTGAAATTATTTCTAATATGTTATACATTTTCCAACAGATATTCGAAAAAAAGAATGTGTAAATAGGAATATTTTGGCGTATTATTATCATTAACTAGTTGTAAACGGTTTCTATATCATTGACATCAATGGCTAATTGTTTAAGAATAAGAGTTACTAATAATTAATACAGTTTCCATTTGTTTAGGAATGGTTATATAAAAGGAAAATTAGGGATAAGGCATTTTTGTCAAGTATTTTCTCCGAGCCGAATGTAGAAATTTGGTATTAGGAAAACTTCTCAAATTGTAGGCAGTCAGATCTTTTTTTTAAAAAATCGGGCGCTTTTACACTTCTTATATCCCCTTGAGGAGGATTAATTGCATGTCAGAGTTTCTTGTGATTGTGGAATCACCGGCTAAAGCGAAAACAATCGAACGCTATTTAGGAAAAAAATATAAAGTAAAAGCATCAATGGGCCATGTACGTGATTTGCCTAGAAGTCAAATGGGTGTAAATGTTGAAAATAGTTACGAGCCCAAATATATTACAATTCGCGGCAAAGGGCCAGTATTAAAGGAATTAAAGACAGCTGCCAAAAAAGCAAAAAAAGTTTATCTCGCAGCTGACCCGGATCGTGAAGGGGAAGCAATTGCATGGCATTTAGCCAATAGCTTAAATGTTGATATAACTTCAGATTGTCGTGTTGTATTCAATGAGATAACCAAAGAAGCAATCAAGGAATCTTTCAAGCATCCACGGCCAATTAATATGGATTTGGTTGATGCGCAGCAGGCTAGGCGAATTCTCGATCGTCTTGTCGGGTATAACATAAGCCCTCTTCTTTGGAAAAAAGTCAAAAAAGGATTAAGTGCCGGACGTGTTCAATCTACCGCCGTTCGTTTAATCATTGAACGAGAGAATGAAATAAAAGCATTTATTCCTGAAGAATATTGGACCATAGAAGGAGAATTGCTAAAGGGAAAAGATCATTTTAGCGCTGCTTATTTCTCTCTAGCTAATAAAGAGAAAACAGAGCTAAAATCGAAACAGGATGTTGAAGAAATATTAAAACAAATGGAAGGCGATAATTTCAAGGTGGTTTCGGTTACCAAAAAAGAGCGAAAACGAAATCCTTCTCCACCATTTATCACATCTTCCCTCCAGCAGGAAGCCGCAAGGAAACTCAATTTCCGGGCTAAGAAAACAATGATGTTGGCACAGCAATTATACGAGGGAATTGAACTTGGTTCATCTGGAACCGTTGGTCTCATCACTTATATGAGAACAGACTCTACTCGTATTTCTGAAGTTGCTCAAAAAGAGGCTGAAGAATATATCCTTAGTGAATATGGTAAGGAGTACTTAAAAGAAGACCAAAGAAAAGAGAAAAAACAAACAAATGCGCAGGACGCACATGAGGGCATTCGTCCGACTAGTGCAGTACGGGACCCAAATAGTTTGAAACAATTTTTATCTAGAGACCAATTGCGTTTATATAAATTAATTTGGGAGAGATTTCTAGCAAGTCAAATGGCGCAGGCTGTTATGGATACAATGAGTGTTGACTTACAAAATGGTAATGTCTTATTCCGTGCAACGGGTTCAAAAATAAAATTCCCAGGATTTATGAAGCTGTACGTGGAAGGTTCTGATGATCAAGTTGAAGAACGGGACAAAATGCTTCCAAATCTACAAGAAGGCGATGTTGTTTTTACGAAGGATATTGAACCAAAACAACATTTTACACAACCGCCGCCAAGGTATACAGAAGCGCGATTAGTAAGAACGCTTGAAGAACTCGGAATTGGACGTCCATCTACCTATGCACCAACATTGGACACGATTCAAAAGCGTGGATATGTCGCTCTTGATAATAAAAGATTTATTCCTACTGAGTTAGGTGAGATTGTTAATGAGTTAATTCTTGAATTCTTCCCGGATATTATTAATGTTGATTTCACTGCAAAAATGGAGCAGGATTTGGATAATGTTGAGGATGGTAAAGTTCGCTGGGTTGAAATCATTGATGGATTTTATCAGGAATTTGAGAAACATCTTGTTATAGCTGAAAAAGAAATGCAGTCTGTTGAGATTAAAGATGAACCGGCTGGTGAGGATTGTGAGTTATGCACAAGCCCGATGGTATTTAAAATGGGCAGATATGGTAAGTTCATGGCATGCAGCAATTTCCCAGATTGCCGGAATACAAAAGCGATTGTAAAAGAAATCGGAGTTACCTGTCCAAAATGTAAAGAAGGAAATATCATTGAACGTAAAAGTAAGAAGAAAAGAATCTTTTACGGCTGTGACACATTTCCTGCGTGTGATTTTATTTCTTGGGATAAACCATTACCAAGACCTTGTCCTAAATGTGAAAGCACACTTGTAGAAAAGAAATTAAAAAAAGGTGTGCAGGTACAATGTACCGAATGTGATTACAAAGAAGAACCACAAAGTTAAGAGTGAGCAAAAGCTCACTCTTTGTCTTTTTTTTATAATCCAGCTCCACGAGAGTATGCTTCGGAAGCGATTCATCGCACGAAAGAAAAGCGTTAGCTTTTCTGAGGAGCGCCTAGGGGCTCTCAGGTATAAGCCAATCCGTCAAGAAGGTTAAAGAGCGCAACCTTAATGCCGGTTCGTCTTATGCCTGTCGCCCCTGGACACTAAGGAATGCTTCTTAGAATAATCCTCGCAGGAACAAGCTGTGCTTGTTCCGAAGGCGCTTCCTCTTTTTTTTTAAATCATAAAACTTTTTTGTTTTTGATTCGTATAGTACAATGCAAGATGGGCTAAAAAGAGGGAAAAGTAATTATAGTAAAAAGTAAAGCTAGATTTATGGATTATCTGCTTTCGTGAAAAATCAGGAGGTATATCATGAATGATGTAACAATAAATGTAATCGGTGCTGGGTTGGCAGGGAGTGAGGCTGCATGGCAGATTGCTAAACGTGGTGTAAAAGTCCGTCTTTATGAAATGAGACCAGTTAAACAAACACCTGCTCACCATACAGACAAATTTGCAGAGTTGGTATGTAGCAATTCATTACGCGCAAACACCTTAACGAATGCTGTTGGTGTATTAAAAGAAGAAATGCGAATGCTTGATTCAGTAATTATCTCAGCAGCAGATGCATGTTCCGTTCCAGCAGGTGGTGCTTTGGCAGTAGACCGCCATGAGTTTGCGGCTAAAGTGACGGAAATGGTTAAAAACCATGAAAATGTTACCGTAATCAATGAAGAAGTGACAGAAATTCCTGAGGGAATAACGGTAATTGCCACGGGTCCGCTAACTAGTCCTGAACTATCCGCTCAATTAAAAACACTAACAGGTGAGGATTATCTTTATTTTTATGATGCTGCAGCACCTATTCTTGAGAAAGACAGCATCAATATGGATAAAGTCTATTTAAAATCGCGCTATGACAAGGGTGAAGCGGCTTATCTAAATTGTCCAATGACAGAGGAAGAATTCAACACCTTTTATGAAGCACTTGTAGCAGCAGAAACAGTTCCTTTAAAAGAATTCGAAAAGGAAATCTTTTTTGAGGGTTGTATGCCAATCGAAGTTATGGCTACAAGAGGCAAGAAAACAATGCTATTTGGTCCACTAAAGCCGGTTGGATTAGAAGATCCAAAGACAGGCAAAAGACCTTTTGCGGTTGTTCAACTTCGTCAAGACGATGCAGCTGGCACTCTTTACAATATTGTTGGTTTCCAAACACATTTAAAATGGGGACCACAGAAAGAAGTTATTCAGTTAATACCTGGTCTTGAAAATGCTGAGATAGTCAGATATGGGGTTATGCACCGAAACACCTTCATCAATTCACCAAAGGTTCTTAAAGCATCTTATCAATTTAAAGAACGTGAAAACTTGTTTTTTGCTGGCCAGATGACAGGTGTTGAAGGCTATGTAGAGTCAGCAGCAAGTGGACTAGCAGCAGGAATAAATGCAGCAAGGCTAGCTTTAGGAAGTGAACCGCTCGAATTCCCTGTAGAAACGGCGATTGGCAGTATGGCACGTTATATTACAACGGCAAATGCAAAGAATTTTCAACCGATGAACGCTAATTTTGGGCTGTTCCCAGAATTGCCAGAAAAAATTAAGGGAAAACAGGAACGTAATTTACAGCATGCGAATAGAGCGTTGGAAACAATTCAGAACTTTGTGAAAGTTTTGTAAATTTTATTGCAAGAGGGTAGAAAGTATGTTACGCTTTAGTAGCCTTTGTGATGTGGCCATATTAATAAATGTGACTGTTTTATTAACGTTCGTGAACAACCATTTACAAATGGTAAGAACTTAATCACAATACAATTGGACAATCCCTATATGGTCAGCGTAAATTCTGTTTGTTCATGGGTGAACAAGTGAGGGTTTGGATGAATTTCTTGAAACGTATATGCCCATTCATAAAAGGGAATAAATGAATAAAGTTTTCATACTATTCTAGTGTATTGCACTTGTCTACTACTGACAATCTCTTGTTACATAGATTTACAAATAAAAATGCAAGAGGAGGATTATTGATGAACGAATTTCATGCCACGACGATATTTGCAATCCATCATAATGGTGAATGTTCAATGTCTGGGGATGGCCAAGTCACTTTTGGAAATGCAGTAGTGATGAAGCACACAGCAAAAAAAGTAAGAAAGATATTTAATGGTAGAGTACTGGCTGGTTTTGCCGGGTCTGTTGCGGATGCATTTACCCTTTTTGAAATGTTCGAAGGGAAACTTGAGGAATATAACGGAAACCTCCAACGAGCTGCTGTTGAGTTAGCGAAACAATGGAGAAGTGATAAGGTACTGAGAAAGCTGGAAGCTATGTTAATCGTCATGAATAAGGAAGATTTGCTCCTGGTTTCAGGAACAGGAGAAGTAATCGAGCCTGATGATGGAATTCTAGCAATTGGATCAGGTGGTAATTATGCATTGGCAGCTGGACGTTCACTAAAGAAATATGCAGGGGACCATCTTACTGCAAAAGAAATTGCAAAAGCTTCTTTAGAAATAGCTGCTGAAATATGCGTATATACAAACCATAACATTATCGTGGAAGAGCTCTAAAGGGAGGGAACCTACTATGGCTAAAACAGACAACCTAACACCGCGCCAGATTGTTGAAAGGCTTGATCAATATATCATCGGTCAGAAAGATGCAAAAAAAGCAGTTGCAGTTGCATTGAGAAATCGATACAGACGAGGTTTGTTAAACGAAAAATTGCGTGAAGAAATTATTCCTAAAAATATTTTAATGATTGGCCCAACTGGTGTAGGGAAAACGGAAATTGCCCGGAGAATTGCAAAGTTGGTTGGTGCACCTTTCGTCAAGGTAGAGGCTACGAAATTTACAGAAGTCGGATACGTTGGCCGCGATGTAGAATCTATGGTTCGTGACCTTGTAGAAACATCTGTCAGATTGGTTAAAGAAGATAGAATGTTATCTGTAAAAGAACGTGCAGAGGAAAACGCAAATGCTAGGCTTGTTGATTTACTTGTTCCATCTGCGAAGAAAGCTCAAAATTATAAAAACCCACTTGAGATGTTATTCGGTGGCGGCAATGTAAACCAAGAACAGGAAAATCACCAAGAAGATTACTCCATTACGGAAAAAAGAAAAATTGTCAAAGAAAAGCTTGCTCTAGGTCAATTAGAAGAAGAAATCGTTACGGTAGAAGTTGAAGAGCAAACACCTTCCATGTTTGATATGCTCCAGGGCTCAGGAATGGAACAAATGGGTATGAATATGCAAGATGCCTTAAGCAGCTTTATGCCAAAGAAACGAAAGAAAAGAAAATTAACTGTTCGTGAGGCAAGAAAAGTACTAACGAATGAAGAAGCTGCAAGATTGATTGATATGGACGAGGTTACAACCGAAGCGGTTTATCGTGCCGAACAGACAGGTATCATCTTTATTGATGAAATTGATAAAATTGCTAGTAAAAATTCAGGTGGTTCCTCTGCAGATGTTTCTCGTGAAGGAGTCCAACGCGATATTTTACCGATCGTTGAAGGTTCAACAGTCGTTACGAAATATGGATCAATAAAAACGGATTATATCTTATTTATTGCTGCTGGTGCGTTCCATATGTCTAAACCATCGGATTTAATACCAGAATTACAAGGGCGTTTACCAATCCGTGTTGAATTAACAAAATTAACAGTTGAAGATTTCTTCAGAATCTTAATCGAACCAGATAATGCCCTAATTAAACAATATCAGGCGTTATTGGAAACAGAAGGTATACAAATTGAATTTTCTGACGATGCTATTCGTAGAATAGCTGAGGTTGCTTTTGAAGTGAATCAAAATACAGATAATATTGGGGCAAGAAGACTTCACACCATTCTAGAAAAGCTACTAGAAGACTTGTCGTTTGAAGCACCTGATATTTTGATGGAGAAGATTACCATTACTCCGCAATATGTAGATGATAAACTTGGAGCAATAGCCAAAAATAAAGATTTAAGCCAATTTATCTTGTAATATAATATCACAATAAAACTTAATAATGGTCCCAGTTAATTAGGAGGAAGAAACAGATGGATTTACTTACAAAAACTAGAAGAATTAATGTATTACTACAAAAAGCAGCAGGAAAACCAGTTAATTTTAAGGAAATGTCAGAAACACTAAGCGAAACTATCGAATCGAATACTTTCATTCTTAGTCGTCGTGGCAAGCTTTTAGGTTATGCGATTAACCAGCAAATCGAAAATGATCGTATGAAAAAGATGCTAGAGGATCGACAATTCCCTGAAGAGTATACAAATGGTCTATTTAATATTCAAGAGACATCTTCGAATTTAGATATAGAAAGCCAATATACTGCATTCCCTGTTGAAAATAGAGATCTATTCCGTGAAGGATTAACAACTATTGTTCCAATTATTGGCGGTGGGGAACGTCTTGGTACATTAATCCTTGCAAGATTACAAGAAAAATTCCATGATGATGACCTTATTCTTGCAGAGTATGGTGCTACTGTTGTTGGAATGGAAATCTTGCGTGAAAAGTCCGAGGAAATTGAAGAAGAAGCTAGAAGTAAGGCAGTTGTTCAAATGGCAATCAGTTCATTATCATACAGCGAACTTGAAGCAATTGAACATATTTTTGAAGAGTTAAATGGCCACGAGGGCTTGCTAGTTGCTTCGAAAATTGCAGATCGTGTTGGTATTACTCGTTCTGTAATTGTTAATGCTTTGAGAAAGCTTGAAAGTGCGGGAGTAATTGAATCACGTTCTCTTGGCATGAAAGGGACCTATATCAAAGTCTTAAACGATAAATTCCTAGTTGAGCTTGATAAATTAAGATCGAACTAAAACGAAAAGCGGAAGCGCCTGGTTCAAGGAAAAAAGCAGTTCATTTTTTCCCAGCCCCGACAAGCAGAAGACAAGCGCTGGCAGAAGGCGCTTTTTGCCTTCCGAAGCGATTGGCTTCTGACCTCGAGGGGCTAGGCGCTGGAGCTGGACAATATTTTTTTAAATCCCTGGTTTTACCGGGGATTTTTTTTCTAAGTTAAACTTGATTGTTATCATCACATATGCTATATTATTTAACGGTGTTATTACACACGCTTGTTGATTTAAGCAGCCGGTGCTGTAGAAACAGTTGCTGTTTAAAAATGAGACAAGCGGAGGAAAACGAAACCATAGGAGGAAAAAAACATGTCAGTAATTTCAATGAAGCAATTGCTTGAAGCTGGTGTACACTTTGGACACCAAACACGCCGTTGGAACCCAAAAATGAAGAAATATATCTTCACAGAGCGTAACGGTATCTACATTATCGATCTTCAAAAAACAGTTAAGAAAGTTGAAGAAGCTTATAACTGGGTAAAAGATCTAGCTGCTAACGGTGGAACAATTCTATTTGTTGGTACTAAGAAACAAGCTCAAGATTCTGTTAAAGAAGAAGCAGCTCGTTCTGGTATGTACTTTGTTAACCAACGTTGGTTGGGTGGTACTTTAACTAACTTTGAAACAATCCAAAAGCGTATTGGTCGCTTAAAAGATATCGAAAGAATGTCTGAAGACGGTACTTTCGAAGTATTACCTAAAAAAGAAGTTGTTCAATTGAAGAAAGAACAAGAACGCCTTGAAAAATTCTTAGGCGGAATCAAAGATATGAAGCAACTTCCTGATGCTCTTTTCATCATCGATCCTCGTAAAGAGCGTATCGCAGTAGCAGAAGCTAAAAAGTTAAACATTCCTATCGTAGGTATTGTTGATACTAACTGTGATCCAGATGAAATCGATGTTGTAATTCCAGCTAACGATGATGCAATCCGTGCAGTTAAACTATTAACTGGTAAAATGGCGGATGCTATCTTAGAAGCTAAACAAGGTGAAGAAGTAGCTCAAGAAGCGTAAGATAGTGACTTAATCAAAAGGTGATAAGAGGGAGACCCTTTATCACCTTTTTTTAAGAAATGTTTATCTTATGTTGGAATGGCTAAGATATTATAGTACATAGTTTAAGGAGGAATTACTAATGGCAGTTACTGCTCAAATGGTAAAAGAACTACGTGAAAAAACTGGCGCTGGAATGATGGATTGTAAAAAGGCGTTAACAGAAACAAATGGTGATATGGAAAAAGCAATCGACTTCTTACGTGAAAAGGGAATTGCTTCAGCTGCGAAAAAAGGTGACCGTATTGCTGCAGAAGGTTTAACATATGTTGTTGCTGAAGGTAACAATGCTGTTATTTTGGAAGTAAACTCTGAAACTGACTTCGTTGCAAAGAACGAAGCTTTCCAAAACCTTGTAAAAGAACTAGCTGCACACTTGCTTGCTAACAAGCCAGCAACAGTAGAAGAAGCATCTGCACAAACGATTAATGGTGTGACTGTTGCAGACTATATCAATGCTGCTATTGCTAAAATCGGTGAAAAATTATCACTTCGTCGTTTTACTGTAGTATCAAAAACGGATAATGATGCATTTGGTGCTTATCTTCACATGGGAGGCCGCATTTCCGTTCTTACCGTTCTTGAAGGAACTACAGATGCTGATGCTGCAAAAGATGTTTCCATGCACATTGCTGCATTAAAACCTTTATATGTTTCTCGTGATCAAGTTTCTCAAGAAGAAGTTGATCGTGAGCGTCAAGTGTTAACTACACAAGCACTTAACGAAGGAAAGCCTGAAAATATCGTTGCTAAAATGGTTGAAGGCCGTCTTGGTAAATACTTTGAAGATGTATGTCTTCTTGACCAAACGTTCGTTAAAAACCCTGATCAAAAAGTTCGCCAGTTTGTTGAATCAAAAGGTGCTTCAGTACGTGAATTCATTCGCTACGAAGTAGGCGAGGGTATTGAAAAGCGTGAAGATAACTTCGCAGAAGAAGTTATGAATCAAATTAACAAGAAGTAATTTATTTTATGGCTAATGTTACACAAAATATGTTTTGAATAGGGAACACGTTGTGTTCCCTATTTTTAAAGATTTTTTTAAAAATACTATACATAATAAGGAGGTTCGTATGAGCGGTCCTAAGTACAAACGTGTCGTACTAAAATTAAGTGGGGAAGCACTTGCAGGAGAATCAAGCTTCGGTATTAAACCATCAGTTATTAAATCCATCGCAGGACAAGTGAAAGAAATTGCAGAACTTGGTGTCGAGGTTGCAGTTGTTGTGGGTGGCGGTAACATTTGGCGTGGTAAAATAGGAAGTGAAATGGGAATGGACAGAGCGACTGCTGATTATATGGGCATGCTAGCAACTGTAATGAATTCTTTAGCACTTCAGGACAGTTTAGAACACTTAGGGATTGAATCTCGTGTACAAACCTCGATTGAAATGCGTCAGGTTGCAGAGCCATATATTAGACGTCGTGCAATGAGACATTTAGAAAAAAAGAGAGTAGTTATTTTTGCTGCTGGTACGGGAAATCCATATTTCTCGACCGATACGACTGCTGCACTACGTGCAGCTGAAATTGATGCTGAAGTAATCTTAATGGCAAAAAATAATGTGGATGGTGTATATTCTGCTGATCCACGAATAGATCCTAATGCAACAAAGTATGATGACCTTTCTTTCTTGGATGTACTTAAGGAAGGATTGGCTGTTATGGATTCAACAGCATCTTCATTATGTATGGATAATGATATCCCACTTATTGTTTTCTCTATCATGGAACAAGGAAATATTAAACGTGCCGTTATGGGCGAAAAAATTGGAACGATTGTTAGGGGGAAAAATTAATGCCAAAACAAGTGGTTTCTGCTACAAAGGATAGAATGCTTAAAGCAATTCAGGCATATACACGTGAGCTTGCTAGTATACGTGCAGGGAGAGCAAGTGCTTCTTTATTAGATAGAATTACAATAGATTATTACGGAGCATCGACACCAGTTAATCAAATGGCCGGGATTTCTACACCAGAAGCGAGACTTCTTGTCATCCAGCCTTATGATAAATCAATTCTTGGTGATATTGAAAAAGCTATTCTTAAGTCTGATTTAGGGTTGAACCCTTCAAATGATGGTCAGGTTATTCGTCTTGCTATTCCACAATTGACAGAAGAACGCCGGAAAGAGCTTGTGAAATTAGTTAAGAAAGAATCTGAAGAAGCGAAGGTAGCTATTCGTAACATCCGACGTGATGGTAACGATGATTTGAAAAAACTAGAGAAAAACGGTGAAATTACCGAAGATGCACTTCGTGGTTATTCCGATGATATTCAGAAATTAACAGACGAACATATCAGCAAAATTGACCAAATAACAAAAGACAAAGAAAAAGAAATCTTGGAAGTTTAATTATTTTGGAGAACCCTCTTTCTTAGGGGGTTTTTTTCACTATTCGTCATTCTTATTTCTTGTACTAGTACATAAATTATTTAGTAGAAGATATATTTATACTTTTTTGGTATGATAAAAGCATGCGAAAATCAGCATTCTTCATATATATCAACACAGGGTCTGTGGGCATGATCTATTATCGGAGGAAATGATTATCTTAATTTGGAGGAGCAATGTCATGTTTAATAAAATAAGGCTTTGGAAGAATCAAAATAATAACTCTTCCACACTCCGAGAAAATATAGAAAAGGTTATGAAATTGCCGGTACCGGAACATGTTGCGATTATTATGGATGGCAATGGACGATGGGCTAAGAAAAGAGCTTTGCCACGAATTGCCGGACATCATGAAGGTATGAAGGTCGTGCGTAAAATAACGAAGTTAGCCAATATACTTGGTATAAAAACCTTAACGTTATATGCTTTTTCAACTGAAAATTGGAAGCGTCCAAAAAATGAGGTAGATTATTTAATGAAGCTTCCCGAGGAATTTTTAGGTACCTTTCTGCCTGAATTAATTGAGGAAAATGTTCAAGTAACAATGATGGGTTATAAAGACCAACTTCCGGTACATACATTAAATGCGATTGAAAAAGCAATTGAGGATACAAAGTATAATGACGGCCTTGTATTAAACTTTGCACTAAACTACGGAAGTAGATCTGAAATTATTGATGCAACCAAAAAGGTCTTAAATGATTATAAAAGTGGAATACTGAAAGAGAGTGAGTTAGACGAAGAGGTTTTCTCTTCGTATCTCATGACTTCCAAGCTCAATGATCCTGATCTATTAATTCGAACAAGCGGTGAAATACGGCTAAGTAACTTTATGCTATGGCAATTAGCGTATACAGAGTTTTGGTTTACGGATGTACTATGGCCAGATTTTAGAGAAAAACATTTAATTGAAGCAATAGAAGTTTATCAGAATCGTCAGAGGAGATTTGGCGGTATTTAAGTAAGATTACTCTCTCTCAAGTACAATAAAGGTGTTGAAATCTTAGATGAAGCAAAGAATCATTACAGGAGTTGTAGCAGCTGCTTTATTTTTACCAATCGTTTTTTATGGTGGACTACCTTTTGTTCTTTTAACATACTTTCTCGCAACTGTCGGGTTATATGAATTATTAAAAATGAAAAAACTTAGTATTTTTTCTGTTCATGGACTGCTAACAGTTTTATTTCTCTGGGTTATTCTTTTTCCAGAGCAGTATGGTGATATAGTAAATACTTTTTATTATACAAAAACAGAACTTGGTATTGCCTTTATCCTTTTGTTATTGGCCTATACTGTTATAACAAAAAACCGTTATACCTTTGAAGATGCCGGCTTTTCAATACTGTCAGCCATTTATGTCGGGATTGGCTTTTATTTCTTTATTGAGACCCGCGATGCAGGTTTAGTCTATATCTTTTACTCATTATTTATGATTTGGGCGACTGATTCAGGTGCTTATTTTATCGGTAAAGCGACAGGAAAAACAAAGCTATGGCCAGAAATAAGTCCGAATAAAACCGTTGAGGGCTCGATAGGTGGAGTGATTTGTGCATTAATCGTGGCTGCATTATTTGCCTTATTCGCTGATATGAACGCAACCATCCTTTCTTTAATGGCAATAACGGTTGTATTATCAATCTTTGGACAAATTGGTGACCTAGTCCAATCAGCCTTCAAACGCCATTTTAGTGTAAAGGATTCAGGAAATATACTACCAGGACACGGTGGAATCCTTGACCGTTTCGACAGTCTTTTATTCATACTGCCATTATTACACTTTTTTCATCTATGGTAGATATTTTAGGAGTTGAGTGTTTTTTGAAGAACATTAGTATTTTGGGGGCTACAGGCTCGATTGGAACCCAAACGTTAGATATAATTCGTGAACATCCTGCAAAATTCAAGCTAGTTGCCATCTCAATAGGTAAAAATTTAGAGTTGGCTAGAAAAATGATTACTGAATTTCAGCCAGAGCTTGTTTCTGTACAAGAGTACGATGACTATATTACATTAAAAGCAGAATTTACTACTACTAAATTTACCTTTGGTGAAGAGGGACTCATTGAAACTGCGACCTATCCTTCAGCAGATATCCTTGTCAATGCAGTTCTCGGGAGCGTTGGTTTAAATCCAACATTACAAGCGATTGAAAGTGGAAAAACCATTGCAATTGCCAATAAAGAGACACTCGTGACGGCTGGTCATCTAGTAATGGGTGCTGCAAAGAAAAATGGGGTGGCATTACTTCCTGTTGACAGTGAACATTCAGCCATTTTTCAGTGCTTACAGGGTGAGCAGGATAAGAACATAGAAAAATTGATCTTGACTGCCTCAGGCGGCAGTTTTCGCGACCGTACACGGAAGGAATTAGAAGGTGTAACGGTTCGAGAAGCATTAAACCATCCTAATTGGTCAATGGGTGCAAAGATAACAATTGATTCTGCAACGATGATGAATAAAGGACTAGAGGTAATTGAAGCTCATTGGCTATATAACATCCCATATGAAAAAATTGATGTTCTCCTTCATAAAGAAAGCATTATTCATTCTATGGTAGAATTTCATGATAGCAGTATCATCGCACAACTTGGGACACCTGATATGAGAGTACCAATCCAATATGCGCTCTCATACCCTGACCGGTTACCTTTAACGTCTGCTCAGAGATTAAATTTAGCTCAAATTGGTAAATTGCATTTTCAAGAAATGGATACTAATCGTTTTCGCTGTATGCAGTTTGCCTACGATGCTGGAAAACAAGGCGGCACACTGCCTACTGTTTTAAATGCCGCAAATGAAGTTGCAGTAGCTGCCTTTTTAAATGAAAAGATTGCATTTTTACAAATTGAAGACATGATTGAGATGGCTTTAAGCAAGCATGATGTGATTCAAAATCCTGACTTATCCATTATTCAAGAAGTGGACAAAGAAACGAGACAATATGTACAAACACTTCTATAAAAAAAGGTGGTTTTTAGTTTGACTACAGTTATTGCCTTTATTGTTATCTTTGGTGCTCTAGTCTTCTTCCATGAATTAGGCCATTTAATATTTGCAAAACGGGCGGGCATTTTGTGCCGTGAATTTGCCATAGGATTTGGTCCAAAAGTTTTCTCTCATAAAAAAGGGGAAACTACCTACACGATTAGGTTACTGCCAATAGGTGGATTTGTTCGGATGGCTGGTGAAGATCCAGAGGTCGTGGAATTAAAACCCGGCTACAGGATTGGTCTTTTGTTTGACAAAGATAATAACGTAAATAAAATTATTTTAAACAATAAAGAAAAGTATCCAGATTGTCGAATTGTTGAAGTAGAATATGCGGATATCGAACATAAACTCTTCATCAAAGGCTATCCAGAGGACACGGAAGAAAGTTTACAAACTTTTCCTATTAGTCCCACTGCTGTTACGGTTGAAAATGGTATAGAAACTCAATTAGCTCCTTATGATCGTCAATTTGCTTCAAAAACCTTGCCGCAAAGAACGATGGCGATTTTTGCTGGACCGATGATGAACTTTGTTCTAGCATTCTTTTTGTTCATAATTATTGCATTATTACAGGGTGTTCCAACGAACGAACCTAAATTAGGGGTAATTACACCTGATGGTGCAGCAAATGCTGCAGGATTGGAAGAAGGGGATATTGTACAAAGTATCAATGGCGCCGAAATTTCAAGTTGGTCTGATGTAGTAGAAATCATCAGGGAAAATCCGAATGAAGAACTTGATTTCTCAATTAGCCGTGATGGGCAAGATCAGGAAATAACAGTAACTCCAAAAGAGCAAACGGTTGAAGGCGAAAAAATAGGTCTTATTGGGGTATACAGCCCGATAGAAAAATCACCAGTCAAAGCTATTTCTGCTGGTTTTACAGAGACTTATTTTTGGACAAAGCAAATTTTTGTGATGTTGGGACAGTTAGTGACTGGCCAGTTCTCCATTGATATGCTTTCAGGGCCGGTTGGAATCTATGCGTCAACGGATACAGTAGTCCAATCAGGGATTTACTACGTAATGAAATGGGCAGCAATCCTGAGTATTAACTTAGGAATTATGAACCTTCTGCCAATACCTGCACTTGACGGTGGAAGGCTGATGTTTTTCGCAGTAGAAGCAGTCAGAGGCAAGCCAATTGACCGTCATAAAGAGGGAATGGTACACTTTATCGGTTTTGCGCTGCTGATGCTGCTGATGTTGGTAGTAACCTGGAACGATATCCAGAGATTTTTCTTATAAATTTTTTCCTTACCTAAAAGGGGTTCTTGAGATGAACTCCTTTTTTGGTTTTATTTTTCTGTCGAAATCAGCCGAATGATAATGTATCATATGATATAATTACTCTTTGATAAATGATTATTTAAAGATATTATATAGATTTTATATAGATGGGAGAGGGAATGATGAGCGAACATGCCACTGGCAAAAAAGAGCGATTCTTACTCTTGCTCCAGCAACTAGAATTAAAAGAGGACGCTGTTGTAGCACAATTTCAAAATGCTCAAATTGAAAGATTGATTGTAGAAAAAAAAGCACGCAAATGGCATTTTCAATTTTTACTAGAAAATATTCTTCCTTTTAGTTTATATCTTCGATTTACTACTCAACTCGAAAGAAAATTCTCAAATATTGCGAAGATTACCTATGAAATAAAAGTAGAGAATCCAAGTTTTCATCCAGAATTACTTTTAGAGTACTGGAATTATAGTATTCAGCAAATCGATGGCATTTCACCGCCAATGTTAAAATTAATGAATGAACAGGTACCGGAAGCTAGTGGGAATAAGTTGACGATTTCAGTACGGAATGAGACTGAAGGAATGGCTCTAAAAAGGAAATATGGAACATTAATCACGAGCCTTTATCAATCGTATGGATTTCCGACTTTAACCGTTGACACAGACATTCAAAGTGGTGAAAAGAATGACGAATATCAACAATTTTTACTAGCGAAACAAAAAGAAGATCAAGAACGCGGGCTCATGGCTTTAGCAGATCTACAAAAGAAAGAAGCTGAGAAGGATGCAGGAGGTGCTGTTCCTGAGGGACCACTTTCGATTGGGCTTACCATCAAAGATGATCAAGATCATAGAAACATGATTGATATTATTGATGAAGAAAGAAGAGTCACTGTTGAAGGGTATATTTTTGATGCGGAAACAAGGGAACTAAGAAGTGGCCGTACACTACTAACCTTTAAGATTACCGATTATACTAGCTCGTTAATGGTTAAAATGTTTTCTCGTGATAAAGAAGACGCGGCCCTTTACCAGTTAGTCAAAAAAGGTATGTGGGTAAAAGTAAGAGGAAGCATTCAAAATGATACCTTTGTACGTGATTTAGTCATGATTGGAAATGATATAAACGAAATTAAACCCGAAGGCCGTAAGGATACAGCACCGGAGGACCAAAAGCGTGTGGAACTTCATCTTCATACGCCAATGAGCTCGATGGATGCTGTCACTCCTGTTGGAGCGCTTATTGCGCAAGCAAAGAAGTGGGGACATAAGGCAATTGCGGTTACCGACCATGCGGTTGCTCAATCTTTTCCAGAGGCATATAGTGCTGGGAAGAAAAATGATATCAAGATTCTCTATGGTGTAGAAGTAAATCTTGTGGATGATGGTGTTCCAATTACCTATAATGATGCTCACAGGTTATTGGCTGAGGATACCTTTGTAGTATTTGACGTAGAAACGACAGGCTTATCGGCCGTTTACGATACAATTATTGAATTGGCGGCAGTGAAAATCAAAGATGGGGAAATCATTGACCGTTTTGAATCATTTGCAAATCCGCATCATCGGCTTTCGGCAACAACAATCAATTTAACTGGAATAACGGATGATATGGTACAAAATGCTCCTGAGATTGGCGAGGTCATTCAAAGGTTTCATGATTGGGTAGGAGACTCCGTTCTCGTAGCGCACAATGCTTCCTTCGATATGGGTTTCTTAAATGTTGGTTATAAAAACATTGGCATTGAAAAGGCTAAAAATCCTGTTATTGATACCCTTGAACTCGGTAGATTTCTTTACCCAGAAATGAAAAATCATCGCTTAAATACCTTAGCAAAGAAATTTGATATTGAATTAACTCAGCATCACAGAGCAATTTACGACGCAGAGGCTACAGGTTATTTACTTTTGAAAATGCTGAAGGATGCATCTGAAAAAGGAATAGAGTTTCATGATCAATTTAACGATAATATGGGAAAAGGAAATGCTTACCAGCGAGCGCGTCCATACCATTGTACGTTACTTGCTCAAACGGAAGTGGGTTTAAAGAATTTATTTAAACTCGTATCGATTGCTCATATTGAATATTTTTATAGAGTACCTAGGTTACCGCGTTCCGTTCTTCAAAAATATAGAGAAGGAATTCTTGTTGGTTCCGGTTGTAATAAAGGTGAAGTTTTTGAGGGGATGATGCAAAAATCTCCTGATGAAGTGGAAGCCTATGCACAATTCTATGATTATCTTGAGGTCATGCCGAAGGAAGTTAATGCACCACTGATTGAGATGGAACTCGTTCGAGATGAAAAAGCGTTAGAAGATATTATTGGTAATATTGTAAAGTTAGGTGAAAAATTGGGTCTTCCCGTTGTGGCGACCGGTAATGTCCATTATCTGAATGAAAATGATAAAATTTACCGTAAAATATTGGTGAATTCACAAGGTGGAGCAAATCCGCTAAATCGTCACAAATTGCCAGATGTCCATTTCAGGACAACCAATGAAATGCTTGCTGCGTTTTCTTTCCTAGGAGGAGAAAAGGCTAAAGAGATTGTTATTACAAACACAAACAAAATAGCTGATATGATTGATGTCATTAAACCGATTAAAGACGACTTGTATACGCCAAAAATCGAAGGCGCAGATGAAGAAATGCGTGAGATGAGTTATTCAATGGCGAAGAGGATTTACGGAGAAAATCTTCCTGAAATCGTTGAGGCGCGACTTGAAAAAGAATTGAAGAGTATCATTGGTCATGGTTTCGCGGTAATCTACTTGATTTCACATAAACTAGTAAAAAAATCATTGGATGATGGATACCTTGTTGGTTCACGTGGTTCTGTTGGTTCATCCCTTGTTGCCACCATGACAGAGATTACCGAGGTGAATCCACTACCACCACACTACGTTTGTCCAAACTGTAAGCATTCTGAGTTTTTTAATGACGGTTCGGTTGGTTCAGGCTTTGATTTACCTGATAAGGACTGTCCAGAATGTGGCGGTAAATACCGAAAAGACGGACATGATATTCCCTTCGAAACCTTCCTTGGTTTTAAAGGGGACAAGGTACCCGATATCGATTTGAACTTTTCTGGAGAATACCAACCGCGAGCACATAACTATACGAAGGTACTTTTTGGAGAAGATAATGTTTTTAGAGCGGGTACAATTGGAACGGTAGCCGATAAAACGGCTTTCGGGTATGTAAAGGCATATCAACAGGACAATAATCTACAATTGCGTGGGGCAGAAATAGAACGACTTGCCTCCGGTTGTACAGGTGTTAAAAGAACAACTGGCCAGCATCCTGGCGGTATAATTGTTATACCTGATTACATGGATGTCTATGACTTTTCACCAATCCAATTCCCTGCTGATGATAGAAATTCAGAATGGAAGACGACTCATTTTGATTTTCATTCTATTCATGATAATGTCTTAAAACTAGATATACTAGGCCATGACGACCCAACTGTAATCAGAATGCTTCAAGACCTGAGTGGGATAGATCCAAAAACAATTCCTACAGATGATCCAGAAGTGATGAAAATCTTTAGTGGAACAGAATCATTAGGTGTAACGGAACAGCAAATTATGTGTAAAACAGGAACCCTTGGAATTCCTGAATTCGGTACACGTTTTGTCCGTCAAATGTTAGAAGATACAAAACCAACAACTTTCTCTGAATTGGTTCAAATCTCAGGATTATCGCATGGAACAGATGTATGGCTGGGAAATGCACAAGAATTAATTCATAATCAAACTTGTAATCTCAGTGAAGTTATTGGTTGTCGTGATGATATCATGGTCTATCTAATCTATCAGGGACTAGAACCATCATTTGCTTTTAAAATTATGGAATCCGTCCGTAAAGGGAAAGGCCTCTCTGAAGATATGGAAGCCGAAATGAGGAAGAATGAAGTTCCTGAATGGTATATTGATTCGTGTAAAAAGATTAAGTATATGTTCCCGAAGGCTCACGCTGCGGCCTATGTGTTAATGGCGGTTAGAATTGCCTATTTCAAGGTGCATCTTCCACTTTTATATTACGCTGCCTATTTTACTGTTCGTGCAGAGGATTTCGATATAGAAGCAATGTCACGAGGTTCAGAATCGATTCGGGCAAAGATTGAGGAAATTAATGCAAAGGGTCTTGAGGCTTCAAACAAGGAAAAAAACTTGTTAACAGTACTTGAACTTGCACTTGAAATGACGGAAAGGGGCTTTTCTTTCCAGAATTACGATTTATATAAGTCAGACGCGTCAGAGTTTATCATTGAAGGGAATTCATTAATCCCGCCATTTAATTCCATACCTGGGCTTGGGACTAATGCGGCTTATAATATTGTGAAGTCTAGACAAGATGGTGAGTTTCTTTCTAAAGAGGATTTACAGCAACGAGGTAAAGTGTCAAAAACTATTCTAGAATATTTAGATAAACAAGGCTGTCTAGGTTCATTGCCTGAGCAAAACCAGTTATCTCTATTTTAGAGAGTAAAACCCTTGACTTCATGCGTTTCGGTTTGCATATAAAATTTGGTTATGGTATAGTTTTATTGGAAATACTAAGAAATACTCTCGTGTTCAAGAGTGGGGAAACCCGCTCTTTCGTTTTTGTATAAGGATTTTTTTGTAGAGTAATTAATAAAACTTTCCGTGAAATACGTATAATATGGGTGAAAATGTCGGTAAAGGAGGTTAAACATGAGCAAAGTAACAGAGGTAGTAGAAGAGCTAGCGCAACCAATAATCCAAGAGCTTGGTTTAGAATTAGTGGAAATTGAGTTTCTTAAAGAAGGGAAAAATTGGTATCTGCGCGTATATATTGATAAAGAAAACGGTGTTGATATTGAGGACTGTGGCATTGTCAGTGAAAAGCTTAGTGAAAAACTCGATGAGCTAGACCCGATAACCCATAATTATTTTCTTGAGGTATCTTCTCCAGGTGCTGAACGACCGCTTAAAAAAGCAAAAGATTTTGAAAAGGCAATTGGCAAAAATGTGTTTATTAAAACTTACGAGCCAATTGACGGTGAAAAAGGGTTTGAAGGGAAATTACTTGATTATGACGGGCAAACAGTAAAAATTGAGATGAAAATCAAAACCCGTAAAAAAGAAATCGAGATTCCTTACGAAAAAGTAGCTAGTGCAAGACTAGCTGTTATCTTCTCATAATTAATGAAAGATAAATATATTTAGGATAGGGGGATAAAATCAAATGAGCAGCGAATTATTAGATGCTCTTACAATACTAGAAAGAGAAAAGGGCATTTCTAGAGATGTATTAATTGATGCGATTGAAGCTGCACTGGTATCGGCATATCGACGCAATTTCAATCAAGCCCAAAATGTTCGGATTGACTTAAACTTGCAAACTGGCTCAATGAGAGTTTTTGCAAGAAAAGAAGTAGTGGATCAAGTTTTTGACCCTCGTCTTGAAATATCTATAGCTGATGCAAGAAACATTAACCCTAACTATTCAGTTGAAGATGTTGTAGAAATGGAAGTAACGCCTAAGGACTTCGGCAGAATTGCTGCTCAAACAGCAAAACAAGTCGTAACACAAAGGGTTAGGGAAGCCGAGAGAGGGATAATTTATTCGGAGTTCATCGATCGTGAAGAAGATATCATGACTGGAATCGTTCAAAGGCTTGATTCAAAATTTATTTATGTCAGCCTTGGGAAAATTGAAGCTTTACTACCAGTAAATGAACAAATGCCGAATGAGCGTTATAAGCCTCATGACCGTATTAAAGTCTTTATTACCAAAGTAGAAAAAACGACAAAGGGTCCTCAAATTTTCGTTTCCCGTACCCATCCTGGACTTCTTAAACGATTGTTTGAAATTGAGGTTCCAGAAATTTATGATGGAACGGTTGAAATAAAATCTGTTGCTCGTGAAGCAGGTGACCGTTCGAAAATTTCAGTTCATTCCGATAACAATGAAGTAGATCCAGTTGGATCCTGTGTCGGTCCAAAGGGTACAAGGGTTCAAGCAGTAGTGAATGAACTAAAAGGTGAAAAAATTGATATCGTTAAATGGTCTGACAATCCTGTCATCTTTGTTGCAAATTCTCTAAGTCCATCTAAAGTGTTAGATGTAATGGTGAATGAATCTGAAAAAGCTACGACCGTCGTAGTACCAGATTACCAACTTTCACTGGCAATTGGAAAGCGTGGACAAAATGCCCGCCTTGCCGCAAAGTTAACAGGTTGGAAAATAGATATTAAATCTGAAACAGAAGCACGTGAACTAGGAATCTATCCACGTGAAGAAATGATTCGACTTTTTGATGATCAAGTAGATGTTGATTTTAATGATGAAGAAGAAAAGGATTTATAAGTGAGGTGAATGATCGTGAACAATCGTAAAAAAGTTCCTATGCGTAAGTGTGTCGCAACCGGTGATATGAAACCGAAAAAAGAACTCGTTCGCATCGTTCGCTCTAAAGAAGGAGATGTATCTATCGACTTAACAGGGAAAAAGTCGGGTAGAGGTGCATACCTTTCAAAGGACAAAGAAGCAGTCCTATTAGCCAAGAAAAAAAATACCTTATCCAATCATTTACAGGTATCCATAGATGAGAAATTATATGAAGAACTATTGGAAATGATTGAAAAGGAAAATAGGCAGTCCATATGAAAACAAATCAATGGGCGTCGTTACTTGGCTTAGCAAATCGAGCACGGAAAATCATATCAGGTGAGGAGCTTTCTGTTAAGGAGATTCGCAGCGGAAAAGCAAAACTCGTTTTATTATCGGCAGATGCATCTGCAAATACGACAAAAAAAATTACAGATAAATGTAAGTCATACGAAGTTCCCTATAAACTAGTGGAAGATCGCCACCTTCTAGGCCAAGCGATTGGCAAAGAAGCCCGCGTTGTTGTAGCTGTACTGGATGATGGATTTGCAAAAAAACTGATGACGTTGCTCGATTAATTCTAGCGGGGGTGAAAATATGAGTAAAATACGTGTTTATGAATACGCAAAGAAACACAATATCTCAAGTAAAGATGTAATTACCAAATTGAAAGAAATGAATATTGAGGTTTCGAATCATATGGCTACTATTGAAGATGCAGCTGTTGTTAAACTTGATGCAACTTATAATAAAAGCCAAGGTAATTCACAGCAAAAGCAAACAAAACCACAACAACAAAATCGCCAAAATCAGAAACCACAGCAGGGAGTTAAACCACAAGTGCAAAGTAAAACAAGTCCAAAGGCTTTTGAGGATGACGATGCAAAAACTACTACACCAAGCAAGGTGAAAGTTGCCTCTCCACCAAAGACAGTCGATACTAAAAAGCAAAACCAACAATTCCAATCTAAGGAAAATAAAGTGTTCAGCGCTGGAAAAGGTAATAAAAAACCTTTTAATAATAATAATCAAAATCGCAATAATAATAACAACCGGAAAAAGAATCATACACCGGTTCAGCAGGCACAGCCTCAAGTAAAGAAAGTAAAAGAACTGCCTGCTAAAATTACTTTTAGTGAATCACTGACTGTAGGCGAACTAGCTAAGAAAATCTACCGTGAACCTTCTGAAATTATCAAAAAGCTGTTTTTACTTGGAGTTATGGCGACAATTAATCAGGTCTTAGATAAAGATGCTATTGAATTAATTGCAGGTGAATACGGGGTTGAGGTAGAAGAAGAAGTTAAAATCGATGCCACAGATCTTGAAGTTTATTTTACAGAAGATCCACCTGAAGAACTTGTTGAAAGACCTTCAGTTGTAACGATTATGGGTCACGTTGACCACGGTAAAACAACTTTGCTTGATTCCATTCGTCATACAAAGGTAACCGAAGGTGAAGCTGGCGGTATTACTCAGCATATCGGTGCTTACCAAGTTGTTGAAAATGGAAAGAAGATTACCTTCCTTGACACACCAGGACATGCTGCTTTTACAACTATGCGTGCACGTGGAGCGAAAATTACTGATATCACCATCCTAGTGGTTGCAGCCGATGACGGTGTTATGCCACAAACCGTTGAAGCGATTAACCATGCAAAAGCTGCTGAGGTTCCAATTATCGTTGCCGTTAATAAAATGGATAAAGAAGCTGCCAATGCAGATCGTGTTATGCAGGAGTTAACTGAGCATGGATTAGTTTCTGAAGCATGGGGTGGAGAAACAATCTTTGTTCCGCTATCCGCGAAAACAGGTGAAGGAATTGACAACTTGTTAGAGATGATTCTTCTCGTCAGTGAAGTGGAAGAATGGAAAGCAAACCCTAATCGTAAAGCGGTTGGAACCGTCATTGAAGCGCAATTAGATAAAGGCCGTGGATCAGTGGCTACGTTGCTCGTTCAGAACGGTACACTGAAAATAGGTGACCCAATTGTAGTCGGAAACACATATGGCCGTGTTCGTGCAATGGTAAATGACCTAGGACGCCGTGTAAAAGAAGCTGGACCATCTACACCAGTTGAAATTACAGGGTTAAGTGATGTTCCGCAAGCTGGTGACCGTTTCGTTGTATTTGACGATGAGAAAACTGCTCGTCAAGTTGGTGAGGCACGTGCACAGCAGGCTTTAGCAGCACAACGTGGTGAAAAATCGATTGTCAGCCTTGACAATTTATTTGAACAGTTAAAGCAAGGCGAGATGAAGGATCTAAACATCATCCTTAAAGCGGATGTTCAAGGTTCAGCTGAAGCTGTTGCTGCTTCATTGCAAAAAATTGACGTTGAAGGCGTAAATATCAGAATTATTCATAGTGGTGCTGGCGCCATCAATGAGTCGGATATTACACTGGCATCCGCTTCAAATGCGATTGTCATTGGCTTTAACGTTCGTCCTGATGTCAATGCAAAGCGTGCTGCCGAACAAGAAAAGGTAGACGTTCGTCTCCACAGCATCATTTACAAAGTTATTGAAGAAATTGAAGCTGCCATGAAAGGTATGCTTGATCCTGAATTTAAAGAAAAAATTATCGGTCAAGCGGAAATTCGCCAAACCTTTAAAGTTTCTAAGGTTGGAACCATTGCTGGTTCTTATGTAACGGATGGAAAAATTACCCGTGATAGCGGAATTCGTTTAATTCGTAATGGTGTAGTCATATTTGAAGGACAAATCGATGCGTTAAAACGTTTTAAAGACGATGCCAAAGAGGTTTCACAAGGTTATGAGTGTGGTGTGACAATTAAAAACTTCAATGATGTTAAAGAAGGAGATATTATTGAAGCTTACGTTATGGAAGAAATAGAGCGTAAATGATTGTAGGTATCGCCATATGTGAATGTATCATCTACGATGCTCATTCTTTAAAAGAGAAACGTTCTGTTTTGCAGCGAATTCTCACCAGGTTAAAACAAAAATTTAATGTATCAGTTTCAGAAGTCGGCTATCAGGATGTGTGGCAAAGAACGAAAATTGCGATCGTTGCTGTAACATCTAACACGGTAATGACAGAACTGGAACTACAAAATGCACTTAAATTAATTGATTCTTTTCCTGAAATAGAAAGAACGATCACCGATATAGAATGGCTTTAAGTTAAGAGGTGAAGTGATGAGCCACAGAGCAAATCGTGTTGGAGAACAAATGAAGAAAGAACTAAGTGAAATCATCGGTCGAAAAATTAAAGATCCTCGGATCGGATTTGTGACGGTTACTGATGTTCAAGTAACAGGAGATCTCCAACAAGCAAAAGTATATATATCAGTATTGGGCGATGAAGAACAAAAGGAAAACACGCTGAAAGGTCTTGCAAAGGCGAAAGGATTTATCCGGACAGAAATTGGACACCGTATCCGCCTTCGTAAAACCCCAGAAATCCTTTTTGAATGGGATGAATCAATGGAGTACGGAAATCGAATTAATTCACTCATTCATCAATTGCACAATGATGAAAAAAGCATGGAAAAAAATGAAGAAGAATAAGTGGATAGACAAATGTCTATCCTTTTTTTTCGAAACAAATTAGGATGGGAGCGACCCGCCATGGAAGGAATACTGCCTCTATTTAAACCGGCTGGATTGACGTCGCATGATTGTGTGTTTAAACTGAGAAAAATTTTAAAAACGAAAAAAGTGGGTCATACGGGTACATTAGACCCGGATGTAACCGGTGTTCTTCCTATTTGTATAGGAAAAGCAACGAAAGTAGCAGAATACATAACCGATGCCGGAAAGAGTTATGAAGGCGAGGTAACAATTGGCTTTTCCACAACAACAGAAGATGCTTCTGGTGAAAAGGTTGAGGAAAAAAGAGTAGGAGGCACCATCCTCAGAAGGGAAATTCTTCAAGTACTTGATTCATTCACAGGTGAAATAGAGCAAACGCCACCGATGTATTCAGCGGTAAAGGTAAATGGTACTCGTTTATATGAATATGCACGCAAAGGGATTGAAGTAGAACGTCCAACAAGAAAAGTGACTATTTATTCTATAGAGTTACTAGATGATCGAGAAGAGTTTTCAGGTGAAATCATTTCATTTCGTTTTAGAGTAAGTTGCAGTAAAGGAACTTACATTAGGACATTAGCAGTTATGATTGGTGATGCTCTCGGTTATCCTGCACATATGTCAAATTTAATTAGAGTCCAATCAGCTGCATTTACCATTGATGATTGCCTAACGTTTGAACAGGTTGAAAAGTTAATGGAAACCGGTACGATTGCCACATGTTTAAGACCTTTAGAATTGGCACTTTCTCATTTGCCGAAATACATAATAAATGATAAAGTAGCAGAGAAAGTGAAAAATGGCGCACTTTTACCAATACCGGATTATTTAAAAAACAGTAACGGACCTATATGCGCGGAAAACGAAGAAGGAAAGGCACTAGCCATTTATTCGGTTCATCCGAACAAGCCTGGGCTGCTAAAACCAGTAAAAGTTTTGCGTAATGATCAAGGTTAAAAAGGTTACGGTCTAGAAAAAGGTGAGTTTCATTTGGAAGTTATCAAGTTAACATTCCCATTAAATATAGATAAAGCAGTACTGCCGCCATTATCAATGGCACTTGGCTATTTTGATGGTGTTCATCGTGGGCACCAAAAAGTCATACTGGAAGCAAAAGAACAAGCAGTTCAAAAAGGACTTCATTCTGCAGTTATGACATTTGATCCACACCCATCGGTCGTTTTAGGTAAAAATCAAAAGCATGTTCAGTATATAACTCCTTTACCTGCAAAAATAAAAATTATTGAGGATTTAGGCATCGATTATCTCTTCGTAGTTCATTTTACTACAGAATTTGCTAACTTGCTGCCTCAAGAATTTATCGACCAGTATGTGATTGACTTAAATGTAAAACATGTGGTTGCTGGTTTTGATTTCTCTTATGGCCGGATGGGAAAGGGCACAATGGAGAGTCTACCCTTCCATTCAAGAGAAAAATTCACCTTTTCCGTGGTTGAAAAATTCACCAGTGGTGATGAAAAAGTAAGTTCAACACGAATCCGAAAGTACATTAGAGATGGAAAAACAGTCCAGCTGCCTGAGTTACTAGGAAGGTTCTATCAGACTGAAGGAATAGTCGTCCATGGAGATAAAAGGGGCAGAACGATTGGTTTTCCAACTGCCAACGTCGATACAATTGATGAATATATCGTACCTCCACTCGGTGTATACGCTGTGAAAATCAAGATAGGTGAGAGCTGGTACGAAGGTGTTTGTAATGTAGGTTACAAACCAACCTTCAATAAAGAAGCCTTAAAAGTATCCGTTGAAGTCCATATATTTGACTTTAAAGAAGATATTTATGGCCAACAAGTAACCGTTGAATGGCATCAATACCTAAGAAAAGAACAAAAATTCACCGGCATAGATGAACTAGTCTCACAAATAGAAAGAGACAAGCAAAATGCTATTGAATACTTTAATAAAAGGCTGTGTTAAAGGATACTATTGATATTAGCACCTGTTGATAGGAGCGGAAGGCGCTTGACTCCAGCGGGATGTACGAGCACCGTGAGACCCCGCAGGTCGGGACGACAGAGGAGGCTCACGGGCGAGCCCGCGGAAAGCATAGCGCCTCGCGACAGGCAGAAACCGCCTGTCACTGCGGTGATTATTCAACGATGCTTTCCTTAGTGGAGCGCATATCAGCAGTCTGTTTTAACACAGCCAATCGACAAACACTTACCAAATAGTTGCGAAAAACAGCACTTTCTTAGTATAGAACTTGCTTTTTGGCGTGAAACGTTGTATTCTTATTAACGTACTAAAAATAACCTTTGCTTGGCAAGTCGAGTCACCGACGCTTGCTCAGTAACAGGGGATAGAAAATTTAGGAGGTGAATAGGATGGCAATCACTCAAGAACGTAAAAACGAACTTATCAATGAGTACAAAACTCATGAAGCCGATACTGGATCTGCAGAGGTTCAAATCGCTGTCCTTACTGAATCAATCAACAATTTGAATGAGCACTTACGTACTCATAAAAAGGACCACCACTCACGTCGCGGTCTGTTGAAAATGGTTGGTAAGCGTCGTAATCTTTTAACGTACCTACGTAATAAAGATGTTCAACGTTACCGTGTATTAATCAATAAACTTGGACTTCGTCGATAATCAAAGGAAGCGGGATTTTTCCCGCTTTTTTGTTAGGTTTAAAAAGTAGTAACAAGAGTAGGACAAAATCTTATATACATATTTTAAGTCGCGAAAATTTGTGCATACTATTAGTATATTTGTATTGATAACATAAGCTATAAACGCTTTTTTTATATTAGATGATTAGAGCGATATTATCGCATTATCCTCTAAAGTGATTTGGATAGAGAGGGGTAATAAAATGGAACAAACGAAATATGAGTATTCCATGGATTGGGCTGGGCGTAAATTAACGGTTGAAATCGGACAACTAGCCAAACAAGCAAATGGAGCAGTAATGATCCGTTATGGTGATACTGCAGTTTTAAGTACAGCTACTGCATCAAAAGAACCGAAAAACCTAGATTTTTTCCCATTAACTTGTAACTATGAAGAGCGATTATATGCAGTGGGGAAAATCCCTGGTGGTTTTATTAAACGTGAGGGACGTCCTAGTGAAAAGGCAATTTTAGCAAGTCGATTAATTGACCGCCCAATTCGTCCTCTTTTTGCTGATGGTTTCCGTAATGATGTACAAGTAATCAGCATTGTTATGAGCGTAGATCAGGATTGTTCATCAGAGATGGCAGCAATGTTTGGGTCTTCATTAGCACTTTGTACTTCAGATATTCCATTTGAGGGACCAATTGCTGGTGTCATTGTTGGTAGAGTCGGTGGAGAGTTTGTGATTAATCCGACAGTAGAACAAGCTGAAAAAAGTGATATTCATTTAACGGTTGCAGGTACGAAAGATGCAATCAATATGGTTGAAGCCGGTGCAGATGAAGTTTCTGAGGAAGTAATGCTTGAGGCAATCATGTATGGACATGAAGAAATTAAACGTCTCATTGAATTCCAAGAAAAAATTATGGCTGAGGCTGGCAAACCAAAAAGAGAAGTTATTCTTTATGAACTTGATAAGGATTTAGAAGCTGAAGTTAGAGAACTGTGTGAAACTGATATGGTAACCGCCATTCAGGTTCAAGAAAAGCATGCTCGTGAGGATGCTATTAAAGAAGTAAAGAATCGTGTAATTGCAAAGTTCCAAGAGAATGAAGCAAATGACGATGACTTGAAGCAGGTAAAACAAATATTGGATAAAATTGTAAAAGGTGAAGTTCGCCGTTTAATAACTGTTGAGAAAATTCGTCCTGATGGCCGAAAAATTGACGAAATACGTCCATTATCTTCACAGGTAGGTATTCTGCCGCGTACACATGGATCTGGATTGTTTACTCGTGGACAAACCCAAGCATTAAGTATTTGTACATTAGGTGCAATGGGAGATGTTCAAATTCTAGATGGATTGGGTATCGAAGAGGAAAAGCGTTTTATGCACCATTATAACTTCCCACTATTTAGTGTTGGTGAAACGGGACCAATCCGTGGACCAGGTCGTCGTGAAATTGGGCACGGTGCTCTTGGTGAACGGGCTCTAGAACCAATCGTGCCATCTGAAAAGGATTTCCCATATACGATTCGTCTTGTTTCTGAAGTACTTGAATCAAATGGTTCTACTTCTCAAGCAAGTATCTGTGCGAGTACACTAGCGATGATGGATGCAGGTGTTCCTATTAAAGCACCAGTTGCTGGTATTGCGATGGGACTTGTAGCATCAGGTGAATACTACACTGTATTATCTGATATTCAAGGGATGGAAGACCACCTGGGTGATATGGATTTTAAAGTAGCAGGAACAGCCAAGGGAGTAACTGCACTTCAAATGGATATAAAGATTAAAGGTCTTTCTCGTGAAATTCTTGAAGAAGCGCTTCAACAGGCTAAAAAAGGAAGAATGCATATCCTTGATTCGATGCTTGCAACAATTGCTGAGCCGAGAACTGAGCTTTCTCAATTTGCACCAAAGATTTTAACCATGAAGATTAATCCAGATAAGATTCGTGATGTCATTGGACCAAGTGGTAAGCAAATCAATAAAATCATTGAAGAAACTGGTGTTAAAATTGACATTGAACAGGATGGGACAGTATTTATTGCCTCCACTGATCAAGCAATGAATCAAAAAGCGAAGAAAATTATTGAAGATATCGTACGTGAAGTTGAAGTTGGCCAAATGTATCTTGGTAAGGTTAAACGAATTGAAAAATTCGGGTGCTTTGTTGAAATTTTCGCTGGGAAAGATGGACTTGTCCATATTTCTGAATTGGCTGAAGAGAGAGTTGGAAAGGTCGAAGATGTTGTTTCCATCGGAGATGAGATTTTAGTAAAAGTTACTGAAATTGATAAACAAGGCCGTGTAAACTTATCACGTAAAGCAATATTAAAGGAACAACGTGAAAAAGCTGAAAAGGCTGAAAAGACTGAAGAAAAACAATAAAGCTGACTCGTTAGCTTTGATATGAGGTCAGGGGGAACCCTGACTTTTTCCATGTTAGTTCATCTAGTTCTATCTAGCTACAAAAGAGTAAGCTTCGGAAGCGTTACCTCGCACGAAAGAAAAGCTTTAGCTTTTCTGAGGAGCGCCTAAGGGCTCTCAGGTCTAAGCCAATCCGTCCAGAAGGTTAAAAAGCAACCTTCTAGCCTGCTCGTCTTATGCCTGTCGCCCCTGTGCAAGGCGCATTCGCTTTTAGTTCTACCTTGTCCCTATAATTCATATATTTAATATGAAGGGGGAAGGTAAAAAATGAAGAAGTTAAGTATGATTGCTTTCTTATTACTAACTGCGTGGGTCTCGGTGAACAATCCTCTGGTGGATACTTATGTGACAACACTAAAAGGAAACGGGCTGACCGTGGGAAAGCAAGAAGATCCTCTATATCAAAGTATTGTTGAAAATGCTTCTACATATGAAATACCACCTTCTAATGCTAAAATCGATAGAGTGTGGAAAGCGATCCCAGGCTATAATGGGTTAAGTGTTGATATTAATGCTTCATATAAGAATATGAAGAAATTTGGTATATTCAATGAAAAAAAATTAGTATATAAACAAACAGAACCATCGGTACATTTGAAGGATTTGCCGGCTTCTCCCATATATCGGGGGCATCCTGATAAACCAATGGTAAGCTTCATAATAAATGTAGCTTGGGGTAATGAATACTTACCTGAAATTCTTGCTTCCCTGAAGAAACACCAGGTAAAAGCTAGTTTTTTCCTTGAGGGTAGATGGGTGAAAAATAATCCTGAATTGGCCAAAATGATTGTGGGTGCTGGACAAGAGGTGGGGAATCATTCCTACACCCATCCTGACATGAAAAGATTAACGGCTGCTCAGACTAGGGAGCAATTGGTTAAAACGAATGAAGTCATTGAAGCCGCAACTGGTAAAAAAAGTATTTGGTTTGCACCGCCCAGTGGCAGTTACCATGATGAAACCGTTAAAATTGCAGCTGAATACAAGATGAAAACAGTTATGTGGACAGTGGATACGATCGATTGGCAAAAACCCACACCTGACCAATTAATCCATCGTGTTATCTCTAAAATTGACAATGGTTCAATGGTTCTCATGCATCCAACAGAATCTACAGCAAAATCTTTAGATCGTCTTATCACACTCATTGAAGAAAAGGGATTAAGAATAGGTTCTGTAAGCGATTTATTGAGTGAAGAAAGAATTATGAAATAAATTTATCACAGTATCCAGATAATAAAGGAAAAAGCTTAAGTTTCCGTTTTCTATAGACAGGAGGATTTTAATGATTAACAAATATTCTTGCAAAAATGGAGTAAGAATTGTATTAGAAAATATTCCAACCGTGAGATCTGTGGCAATTGGAGTATGGATTGGCACTGGTTCAAGAAATGAAAATCCCCAAACGAATGGTATTTCGCACTTTTTAGAGCATATGTTTTTTAAAGGGACGAAAACACGCTCGGCGAAAGAAATAGCTGAATCCTTTGATAGTATTGGCGGTCAAGTGAATGCTTTTACCTCTAAAGAATACACATGCTACTATGCTAAAGTTCTGGATACACATGCTCAATTCGCTTTAGATGTGTTAGCAGATATGTTCTTCAATTCAACCTTTGTTGAAGAAGAGTTAAATAAAGAAAGAAATGTAGTTCTAGAGGAAATTAAGATGTATGATGATACTCCTGATGATATTGTTCATGATTTACTCAGCCGTGCCATTTATGGAGATCATCCACTTGGATATCCTATTCTAGGGACTGAGGAAACCTTAAATACATTTACAGGGGCAACACTTAAAGACTATATCCATAATCGTTATACACCAGAAAATGTTGTCATTTCGATTGCTGGAAATATTTCTGATAAATTTATTCTTGAGGTTGAAAAGTATTTTGGTTCTTATGAGGGTGGAAATAGCTCAACACATGAAAATATTCCAGTCTTCCAATCGAATCGATTATCTCGTAAGAAAGAAACAGAACAAGCACATCTATGTATTGGTTTCGAAGGGTTAAAGATTGGCCATGAAGATGTCTACAGTTTAATTATTTTAAATAATATTTTAGGCGGCAGCATGAGCAGCAGATTATTCCAAGACGTTCGTGAGCAGCGAGGATTAGCATATTCAATCTTCTCTTATCATTCCGCTTATCAAGATAACGGCGTGGTAACCGTTTATGGTGGAACAGGGGCAAAACAGATGGATGTGTTATTCGAAACGATACAAGCAACACTTGAAAAATTAAAACAAGATGGAATTACTGAAAAAGAATTAAACAATAGCAAGGAGCAATTAAAAGGAAGTTTAATGTTAGGTTTGGAAAGCACAAACAGCCGGATGAGTCGAAACGGGAAAAATGAACTTCTTTTAAAACGCCACCGTTCACTTGATGAAATTATTGAGCAAATTGATCAAGTTACGAAACAAAGTGTAGATGGGATGGCAACATCTGTTTTCACAGACAAATACTCTATTTCGTTAATTAGCCCGAATGGGGAATTACCAAAGAACTTAATCTAAAAGAAAAAACAGTTCACCCTAGAACTGTTTTTTCTTTTAGTGTCTAGTTCCAGCGCCTAGGGGCTCTCAGGTCTAAGCCAATCCGTCAAGAAGGTTAAAGAACAACCTTCTAGCAGGCTCGTCTTATGCCTGTCGCCCCTGGACAAGGCGCTTCCACTTTTCTTAGTCTAAATTAGCTGTTCCATCGATACACATATAGTATAGAGTGTTGAGAGAGGAGCCTATTAAGATGAGGTTAAGTGAATTAAGTGGCAAAGAAATTGTGGATGTAAAAAAGGCAGAGCGTTTAGGTGTACTAGGTCAAACTGATCTTGAAATTAATGAAAACACAGGGCAAATACAAGCATTGCTCATTCCATCCGTGAAGTGGTTTGGATTTAGGAAACAAGGTGGAGAAATTAGAGTGCCATGGCAGCACATAAAGAAAATAGGAACTGATATGATCATTATTGATGTAAAGGAAGAAGAAGAAGTGGAAAATGGATAAAAGTCTCAAAGCCCAAGCAAATAAAATTTTGCTTGGGCTTTTTTATTTATCTGTAAATGGAAAACTCACAGATTCATTCATTCTTACATAAGATGTTGAAGTGATAAGAAGAAAAAGACTTCTGCTTGGATTTTTAAAAAAAGAAGGTGAATGATTTCATGCTGACAGGGATGCAGATAGCCGTGATCGGTG
The DNA here is from genome assembly GCF_030348765.1 of Neobacillus sp. CF12. Taxonomy (GTDB): domain Bacteria; phylum Bacillota; class Bacilli; order Bacillales; family Cytobacillaceae; genus Neobacillus. The sequence continues at coordinate 2,083,348 of NZ_JAUCEU010000007.1, read as the reverse complement.
GAGATGCAAGACAGCTGGAGATTATCCGGAAGTTAACCGAGTTAGATGCTAGATTATCTTTGATTGGCTTCGAGCAGCTTGATCACGCGTTCACAGGCGCTGTGAAGGAAAAGTTGGATGAAGTCGATTTTTCAAATATGGATGCTTTTATCTTACCGGTACCCGGTACAAATTTAGAAGGGCATGTTGAAACAATCTTTTCGAATGAAAAGGTAGTTTTGACAGCCGATATGCTTAAGAAAACACCTGATCATTGTCCCATTTACTCCGGAATTAGTAATGCATATTTAAACGGTATTACAAAGGAGGCAAATCGTCCACTTATTCAGCTTTTTGAGAGGGACGATGTGGCCATATACAATTCTATTCCGACAGTAGAAGGAACGATTATGATGGCCATCCAGCATACTGATTTTACGATTCATGGCTCCAATATTGCGGTTTTAGGTTTAGGAAGAGTAGGAATGAGTGTGGCAAGAACCTTCCATGCACTTGGGGCAAAGGTAAAGGTTGGTGCCAGAAAAAGTGAGCATCTTGCTAGAATTACGGAAATGGGTTTAACCCCTTTCCATTTAAACGAAGTAGACCAACAGATTAAAGATACTGATATCTTAATCAATACAATTCCATTATTAATTGTAACGGCCTCAGTTATTTCCAAAATGCCTGCTCATACACTGATCATTGATTTAGCTTCAAAGCCAGGTGGAACAGATTTTAGGTATGCAGAAAAAAGAGGCATAAAAGCACTGCTTGCACCAGGATTACCTGGAATTGTCGCGCCAAAAACAGCTGGTCAAATACTAGCCAATGTTCTGGCCCAATTGCTTCAAGATGATTTAGGTAAGCGAAAGGGGATAGTAAAATGAGTTTAAAAGGAAAAAAAATAGGCTTTGGTTTAACTGGATCTCACTGTACGTATGATGCGGTATTTCCGGAAATAGAGAAGTTAGTTCAAGCAGGTGCCGAGGTCTTACCAGTTGTTACATTTACAGTGAAAAATACAGAAACTCGTTTTGGAAAAGGGGAAGACTGGATTCAGAGAATCGAAGATTTAACTGGAAACAGAGCGATAGATTCAATTGTTAAAGCAGAGCCTTTGGGTCCGAAAATTCCTTTAGACTGTATGGTAATTGCCCCGCTAACCGGTGTATCGATGAGTAAATTTGCGAATGCAATGAATGATAGCCCTGTACTAATGGCTGCAAAAGCCACACTTCGAAATTTAAAACCGGTTGTACTTGGTATTTCAACAAATGATGCATTGGGTCTTAACGGTGTTAACTTAATGAGACTAATGGCAACAAAACATATTTATTTTATTCCATATGGGCAGGACGACCCAATCAAGAAGCCAAACTCAATGGTAGCAAGAATGCCAATGTTAATGGAAACCGTAGAAGCAGCCATTGAAGGCCGCCAAATTCAGCCTGTTTTGATAGAAAGATATAGAGATACAGACTAATTCTAACTCCTTTCGTCAAATATGGTTTTTTCTTTCAGGGAATATGTTAATATATTAATAATTCAATCATCAGTGGGACTAATTTTCTCACTGATGAGAATTTATATTAACCTTTTCTGATTCTTTTCCATGAACAGAAATAACCAATAAATAATAGATGAAAGATTGAAAGGGGTACTAGAAAATGAGTCAAACAAGTGGATATCATGTAGCTGTCGTAGGAGCAACAGGAGCAGTGGGTCAACAAATGATCCAAACGTTAATGAAAGAAAAATTCCCAATTAGTCAATTAACTCTCTTATCTTCTGCGCGTTCAGCTGGTAAAAAAGTTACGATTGAGGGTGTTGAGCATACCATTCAAGAAGCGAAGCCTGAAAGCTTTGCTGGAGTTGATATAGCTTTATTCTCGGCAGGTGGCAATATTTCAAAAGAACTTGCACCTGAGGCTGTTAAACACGGAGCAATCGTAGTAGACAACACAAGTGCTTTTAGAATGCATCAAGATATTCCTCTAGTGGTCCCAGAGGTTAACGAACATGATTTGCATAATCATAATGGTATTATTGCAAACCCAAATTGTTCCACTATCCAAATGGTAGTAGCCTTAGAACCAATTAGGAAAAAATATGGACTTAAAAAAGTGATTGTTTCCACCTATCAAGCAGTTTCAGGTGCAGGAGCTGTTGCAATTGAGGAATTACAGGAACAAACGAAATCCCTTCTTAATGGGGAAAAAGTAGAACCGAAGATTTTACCTGTTAAAGGTGACAAGAAACACTATCAAATTGCCTTTAATGCGATACCACAAATAGATAAGTTCCAAGAAAACGGTTATACTTTTGAAGAGATGAAAATGATAAATGAAACAAAAAAGATAATGCATTTACCAGATCTGCCTGTTGCCGCGACTTGTGTGAGATTACCAGTTGCAGTCGGTCACTCTGAATCAGTTTATTTTGAAATTGAAGCAGACGGAGTAAGTGCTGGTGAATTAAAGGAATTATTAAGTTCGGCACCAGGGGTTGTTTTACAAGATGATCCAGAGAATCAAGTATATCCAATGCCTGCAAACTGCGTAGGAAGTAATGATGTGTTTGTAGGTAGAATTCGTAACGACCTAAATGAGAGCCGTGGTTTTCATATGTGGGTTGTTTCTGACAATTTACTCAAGGGTGCTGCCTGGAATTCAGTTCAAATTGCAGAAAGCTTAATAAAGCTAGGATTAATCACGGAAAAAAAATAATGGTTTGATTAAAAAGGCAGGTTTAATTGTCTATGAAAATAATAGTTCAAAAATTTGGCGGGACATCTGTCAGGGATAAAGAAAGCAGGCAACATGCTAAGAAACATATCGGAAAAGCATTAGCTGATGGCTATAAGGTTGTAGTCGTAGTATCTGCGATGGGAAGAAAAGGTGATCCCTATGCCACAGATACACTTCTCTCTTTAATTGGTGGTAATCATAGCAATGTTAGTAAACGGGAACATGATTTATTATTATCCTGCGGTGAGATCATTTCAAGTATCGTTTTTTCAAACATGCTGATAGAAAGTGGGATCAAGGCGATTGCTTTGACAGGGGCTCAAGCGGGATTTCGAACGAATAATGACCATTCCCAAGCAAAGATTATTGAAATGAAATGTGACCGATTGCTAAGAGAATTAGAACATAATGATGTGGTTGTTGTTGCTGGATTTCAAGGTGCTGCAAAGAACGGTGACATCACTACAATTGGACGAGGTGGCAGTGATACGTCAGCCGCTGCCTTAGGAGCTGCACTTAATGCAGAATGGATTGATATATTTACCGACGTTGAAGGAATCATGACAGCAGATCCTAGAATCGCTGAAAATGCGAGGAGGCTTTCAGTAGTTACCTATACAGAGCTATGTAATATGGCGTATCAAGGGGCAAAGGTAATTCACCCAAGAGCTGTTGAAATCGCTATGCAATCAAAGGTACCTATTCGAATTCGCTCCACCTATTCAGATAATTTAGGAACATTGGTAACCGCCATTTCGAAAGAATCTCGAGGTAGCGATATAAAAGAAAGAACGGTTACTGGAATTGCACATGTTTCGAATGTGACCCAAATTAAGGTTTTTGCAAAAAAAGACCAATACTACTTACAAGCAGAAGTTTTTAAAGCAATGGCAAATGAAAAAATCAGTGTGGATTTCATCAATATTTCACCTAATGGAGTTGTTTACACCGTTACCGATGAAATGAGTGAAAGAGCAATAAAGGTCTTAAAGGAAATAGGTCATGAACCTGTAGTAGAGCGTCATTGTGCAAAAGTTTCTGTAGTTGGAGCAGGAATTGCTGGGGTTCCGGGTGTTACTTCTAAAATTGTTACCGCACTTTCTGAGAATGGAATTCGCATCCTACAATCAGCTGATAGCCATACAACCATTTGGGTACTAGTCAAGCAGGACGATTTGGTAAAATCAGTGAATGCATTACATGACGCCTTTCATCTTGAAGAAGAAGGACTTGAATCAAAGCTTACGGATATCTAATATAGGAAGGATTGATAAAAGGCAGTTTGAATCTGAACTGCCAATTGTCACATCTGGATTTTCGTAATTGAAAGGAGTAGTAAAATGGTTCATTTTGGGCGAGTTTCAACTGCCATGGTAACACCTTTTGATAAAAAAGGTCATATTGATTTTTCGAAGACCACTCAATTAGTCAATTATTTAATAGAGAATGGTACGGAATCTCTTGTTGTCGCTGGGACGACTGGTGAATCGCCAACACTATCAAAGGAAGAAAAATTGGCATTATTTGACCATGTCGTGAAGGTGGTTAAGAAAAGAATACCTGTAATTGCAGGAACAGGCAGCAATAATACCTACGCTTCCGTGGAACTTACTCGAAAAGCTGAGCAACTTGGTGTGGATGGTATTATGGTGGTGGCACCTTATTATAATAAACCGAATCAAGAAGGTTTGTATCAACACTTTAAGTCTGTTGCAGCTGCCACTGCTCTGCCTGTGATGGTTTATAATATTCCAGGAAGAGCAGCGGTAAATATTCATCCCGAAACCATTATTAGGCTGTCCCAAGTCTCTAATATCGTTGCTGTTAAAGAAGCAAGCGGTGACCTAAATGCTATGACCCGCATTATTGCAAATACTGACAGTGATTTTGATCTGTATAGTGGCGATGATGGAATGACCATCCCGGTTCTGTCTATTGGCGGGGTAGGAGTGGTTTCTGTTGCCTCCCATGTGATTGGGAACGAAATGCAAGAGATGGTGATGGCCTTTTTAGAAGGTAACAATGCAAAGGCGGCAAGTCTACACCAACAGCTTCTTCCGCTCATGCAGGGACTCTTTGCGGCTCCAAGCCCCGCTCCTGTTAAAACGGCTCTCCAGGTTAAAGGACTCGATGTAGGATCTGTAAGATTGCCACTAGTCCCATTAACGGAACAAGAACGGTCAACATTAAGTAAATTATTAGTATGATTATGCAATGCCAATCGATAAAAATCGGTTGGCATTTTTTAATTTCTAAACATTTCCCTCTCACTTATTTTCCTACAATGGTAAAAACAACTAAATTTGGTTGTAAAGGTTTTCATGTTTCAAGTATAATAAGCATAACTGATTTCGATCGGGCAATATTTGGAATGTCGAAGCCCTCTAGTGAAAAGTGCATGAGCTAGACAATCAACATAGGAGGAAACGGAAATTGATAAATAGAAAAAATAGTTCCATTAAGATTATAACGCTTGGTGGTATTGGAGAAATCGGAAAAAACATGTATCTTGTCGAAGTGGACAAGGATATTTATATCATTGATGCCGGGCTAATGTTCCCCGAGGATGAAATGCTTGGCATTGATATCGTTATTCCAGACATCAGTTATTTGACTGAAAACAAGGAAAGAGTAAAGGCGGTATTCCTAACACATGGTCATGAAGACCATATCGGTGCCCTTTCCTACCTTCTCCGCCAAATGGACATACCTGTTTACGGAACAAAACTTACCCTCGCTCTCGCAAACGCAAAGCTGAAAGAGCAGGAGTTTAGCGGGAAAACGAACTTTATTGAAATAACTTCGGATAGTATTGTACAAATGAATTCCGTTGAGGTGAGTTTCTTCCGAACAAATCACAGTATTCCCGATTCAGTTGGGGTTTGTGTTCATACTTCAGAAGGCAGCATTGTATATACCGGAGATTTTAAATTTGATCAAGCCGCTACAAAGCTGTATAAACCTGAAATAGGAAAAATGGCTGCAATCGGAGAAAATGGTGTACTATGCTTACTTTCAGATAGTACAGAAGCAGAGAAACCTGGATACACTACTTCTGAGGCAATTGTTGAGCGGGAATTATCAACTGCATTTTATAATACACGTGGAAGAATTATTGCAGCATGCTTTGCCTCTGACATAAACAGAATTCAGCATATATTTGATGCTGCTAGGGATAATGGCCGTAAAGTAGCAGTCGTTGGTAAAAGCCTTGAGAGAATCTATCATATCGCACTAGATTTAGGCTATTTAGAGGTGGAAGAAGACCTTATTGTCCCTGTTAGCGAAATAAATAACTATGAAGACAAGCAAATCGTTGTTTTGATGACAGGAAGTCAAGGGGAACCGATTGAAGCCCTTCAAAAGATGGCTAAACAAACTGCGAAATATGTAAATATCCAGCCGGGGGATACTGTATTAATTGCTGCTTCACCTCTAAGGGGAAGTGAATTATTGATCTCTAGGACCGTGGATATGCTTTTTAGGGCAGGAGCTAATGTTATTTCAGGAAAGAGAACAATACATGTTTCCAGTCATGGAAGTCAAGAAGAATTAAAGTTTATGATTAACTTAATGAAACCAAAGTTTTTTATTCCAGTGCACGGGGAATATCGAATGTTAAAAGCCCATCGGAAACTGGCACTTGATTGTGGAATTTCTGATGAGAATATTATTATTCCAGACCGTGGGGATATAGTAGAATATAAGGATGGAGTATTAACTATTAGTGGGAAAGTACCATCCGGGAATGTTTTAATTGATGGTATCGGTGTCGGTGATGTTGGAAATATTGTTTTACGTGATCGAAGACTTTTATCTCAAGATGGTATTTTAATCGTAGTGGTAACATTAACACGTCAGGATAAGAAGATTGCTGCCGGCCCAGAAATTATTTCACGAGGATTTGTCTATGTTCGTGAATCAGAAAAATTAATGGATGAATCAACAAAATTAGTTCGAGAAATCGTGCAAAAGAACATTTCTAAAGATTCCTTTGAATGGTCCAGTCTTAAGCAGGATGTTAGAGATGGATTAAACCGGTATTTGTTTGAGAAAACGAAAAGAAGACCTATGATCCTTCCGATTATTATGGAAGTATAAATAGGCTAAGAGAGGCATTGGGGAACCAATGCCTTTCTTTATTTTGTGCATGATTATTCCATTTATCTAAGAATGAAATTGTTTCATAGGTTAATACTAACGTTATCATGCGTGAAGGGAGACTTATGATGAATAAGGATAGACAACAAAACGAAGCTGGAAATCAGGAAGGGCAAGAACCTCAAAAAGAGGAAAAGCCTTCTTCTTTAATGGAAAAAATACAACAGCTGGGTCAAACGAATGTACCTCAGCTATCTTCTGATTCAAAAATCCATTGTTTAACGATTATCGGCCAAATTGAGGGTCATTTAGCGCTGCCTCCACAAAATAAAACTACAAAATATGAACACTTGATTCCTCAATTAGTAGCGATAGAACAAAATCCCAAAATAGAAGGAGTACTGATCATCCTAAATACAGTTGGCGGAGATGTGGAGGCCGGCTTGGCGATATCTGAAATGTTGGCCACACTCTCAAAACCAACGGTATCGATTGTCTTAGGTGGGGGGCATTCAATAGGAGTGCCAATAGCAGTCTCCTGTGATCATTCCTTTATTGCCGAAACGGCTACGATGACAATTCATCCCATCCGCTTAACAGGTCTCGTAATCGGGGTTCCGGCAACATTTGAATATTTAGACAAGATGCAAGATAGAGTTGTCAACTTTGTAACCAAGCACTCAAAGATTACGGAAGAGAAATTTAAGGACTTAATGTTTGCAAAAGGAAATCTTACTCGTGACATAGGGACAAATGTAATTGGTCCAGATGCTGTGGAATATGGATTGATAGATGAGGTTGGTGGACTTGGACCAGCAATGAAGAAACTTAATGAATTAATTGAACAATCTAAAGTTGAGGGCGGAGGGCTGATTCAATGATTCTGTATACGACGATGCCACAAGAATTAATCTTTCCGACTGATTCAGACTCCTTTGCTAGACAACAAACTGTAACCTATCAAGGAGTATCACTCTTAGTCGAACTGTCTGATGCCCAAAACGTTCAAGTGGTACGTATATTAAGCAGTGATCCGCAACATTATTTAGATGAGCGCATATGCCCTGGTACTAAAATTTCTTGTGCCAGCATTGAAGGATTGTCCGCAAACTAGTAGGAAATTATGGTATAATCAGGATACGAAACTAGGAGCAGCCACTGTGGGCTGCTTTCTTCCTTTTATGGGTAATTAGGCTTTGTTAAAGATACATGTTGATTTTCGCGGAAGGCACGAAGACTCCTCGAATGCTATCGCATTTTCTTCGTGCGTGGGCAGATTCGAGGAAGTAATTCAATGTCCTGCGGGAGGACGGGGCTGGGAGACACCACAGGCGCAAAAGTGCCGAGGAGGCTCCCCGGACCGCCCGCGGAAAGCGAAGTGCCTGGTGACAGGCAAAAATCGCCTGTCCCTGCGGCGAGTATTCGTAGATGCTTTCCTTAATGGAGCGAAAATCAACAGACAAATTTAACAAAGCCTTCCATTAAAGCATTCATACATATGTTTGATAATGCAAAAGGTTGCTAATGATAGTACTACACTTTTATAGACAGGTGATTAGATGGCAAAGAAAAAGAGAAGATCAAAAAAGAGAGATAATCATTTAAAACAAACCGTTCAATTTGAGCTTACAGCGCTAGCATTATTAGCGCTAGCTATTATTTCAATTGCAAAATTGGGAGCCGTAGGTGAAGCAGCAGTATTATTTTTCCGTTTTTGGATGGGGGAATGGTATATGCTAAGTTTGATTGGTCTTGTGATCTTAAGTGTGTATCTGATGTGGAAACGGACAATACCTTTTATCTTTCATACAAAATTAATTGGCACTTATCTTATCGTTTCTTCTATTTTGCTTTTAAGCCATGTAACACTTTTTCATTTACTAACTAATGATGGGAATTTTAAAGATCCTAGTGTCATTAGTAATACATGGGAAATATTTATGATGGAAGTCAAAGGGGAAACGAGTACAATCGACCTTGGCGGAGGAATGATTGGTGCTGTTCTTTTTGCAATGTTTCATTATCTCTTTGCTGAAACGGGTACAAAGATTATTGCATTTATCTTTATTTTAATAGGCTTTATTTTACTTACAGGTAAATCATTTGGAGATTTTATTGCTAAAGTAGGAACGACGATAATTGAATTTTCAAAGGGACAGTGGAATGCCTTTAAATTGGATGTCGAAGAATGGAAGCAGAAAAAACAGGAGCGCAGGGAAGAAAAAAGAATACAACAGCAACGGGAACGAGAGAACCGTGCAGCAGCAGCATCTGTTCAACCAGAAATCAATCCTCCCTTACAAAATGTCCAGGATGAGTTCGTGACACCTGAACCTCTTATCTCCAGCTTTGCAGATCGTGCATATTCTGACGAAGAGCCACAAAAAGCAAAACGAAGGAAAGAGGATTCAAAGCATAAAGGAAATGAACAAAAAATACCAGAAGAAGATTCCACGCCGCCAATTACCTTTACAGAAGTGGAGAATGTAGCATATGAATTACCGCCGTTAAGACTCCTTAAGCTGCCAAAGAAAACGGATCAGAGTGGGGAATATGAATTAATCCATGCAAATGCAGCTAAACTTGAAAGGACTTTTCAGAGTTTTGGAGTGAAGGCACGTGTGACTCAAGTACATCTTGGTCCAGCTGTTACAAAATACGAAGTTCACCCTGATGTTGGAGTGAAGGTTAGTAAAATCGTCAGTTTAAGTGATGATCTAGCATTAGCACTTGCTGCTAAAGATATACGAATTGAAGCCCCTATTCCTGGAAAGTCTGCTATAGGAATTGAAGTTCCTAATTCAGAGGTGGCAGTTGTATCCTTACGAGAGGTACTAGAAGCAACACAAAATAATAAACCAGAATCGAAACTGCTTATTGGTCTTGGCAGAGATATTACTGGGGAGGCTGTACTGGCTGAATTAAATAAAATGCCGCATCTACTTGTAGCCGGTTCAACCGGAAGTGGGAAAAGTGTATGTATTAATGGTATTATTACCAGCATATTAATGAGAGCTAAGCCTCATGAAGTAAAATTAATGATGATTGATCCAAAGATGGTTGAGTTAAATGTCTATAATGGAGTACCGCACCTTTTAGCACCTGTAGTAACAGATGCTAAAAAAGCATCGCAGGCTTTGAAAAAGGTTGTAAGTGAAATGGAAAGACGCTATGAACTGTTCTCTCATACCGGAACACGTAATATAGAAGGGTATAATGACCATGTTAAAAGGCATAACGTGGAAGAGAATGACAAACAGCCTCTATTGCCATATATTGTTGTGATTGTAGACGAGTTAGCTGATTTAATGATGGTAGCCTCTTCAGATGTAGAGGATTCCATTACTAGACTTGCACAAATGGCTAGAGCTGCTGGTATTCACTTGATTATAGCTACACAGCGTCCATCAGTAGATGTCATCACAGGTGTTATTAAAGCAAATATTCCTTCAAGAATTGCTTTTGCGGTTTCAAGTGCAACGGATTCAAGAACCATCTTGGATATGGGCGGTGCTGAAAAACTGTTAGGCAGGGGAGATATGTTATTTTTACCGGTTGGGGCTTCAAAACCAGTTCGGGTGCAAGGAGCTTTTCTTTCTGACAATGAAGTAGAGGACACAGTAAATTTTGTTATTGGACAGCAAAAGGCTCAATATCAAGAAGAAATGATTCCAGATGAAATAACGGAGGCAGTCGGTGAGGTTGACGATGAGTTATATGGTGATGCAGTGGATTTGGTGATAGAAATGCAAACAGCTTCCGTTTCAATGTTACAACGTCGATTCCGGATAGGCTACACGAGAGCGGCACGTTTGATAGATGAAATGGAAGCACGAGGGATTGTTGGTTCATATGAGGGAAGTAAACCACGAGCAGTTTTACATTCAAAACCAAATGAAGAAGTGAATTAAACCTAGAGCCTTTTTGGGCTCTTCTTTTTTTACCATAAATTACCTAAATATTCCAATGTTATATAGACAACTATAAATTATAGCAGATTTCCGAGTAAAAAGACCTATTATTTTTGACAATTTTCGACATTCTGGCTTTTTTCGACAAAATGTTGAAATTCTATTTCCATATGCAAAAAAAAATGTTATATTATTTTCGATTAGTAGGAATGATTATACATCAGATGTCTGATGTCTTAAGAAAGAGCTGGAGGTACCCGCATGTCTATTAAGCTAGATAACCGACATTTATACCTACAAGTTATCGATCGGTTAAAACAAGATATCGAACTAGGAGTTTACAAAGAAAAAGAAAAGCTTCCATCCGAATTCGATCTTGCCAAACATCTTGGAGTAAGCAGAGCAACACTTCGAGAGGCATTACGCATACTTGAAGAAGAAAACGTTATCATTCGTCGCCACGGTGTTGGGACATTTGTTAATTCTAAGCCGCTGTTTACCTCAGGGATCGAACAACTAAATAGTGTTACAGATATGATATTTCAGGCGGGGATGAAACCAGGAACAATCTTTTTAAGTTCATCAACTGTTGGAGCTACTGAAGAGGACATTCGTCGTTTCTCATGTTCTGCAAATGAGGAAATTGTGATCATGGAGCGGGTTAGAACTGCAAACGGGGAACCTGTTGTGTACTGTATCGACAAGGTACCTGAAAAAATCTTGCCAGAGACATTTTCACATGGAGAGGAATCAATTTTTTCCATTTTGGAAGAGGAGGCAAACCGAAAAATTACATATGCGGTTGCTCAGATTGAACCAATTGGTTATCATGAGAAAATTTCCCCAATTCTAGAATGTGAACCAGAAACTGCATTGCTCGTTTTAAAGCAAATGCATTTCGATGAAATGGATGAACCAGTCCTTTTTTCGGTAAACTACTTTAAAGCAGATAAATTTAGTTTTCAGGTATTAAGAAAAAGGTTTTAACCTTGACCCATACTTAAAACAGAAAAAATCTGCTATTTAGTGCATTTCTACTAAATCAAAAAACATATATAGGGGGTCTTTTCCTTGAAAAAGCGCAAAATTGGTATGGCGTTATCGCTTGTACTTGCTGCAGGAACACTATTAGGTGCTTGTGGTAAAGCTGATGACAAAAACGAAGGTGCTACAGGTGGTAACAAAGAAGAAGAAAAACCATTTACAGTTGCGATGGTTACTGACGTTGGTGGAGTTGATGACAAATCTTTCAACCAATCTGCTTGGGAAGGTCTTCAAGCTTTTGGTAAGGACAACAATTTAGAAGAAGGAACAAAAGGATATACGTACCTTCAATCTAAATCTGATGCTGACTACTCAACGAACCTTAACACACTTGCACGTCAAGATTTTGGTTTAGTTTACGGTATCGGTTTCTTAATGCAAGCTGCAGTTGACGAGATTGCACAACAACAAAAAGAAACTAACTTTGCAATTATTGATGCAGAAGTTAAACAGCCAAACGTTGCTAGTGTTCTATTTAAAGAGCAAGAAGCAGCATTCTTAGCTGGTGTTGCTGCAGCGATGGCAACAAAAACTGATCATATTGGATTTATCGGTGGAATGGAAATCCCAGTTATCGAGCGCTTCGAAGCAGGATTTTTAGCTGGAGTTAAAGCTGCGAAACCAACAGTTAAAGTTGACGTACAATATGCTGGTGCATTTGATAAAGCAGAACTTGGTCAAACAATCTCCTCTAAAATGTATTCTTCTGGCGCAGATGTTGTCTTCCACGCAGCTGGTGGAACTGGTAACGGATTATTCAAAGAAGCTGGCGACTTGAAGAAGAAAGATCCAGCACGAGAAATTTGGGCAATCGGTGTAGACCGTGACCAAAACGACATGGGACCAGAAGTAGTTCTTACTTCAGCACTTAAGCGTGTTGACGTAGCAGTTAAAGACTTAGCTACAAAAGCTAAAGAAGGTAACTTCCCAGGTGGAGAAGTTGCATTATACGGTCTTGAACAAGATGGTGTAGGTGTAGCACCTATCAATGATAAGGTTGCTAACAAAGCTGATATTGAAAAGGCAGTGCAAGATTGGGTAGAAAAAATTAAATCAGGGGATATCACAGTTCCTGGAACTCGTGCTGAACTTGAGAAATTTACTGTAAAATAATTAACTTAAATAAGCGGGATATGTTACTCCCGCTTATTCTTAATTTAAAATCTTAACTGAAGTGTAGAAAATGTTTTCTACCTTTCATTTAGGATTTAAGTAGGGAGGATATCCCTTTTTTTAAAAAATATTAAAAGTCTGACCTCTTACTACTGATGAATAATTTTACCTTATTATGGGGAGTGAAATAAATGGATTATGTAATTGAAATGCTCAATATCCGTAAGGAATTCGGTGGATTTGTTGCGAATGACAACATTACACTTCAGTTGAAACAAGGAGAGATTCATGCTTTACTCGGTGAAAATGGTGCGGGTAAATCAACTTTAATGAACGTCCTTTTTGGATTATATCAACCTGAAGCCGGAGAAATCCGTGTAAAAGGAAAACCAGTGAACATTTCAAATCCAAACATTGCAAATGATCTAGGAATTGGAATGGTGCATCAACACTTTATGCTTGTAGATACATTTACCGTCACCGAAAATATTATTCTAGGTAAAGAAATAACATCTGCAGGACGTATTGACATTAAGAAGGCTGAACAGGAAGTTCGTGCCATTTCTGAACGTTATGGACTATCTGTTGATCCTCAAGCAAAAATCTCTGATATTTCTGTGGGAATGCAGCAAAGGGTAGAAATCCTAAAAACGCTATACCGTGGTGCTGAGATTCTAATTTTTGACGAACCATCTGCTGTACTTACACCTCAAGAAATTAAAGAATTAATTCAAATAATGAAAACGCTTATTAAGGAAGGTAAATCCATTATCCTTATTACCCACAAGCTGAAAGAAATCATGGAGGTTTGTGATCGTTGTACGGTTATTCGTAAAGGGAAAGGGATTGGAACTGTAAATGTAAATGAAACAAATCCTAATGAGCTTGCAAGTTTAATGGTAGGTCGTGAAGTAACTTTTAAAACAGAAAAGAGTCCTGGAAACCCAAAACAGGAAGTTTTTGAAGTTAAGGATTTAGTAGTAAAAGATACTCGTGGTGTTACAGTTGTTAATGGTTTAGACTTGTCAGTTCGCGCAGGAGAAATTGTTGGTATTGCCGGTGTCGATGGAAACGGCCAATCGGAATTTATCGAGGCCATTACTGGACTGAGAAAATCAGAGAGCGGCAGTGTGAAGTTAAATGGTAAAGAACTAGTAAATCTTTCACCGAGAAAAATAACTGACACAGGCGTTGGTCATATTCCTCAAGACCGTCACAAACACGGCTTAGTGTTAAACTTCCCAATTGGGGAAAATATGGTGTTACAAACTTATAACAAAAAACCATATTCTAAAAATGGTATTTTGAACTTTAAAGAGATTTACAATAAGGCTAGAAACTTAATTGAAGAGTTCGACGTTCGTACACCAAGTGAGTATGTGCTAGCACGTGCATTGTCTGGTGGAAATCAGCAAAAAGCGATTATTGGACGTGAGGTTGATCGAGATCCAGATCTACTAATTGCGGCACAGCCAACCCGTGGTTTGGATGTTGGAGCGATTGAATTTATCCATAAACGTTTAATTGAACAACGTGATAATGGGAAAGCTGTCTTATTAATTTCATTTGAGTTAGATGAAATTATGAACGTAAGTGACCGTATTGCCGTTATTTACGAAGGGAAAATTGTTGCTGTTGTTAATCCTAAAGAAACGACTGAGCAAGAGCTTGGATTATTAATGGCTGGATCGAATAGAAAGGAAGCGGGTGAAGCAACAAATGTCTAAACGCTTAAGGGGAATTATTACACCAGTTATTGCCGTTTTATTAGGTATTCTTGTTGGAACAATTATTATGTTAGTAAGTGGATATAATCCAGGTGCTGCTTTTACTGCATTATGGAATGGTGCTTTTGGTGACGTTTATTATATGGGAGAAGTCGTTAGACAATTTACCCCATATATTTTAGCTGGTTTAGCCGTTGCTTTTGCTTTCAGAGTTGGATTATTCAATATTGGGGTTGAAGGGCAATTTATTGTCGGATGGCTTGCTGCTGTATGGGTTGGGGTTGCATTTGACCTGCCAAGAGTGATTCACTTGCCGCTGGCAATCATCGCATCTATCGTTGCTGGAGCAATTTGGGCGTATATCCCAGGTTTATTAAAAGCTCGCTTCCGCGTTCACGAAGTAATCGTTACGATTATGATGAACTATGTTGCACTTCATGTTACTAACTACATTATTCGTAATGTATTATCAGATAATGGAGATAAAACAGAGCTTGTAAAAGAATCAGCAACATTACGGTCAGAATGGTTCCAAGAATTAACAGACTTTTCACGACTTCACTGGGGAATTTTTATAGCAATTATATGTTGTTTCATTATGTGGTTCTTATTAGAAAAAACAACTAGAGGTTTTGAATTAAGAGCAGTAGGATTTAACCAGCATGCAGCACATTATGCTGGTATGAATGTTAATAATAATATTGTGTTATCAATGGTTATTTCCGGTGCATTTGCTGGTTTAGCAGGAGCAATGGAAGGACTAGGTACGTTTGGATATGCAGCTGTTAAAGGTGGATTTACTGGCGTAGGTTTCACCGGTATTGCGATTGCGCTATTAGGAGCTAACACTGCACTTGGGGTATTCTTCTCTGCCATCCTCTTCGGTATTCTAGAAGTCGGTGCTTTAAATATGCCTCTTGAAGCTGGCGTTCCAAATGAACTTGTAGACATCATCATTGCCCTAATCGTATTCTTCGTTGCGGCGAGTTATATGATAAGAGTTATACTAGATAAGTTCAGTAAAAAGGGGGTGAAGTAAGTGAGCTTAATGGATATTTTGATGATTGTCGTTCCATCCACTCTTTTATGGGCTGCTCCACTTCTCTTCACTGCATTAGGCGGTATTTTCTCAGAACGTTCTGGGGTTGTAAATATTGGATTAGAAGGATTAATGGTTATTGGTGCATTTACGGCAATTGTTTTTAATTTAACGTTTGTTGAAACCTTCGGAAGCTTAACACCATGGATTGCTATCTTTGTTGCTATGGCTGCCGGTGCGATATTCTCGATTTTACATGCGGTTGCGGCAATTACATTCCGTGCTGACCATACAGTTTCCGGGGTAGCTATTAACTTACTCGCTTCTGGTTTGACTTTGTTCCTCGTTAAACTTATTTATGATAAAGGTGAAACAGGAATTATCAGTAAAGGATTTAATAAAATTGATATACCAGTTTTAAAAGATATACCTGTTATTGGTGAAATATTTTTCCAAAACACGTATTGGACTTCATTCTTTGCGATTTTAGTAGCTGTTATTGTTTGGTACGTCATCGCTAAAACACCATTTGGACTTCGACTTCGTTCAGTTGGTGAACACCCAATGGCTGCTGATACAATGGGTATTAACGTAACAAAAATGCGTTATCTTGGTGTCATTATATCTGGTGCTTTAGCAGGTATTGGCGGTGGTGTTTATGCACAATCCATTACTTCAAACTTCAGCCATTCAACCATTAGTGGACAAGGCTTTATGGCACTCGCAGCAATGATTTTTGGTAAATGGCATCCACTTGGTTCACTTGGTGCTGCAATATTCTTTGGTTTTGCACAAAGTATCAGTATTATCGGTTCAAGTTTGCCTTTCTTGGAAAATATTCCAAATGTATATCTATTAATTGCTCCATATGTGTTAACCATCTTAGCGCTAACAGGTTTTATTGGCCGCGCAGACGCTCCAAAAGCAAGTGGAACACATTATATCAAAGGAAGCAGATAAATTTCCCACCAAACCCTCGGTACAATCAACCGAGGGTTTTTTGTTGATAAATTTTACAGCATTTAACTTTGTTAGATTGGAGCGGAAGGTGCGAGACTCCTGCAGGAGTAAGGGGCAGGGGAGACCCCGCAGACGCTTTAGCGTCGAGGAGGCTCCCCGGACATCCTGCGGAAAGCGAAGCACCTGGAGCGCAAATCAGCAGGTAACTTTAACAAAGCAAATCTTAAAACTTGTATTGAACAAGCTTGGCAAATTATAGTAAGAATAACGGTTTATTACAATGGAAATGATGTAAAATAACCGGATGAATGTTTACATATAGTATAAGAAGAAATTAGAAATTATAAGGAGGTCATTCAATGGATTCAACTGCAGAAAAAATTACGAACATGCAGGGGTACAAACTCCATGTCATTGAAACAGATAAATATAAAACAAATACCTTTGTTTGGAAAATGAAAGCTCCCTTAACAAAGGAGGATGTAACCAAACGAGCCCTGCTGCCTCAAGTATTACAAAGTAGTTCTGCTAATTACCCGACAACTACTGCATTGCGCTCTTATTTAGATGAATTGTATGGTGCAACACTGTTTATTGACTTAGCCAAAAAAGGTGAATACCATATAGTCAGTTTCACGCTGGAAATCGCCAATGAAAAGTTTTTAAGTGATTCCACTCCTTTATTAAAAAAAGGGTTTGAACTACTTGCAGAGGTTTTAACTAAACCGAATTTATCTGGAAATGCATTTGATCAAGATACAGTGAACAAAGAAAAGAGATCTTTAAAACAAAGAATTCAATCCGTATATGATGATAAAATGCGGTATTCAAATGTCCGACTCCTTGAAGAAATGTGTAAAGGTGAGCCGTACGCTCTTCAAGTGAATGGTGAAGCAGAGGATGTAGAAGGAATTACGCCAGAAACGTTATTCGATTATTATCAAAAAGCTTTTTCCGAAGACGAAATGGACCTTTATGTAATTGGTGATGTAAAGGAAGATGAGGTGAAAAGCCTCGCCAATGAACTTTTGAAATTCGCAGAGCGCACACCGAAAAAAATTGAAACTACAAAGGTTGAGAAAAAGGAAAAAGTCCATGAAATGAAAGAAGAGCAGGATGTAAAGCAAGGAAAACTAAATATAGGTTACCGAACAAATATCGTCTATGGTGATTCCGACTATTTTGCTCTTCAATTGTTTAATGGCATTTTTGGAGGTTTTTCACACTCGAAATTGTTTATCAATGTCCGCGAAAAGGCTAGTTTAGCCTATTATGTCTCAAGCAGGCTCGAAAGCCATAAGGGACTCATGATGGTAATGTCAGGGATAGACTTAAAGAACTATGATCAGGCAGTAGGCATTATTCGCGACCAATTAGAAGCCATGAAAAAAGGCGATTTTTCTGATCAGGAATTAGTTCAAACAAAAGCAGTTATTCGAAATCAGATTCTTGAAACCATTGATACCTCTAGAGGATTAACGGAGATACTTTACCATAACGTTGTGGCTGGCAAGGATATTAAACTTGAGCAGTGGATTACGGATATGGAAAAAACAACAAGCGATGAAATCATGGCAGTTGCCAACAAGATCGAGCTTGATACCATCTACTTCTTAACAGGAACGGAGGCGGTAAAATAATGGAGAAAATTAATTTCGACCAACTCCAGGAAGAACTTTACCACGAAAAGTTACCCAATGGGTTAAATGTATATATTTTACCTAAAAAGGGATTTAACAAGACATTTGCCACATTTACAACAAAATACGGATCGATTGATAATAACTTTGTACCTTTAGGGAAAGAGGAATATGTAAAGGTACCGGATGGGATTGCTCATTTTCTTGAGCATAAGCTCTTTGAAAAAGAAGACGGAGATGTCTTTCAACAGTTCAGCAGGCAGGGGGCATCTGCAAACGCCTTTACATCCTTTACCCGGACAGCATATTTATTTTCCAGTACTTCGGATGTAGAGAAGAACCTGAAAACGTTAGTTGATTTTGTTCAAGATCCTTACTTTTCGGAAAAAACGGTTGAAAAGGAAAAAGGAATTATTGGTCAAGAAATCACCATGTATGACGATAATCCGGATTGGCGTCTCTATTTTGGCCTGATTCAAAATCTATATCAAAACCATCCGGTAAAGATTGATATAGCAGGTACAATAGAATCAATCTCCCATATCACAAAAGACTTGCTTTATGAATGCTACAATACTTTTTATCACCCAAGCAATATGTTGTTGTTTATTGTTGGCCCAGTGGACCCCACGAAATTTATGGACCAAATCAGAGATAACCAACTGAAAAAGGTATACGAAGACATGCCAGAAATTAAGCGTAAGTTTGAAGATGAACCTGTACATGCAGCCCAGCAGAAACAAGTCCTAGAGATGAATGTGCAAACCTCTAAATGTTTAATAGGGATGAAAGCACTTCACGTAGATCAATCGGGAGCTGAGTTGTTAAAGAATGAGTTAACAATGAATGTACTCCTAGATTTGATGTTTGGAAAAAGTTCAGACAATTATACTCAACTTTATAATGATGGTCTTATTGATGAAACTTTCTCTTATGACTATACACAGGAACAGGGATTTGGCTTTGCGATGATTGGCGGGGATACTGAAAATCCTGAAAAATTAACTGATCAACTTAAAGACATGTTATTTCAAGCGAAAAACGGAACCACTTTTACAGAAGAGCAATTAGATAGGGCAAAAAAGAAGAAAATTGGGGGATTTTTACGTGCTGTGAATTCACCCGAGTATATTGCAAATCAATTCACAAGATATGCCTTTAATGACATGAATTTATTTGATGTTGTTCCTACATTAGAGAAAATCACCTTAAATGATGTTAAAACGATGGCGTCAGAAGTTATTTCGGAAGAGCGTTTCTCAGTATGTCAAGTGATACCAAAGAAATAATGTGTAAGCGTCGCTAGCCGGCGCTTTTCTTTTCGTTTATAGTAGGAGTAGTTTATTGAGAAAGAGTGAAGCACGTGGGAAAATATGCATTAATCACGGGAGCAAGCGGCGGGATCGGGCAAGCGGCTGCCTTAAAGTTAGCGTCTTTGGGGTATCATTTATATTTACATTTTAATCAAAATGAAAAATCAATAAAAGAATTATTAGCACAAGTCAAACCCTTTGGCGGAGAATACATAACGATTCAAGCTAATCTAGAGGATCCTGAGGGATACAAAAAGATTTGTTCGCAAATTTTCTCCCTCGATGCGATTATTCATTGTAGTGGAAATAGCCATTATGGTCTCCTGGTGGATACCAATCAACAGGAGGTAGAATCGATAATGAGGGTTCATGTTACGAATCCATTATTGATTACAAAAGAATTGTTGCCAAAGTTAGTGAAAAAACGATCAGGAAATATCATCCTTATTTCTTCCATTTGGGGTCAAACTGGCGCAGCTTGTGAAGTTGCCTATTCGACTGCAAAAGGGGCGCAAATTTCATTTGTAAAGGCCTTAAGCAAAGAGGTCGCATTAAATGGAGTGCGTGTGAATGCGATTGCACCTGGTGCCGTTGAGACACCTATGATGGGGCAATTCTCAGAGGAGGATAAACAGTTGCTTCAATATGAAATCCCAATGGGCAGACTGGGTCTTCCAGAGGAAATTGCTAATGGTGTAAAGTTTCTGCTTTCAGACGATTCTTCATATATAACAGGCCAAGTTCTTTCAATTAATGGCGGTTGGTATACATGAATTATACATAATATTTTATGAATAATAACCCTCATAACAAAGCAAAATAACACTGTACAACATAAAGGAGGGTTTAATATGTCTGTTTTAGATAACTGGAAACAATGGGAAGACTTTCTTGCTGACCGCCTTCATCAAGCACAAAATGAAGGGATGAGCGAAGGTGCTATAAGTGCGCTTGCATTACAAATTGGTGATTATCTATCTGAACAGGTTGAGCCTAAAAACGAGCAGGAGAGAATCCTGGCAGACTTATGGTCTGTGGCAGACAAGGAAGAGCAGCAAGCAATTGCTAACATTATGGTTAAATTAGTTCAAAATAATGGTAGTCGCTAAGAGAGAGGGTTAACCTCTCTTTTTTTGCATTTTTGAAGCAAAACATATTAAATGGGTATTGAACTTGTTTTTGCTTTCATCTTCAATCGAAATCATATATTATTATGGATAGATAAGGAATGAAAATTTTGTCGTTTACGCTTAGGAGGTTTTTTATGGAGAAGAAAGAGTGGTATTTAGAATATGAGATTCAAAAAAACCGTCCTGGTTTATTGGGCGACATTTCTTCATTACTCGGGATGCTGTCGATTAATATTGTAACGATTAACGGAGTAGATGAAGGTAGACGTGGGTTATTGATTTTAGTAAAAGATGATAATCAAATTAAACGGTTAGAGTCAATTTTAAATACAATGGACACAATAAAAGTAATTAAGATTAGGGAACCAAAACTACGTGACAGGCTGGCAGTTCGTCATGGGCGGTACATACAACGTGATGCTGATGATAAAAAGACATTCCGATTTGTTCGAAATGAACTTGGGGTATTAGTTGATTTTATGGCTGAATTATTTAAGCAGGAAGGACACAAACTGATAGGGATTCGTGGGATGCCTAGGGTAGGGAAAACAGAGTCTGTAGTTGCAGCGAGTGTCTGTGCCAATAAACGGTGGCTATTTGTTTCTTCCACTCTTTTAAAACAAACCATACGGAATCAGCTGATTCAAGATGAATACAACGAAAACAATTTGTTCATTCTTGACGGAATTGTTTCAACCAAACGTGCAAGTGAGCGGCATTGGCAACTTGTACGAGAGATCATGCGTTTACCTGCGGTTAAAGTGGTCGAACATCCTGATATCTTTGTTCAAAATTCTGAGTATACCCTGGATGATTTTGACTATATTATCGAATTAAGAAACGATGCTGATGAAGAAATTACATATGACATTGTTGACCAAAATAACTTATTCTCTGGCTCTGATTTTGGAGATTTTGGATTTTAATAATTGGAAGGTGTTAACTGGTGACTGAATTAGGTAATCGACTAAAAGAAGCGCGATTAGCCAAAGGGTTAAGCTTAGAGGATTTACAGTCAATCACAAAAATACAAAAGCGATATTTAATAGGTATTGAAGAAGGCAATTACTCTAGCATGCCAGGAAATTTTTATGTCCGTGCTTTTGTAAAGCAATATGCTGAAGCTCTTCAACTTAATCCCGATGAAATTTTTGAAACATATAAAAGTGAAATACCTGCAACTCACAATGAAGATTTACCAGAACAATTGTCTAGAGTAAAAACCCGAAAGACTGTAACAGAAGGATCATCGAAAATATTCGATATTATCCCAAAAGTCTTGATAGGGGTCTTTATTATTGGTGCTGCTGGTGTGCTGTATTATTTTGTTGTTAATAACGTTGGTGACAAAGCGAATGATATCATTAATAAGAAAGATGAACCCGTTAAATTTGTTCGCTCTGAGAATCTAGACAAAGCAGATGAGACAAAAAAAGAAGAAACAAAGGATACTGAAGAAGAAAAGAATGATGAACAAAAGACTGTTGAGGAAACTCCGATTGTAGAAACGCCTAAACAAGAATTAACTGCCGTACAAAGCAGTGGAGAAAACTCAACCTATGATTTGAAAAATGCAGAAAAATTTGTTGTGAAACTGGTTTCAACAGGGAAAACATGGATAAATGTTAAAAATAGCAGTGGTGTATCAAAGTTCCAGGGGTTATTATCAACCACTGATATACAAAGTAAGGAAGTAGATTTAACGGGAGAATCGAAAGCAGTCATTGTTGTTGGTAATACGGTCGCGACAGAGATTTACGTAAATGACCAAAAGCTTGAGTATGCAATCACACCTGCTGATGAGGTTCTTCAGAACATAACGATTCAATACGTTCCGAAGAACGAATAGTCATCCAGTGATGACTATTTTTCTTCTATTAATACTTGGAGGCAAAACAATGAATGTACCAAATCAAATAACGATATCAAGGATACTATTAATTCCTATTTTCTTGATAATTATGCTTGCCCCTTTTGATTGGGGAAACATGCACCTCTTGGGAGCTGATCTTCCGGTTACTCATTTTGTTGGCGCACTAATCTTTATTTTTGCTTCTTCGACAGATTGGGTAGATGGCTATTACGCCAGAAAATATAATCTTGTTACAAATATGGGGAAATTTCTCGATCCGCTAGCTGATAAGTTACTTGTATCTGCTGCATTGGTCGTCTTAGTTGATTTAGGATATGCAGCGTCTTGGATTGTTATTGCAATTATAAGCAGAGAATTCGCAGTTACCGGTCTTCGTCTCTTACTCGTAGAAGGTGGAGAAGTGGTAGCGGCCAATAACCTTGGGAAAATCAAAACCTGGGCACAAATAATCGCAATTTCTGCACTTTTATTACATAATATTATTTTTGAAATGATTGGATTTCCATTTGATGATCTAGCATTATGGGTTGCATTGATTTTTACTATCTGGTCAGGATGGGATTATTTTGCGAAGAATATGCATGTTTTTAAAAATTCTAAATAGAACTTGGGGTAACGGATAATGAATGCAGAAATTATTGCTGTTGGTTCTGAATTACTACTAGGTCAAATCGTTAATAGTAATGCACGATTTTTATCGCAACAACTCGCTGGACTTGGCATTAATGTTTTTTTTCATACAGTGGTTGGTGATAATTCTGACCGATT